>NZ_CP150191.1:2112500-2430000 GCF_037965165.1 Ureibacillus sp. FSL K6-0786 | reverse complement strand
CAAAAGGCACGCCATCACCCGTTAACGGGCTCTGACTACTTGTAGGCACACGGTTTCAGGTTCTCTTTCACTCCCCTCCCGGGGTGCTTTTCACCTTTCCCTCACGGTACTGGTTCACTATCGGTCACTAGGGAGTATTTAGCCTTGGGAGATGGTCCTCCCGGATTCCGACGGAATTTCACGTGTTCCGCCGTACTCAGGATCCACTCAGGAGAGGATGGATTTTCGACTACAGGGCTTTTACCTTCTCTGGCCGTCCTTTCCAGAACGGTTCGTCTAACCCATCCTTTTGTAACTCCGTATAGAGTGTCCTACAACCCCAAGAGGCAAGCCTCTTGGTTTGGGCTGTTCCCGTTTCGCTCGCCGCTACTCAGGGAATCGATTTTTCTTTCTTCTCCTCCAGGTACTTAGATGTTTCAGTTCCCTGGGTGTGCCTTCTTAACGCTATGGATTCACGTTAAGATACTGTTCCATTACGAACAGTGGGTTCCCCCATTCGGAAATCTCCGGATCAAAGCTTACTTACAGCTCCCCGAAGCATATCGGTGTTAGTCCCGTCCTTCATCGGCTCCTAGTGCCAAGGCATCCACCGTGCGCCCTTAACAACTTAACCTTTTCGGTTTTCGATACGCTGCGCAATACTTCGTCAATTTCGCTCGTTCGAATCCTCATGTACGCATATAGTACACTCCGGTTCTCACTCGCTCATTTCCTTGTCTTGCTTACGTCTCGCAACCCTTATGGCTTTTAATCCACGTCGCATTTACGTCGTGTTAGCCTAGTTGTTTGCGCTTTACAGTAAATATCTTGCTTTCAATGTCGTTTATCCAGTTTTCAAAGAACAACACTATAACTTTGAAGGTCATAAACCTTCAAAACTGAACACAAAACGCTAATGCTTCCGTAAATATCCTTAGAAAGGAGGTGATCCAGCCGCACCTTCCGATACGGCTACCTTGTTACGACTTCACCCCAATCATCTGTCCCACCTTCGGCGGCTGGCTCCCGAAAGGGTTACCTCACCGACTTCGGGTGTTACAGACTCTCGTGGTGTGACGGGCGGTGTGTACAAGGCCCGGGAACGTATTCACCGCGGCATGCTGATCCGCGATTACTAGCGATTCCGGCTTCATGCAGGCGAGTTGCAGCCTGCAATCCGAACTGAGAACGGTTTTTTCGGATTGGCTCCGTCTCGCGACTTCGCGACCGTTTGTACCGTCCATTGTAGCACGTGTGTAGCCCAGGTCATAAGGGGCATGATGATTTGACGTCATCCCCACCTTCCTCCGTATTTGTACGGCAGTCTCCTTAGAGTGCCCAACTGAATGATGGCAACTAAGGACAAGGGTTGCGCTCGTTGCGGGACTTAACCCAACATCTCACGACACGAGCTGACGACAACCATGCACCACCTGTCACCGCTGTCCCCGAAGGGAAGGCTATGTCTCCATAGCGGTCAGCGGGATGTCAAGACCTGGTAAGGTTCTTCGCGTTGCTTCGAATTAAACCACATGCTCCACCGCTTGTGCGGGCCCCCGTCAATTCCTTTGAGTTTCAGTCTTGCGACCGTACTCCCCAGGCGGAGTGCTTAATGCGTTAGCTGCAGCACTAAGGGGTGGAAACCCCCTAACACTTAGCACTCATCGTTTACGGCGTGGACTACCAGGGTATCTAATCCTGTTTGCTCCCCACGCTTTCGCGCCTCAGCGTCAGTTACAGGCCAGGAAGCCGCCTTCGCCACTGGTGTTCCTCCATATCTCTACGCATTTCACCGCTACACATGGAATTCCGCTTCCCTCTCCTGCACTCAAGTCTCCCAGTTTCCAATGACCCTCCCCGGTTAAGCCGGGGGCTTTCACATCAGACTTAAGAGACCGCCTGCGCGCGCTTTACGCCCAATAATTCCGGACAACGCTTGCCACCTACGTATTACCGCGGCTGCTGGCACGTAGTTAGCCGTGGCTTTCTAGTAAGGTACCGTCAAGGTGCAGCCAGTTACTACTGCACTTGTTCTTCCCTTACAACAGAGCTTTACGATCCGAAGACCTTCTTCGCTCACGCGGCGTTGCTCCATCAGGCTTTCGCCCATTGTGGAAGATTCCCTACTGCTGCCTCCCGTAGGAGTCTGGGCCGTGTCTCAGTCCCAGTGTGGCCGATCACCCTCTCAGGTCGGCTACGCATCGTCGCCTTGGTAGGCCGTTACCCCACCAACAAGCTAATGCGCCGCGGGCCCATCCTATAGTGATAGCGGAGCCATCTTTCAACATCAAAGCATGCACTTTGATGTGTTATCCGGTATTAGCACGCGTTTCCGCGAGTTATCCCAGTCTATAGGGCAGGTTACCCACGTGTTACTCACCCGTCCGCCGCTAACCTCATGAAAGCTAGGCTTTCAATTGGTTCGCTCGACTTGCATGTATTAGGCACGCCGCCAGCGTTCGTCCTGAGCCAGGATCAAACTCTCCATAAAAGAAAATTTGATTTGCTCAAAAATTTAATGTCCGAATCTAGTTTGTCAACGAGGGTTAACAACTAGACAATTTATTGCATTAACGTTTTGTTGTTCAGTTTTCAAGGTTCATTTTTGTTTCGTTATTTATCGGTCGAAACAACTTTTTCATTTTAACATCTTGTTTTGTTATTGTCAAGATGTTTTTTGTTATTTTTTGTTTTTTATTACAAAACTTATCTCGTCCGCTAAGGACATGATATATATTAAAACACATTTCATTAGGAGTCAATAGTTTTTTTGAAAAAAATTTTTAGCATTTTCAAATCTAGTACAAACAACAAAATTCCTGCAATTACTATAATTCCACCAACAATTTGTGTAACTATCAATTTTTCTCCAAAAATAAACAATGCTAAAATTGATGCACCAACTGGTTCAAATAATATTGCAATTGAAATAACTGTAGTGCTTATCCATTTAATAGCCCAGTTAAAAAGTGAATGGCCAAGTAAATTCGGAAGGATTGCAAGCAACAAAAACCATATCCATGTCATCATTGGATAAGGACCAAATGACTCTTCTCTTATTATGACATAACATAATAAACAAACTGTACTAATAGAATATACGACCATCGTATATGTAATTAAGGATAATCTCTTTCTTACATCTTGTCCAAATAAAAAATATGCTGTTACTAAGCCACAAGCAATAAGCGCTAGTATATCTCCAAATAAAGCATTGCCACTTACTTTAAAATCTCCCCAACTAATTAAAACACTACCGGATATAGCAATAATTCCAGACAATATTGTTTGCATTGTAATGCGTTCTTTAAAAAATAAATATGTTCCTACAAAAGCAAATAAGGGCTGCATTGTAACAAGAACCGTAGAACTTGCAACCGAAGTGTAGTTTAGTGATTCAAACCAAAGTATAAAATGAAATGCCAAAAAGATTCCGGCAATTGTAGAGAACAACCAATCTCTTTTATTTAACATTTTTAATTCGTGTACATGTTTTTTTAAAAATATCGGTGACAAGATTAACACCGTAAATAGCATACGGTAAAAAGCGATAACACCCGATTCAGCATCTGCTAGTTTTACCAAAATAGCAGAAAAAGAAATCGAAATGACACCAATAATGATTGCTATAGATGGATGAATCGGTGGTTTTTCCATTTTATTTACCCCTAACTTTACTTTATTCAATATCCATTTTTACATGATTAATGTTTTTGCACAATAAAAAAAGGGGGAAATGTCTTGGGGTACTTTCACATTTTTCATGAAACGATTCGCAGCGTCGTTTTATTTAAATTGGCCTTTGCTGCAATGTTAAGTTTAATTATCGGAATCGAAAGAGAATTAAAGAAAAAACCTGTGGGATTAAAAACTAGCTTAGTAATTTCTACATTTAGTTGTTTATTAACCATTATTTCGATTGATACTGCATATAGTACCCCTCCTAGAGGTGATATCAACATCACAATGGATCCACTAAGACTTGCAGCCCAAATTGTGAGCGGAGTCGGCTTCTTAGGTGCAGGTGTCATTTTAAGAAAAGGAAACGATAGTATTACAGGTTTAACCACAGCTGCTATCGTTTGGGGAGCGGCTGGAATTGGAATTGCTGTCGGTGCCGAGTTTTATATAGAAGCATTATTAACAGTTATCATTGTCGTTTTCGGTATTGAAATCGTAGCACCTTTTTTAACAAAAATTGGGCCAAAACGAATAAGGATGCGAGAACTTTCTCTTAAAGCAAAGATTGCACATAAAGAAAATATAGAGGAATTGCTAAAGTTCATGAAAAAAAACGGGATGGTTATCGATAATATTCGCATTACTGGCGAAAATCTGACTTATGAAGTTGATATTCGTTTTTCCACATTATTAAAAAATAACACTTATACAGTTTTTAACACCTTTCATGCACTTCCTTATATTCAAAAAATTGAAATTGAAATTTTATCTTAATTTGGAGGAAATCGATGTTAGAAATAATAAAATTACTAAAAGACGGAAATAAACCATCATTATCTGCAGCAATTGTGAATTTAACTTTAGGTATTATTAAAGGAGCAGCTTATTTTTTTACAGGGAATGTAGCCATGTTTGCCGAAATGATGCACTCATTAGGAGATGCAGCCAATCAATTTTTCGTCTATATTGGTTCAGCTTTATCAAAAAAGGCGCCTACAAAACGGTTTCCAAATGGATTTGGGCGGGTAGTGAATCTTGTTTGTTTAGGAGCAGTCATCATCGTTGCAATACTTTCTTACGAAACAGTAAAAGAAGGTCTCCATCATTTTTTACATCCTAAAGAACAATCAGATGGAATCCTATTCGCCCTTGGTGTTTTGTTATTGGGAACGATACTGGAAGCCATTGTTCTACAAAAAGCTGCAAAAGAAACTTTACATGAAGTAGGAATCGAAACTTCCGGTATAGGAGCAATTCCAAAATCAATTATTTATTTAAACCGAGCTAAACCAGCGACAAAATTAGTATGGATGGAAGATGCAGTTGCTACCGCGGGAAATGTACTAGCATTTTTAGCTATCATTATCGCTTATTTTACGAATTTTTACGCATTAGAAGGTTTAGTATCCATGATTATAGGTGTAATGATGTTTTATGTAGTGGGTCGAGTATTCCTTGACAACGCTCGTGGTGCAATCGGCGAAACAGATGAAGAAATGTTAATACACATTGGTAATTTAGTAATGGAAGATCCCCATGTAAAAGATATTGAACGGTTAGAAGTTGTAAAGGAAGGAGAGTTTCTCCATGTTGAAATCGTTGTAGAAACCAATCCTCATCAATCTCTTGATTATTTGGATAGTGTTCGAGATCACTTAGTTGAATTAATTTTGGCTCAAAAAGGCGTTACAAAAGTAACTCTTGCTTTTGACAAAGACGACGGAATAACAGAGTGGAAATATCATAAAAAGAATAATGGATAACTTAATTGTGAAATCGCTAAAATGATTTATCATGTTAATACAATGACTGTTAAAGATAATGAGGCTGGGACAAAACTAGCTTCTAGATAGGAAAAAGGAGAATTTGAGCCAACTCAAATTCTCCTTTTTCCATTTATCCCCATTATTTTTGGTTAGTTGATCTTTGTTGGCCGTGTATTTTCGTAAATTCACGGCCATTAAGGCAATGCCTATTTCATTTTCCACTTTCGATTTTCCTCGAACGGAAAATCGAGTGAAACGCAAATTAGCCTTCAAGAATCCAAAAACTGGTTCTACGTCTATTTTACGTTGACGGAAAATAGAACCAGCTTTTTCTTCTGAAAGCTTCGCTCTTACATATTCTTTTTGTTGTTCCCATTTTTCATTCACCATGACCTTTCGGTGATTGCCTTCCTTTGCTTTTGTACATGATGAACGAAATGGACATCCTGAACAGTTTTCACATTCATAGATTTTCAATTCTCGTTTGAAACCGGTCTTATCTGTACGTACAGAACGATAACGGAAGGTTACTCGCTGCTGATTTGGACAAATGTAGGTATCACTTTCTTCGTCGTACATCCAATTGTCTGGATGAAATGGATTTTGTTTATATTTCTTCTTTTGTTCTTTCTCATACATGGTATATGGAATGAGTGCCTCACATTTTCGATTCGAAAGGATGTCTTCATAGTTTTGTTCACTACCATAACCAGCATCTGCGACAATATACTTTGGCAACGGAAAATAATCCTTTTCTATCTTATTCAAGAACGGAATTAATGTACGTGTATCAGTAGGATTTGGAAAGATGCTATAAGCTAGTGCGTATTGACCTTCTGTTGCGATTTGTACATTGTATCCAGCTTTCAATTGACCGTTTTTCATATAGTCGTCTTTCATTCGCATGAACGTTGCATCTTGATCTGTTTTGGAATAACTGTTCCGTTCCCCCAAGATGTCCAAGTCTTTTTGGTATTTTTGTTTTCGTAGAATGAAGTCTATTAATTGTTTGTACGCTTGTTTTGGATATTTTCGTTCGCTTCTTAATGCTTTTCGTTCTGTGGCATCGGGCGATGTTTCTATCTTTTGGTCATATTCCTTAATGACTTCATCGACTTGTTGCACCATTTGAGCGAGTTCTTCAACGGACAGTTCTCCCTCATTTTCCCGCTCCATTTCAGGGATGATTTCTTTTTCTAATAGTTCGTTGTATAACTGATTGGACTTTTCAATTAAGTTTTGGTTGTATTTTTCAATGGATTTCTTCCATACGAAAGTAAATTTATTGGCATTCGCTTCAATCTTCGTACCATCGATAAAAATGGCTTCTTGATCGATTAACTTTTCTTCCACCAGTTGGCAACGGAATTGGACAAAACATTGACGAATTAATTCTTTTACTTCCGGATGCACACGAAAACGATTGATCGTCCGATAACTTGGTTCATATCCTTGTGCCAACCACATCATTCGTATACTGTCCTTTAATAGCGCTTCAATTTTTCGACCTGAAAAGACAGACTGCGAATAGGCACACAAAATAATTTTTAGCATCATGCGTGGATGATAAGCAGGACAACCTGTATTTCGAAGAAACGGCTGGAAGGCTTCATCTGGAATACTTTCAACTAAATGGTGAATGTGGAAGGCAATATCATTTTCTTGTAATTTTATTTCTAAATCTAGAGGCAAAACTAATTGATTCATGTTATAATATTTGAACATAAGGTCCCTTCTTTCTGTTAGGTTTTGTGTGCTAACTTAATTTTAACAGAAGAGGTCCTTATTTTTTATTGAAAAAATGAAAAACAGCCCATGAAATTTCATTCCAAAATTTCATGGGCTGTTTCCATTTTAGAGGGGGTTTTGTCCCAGCCTCCCCCATTTATAAAGACATCCTCAAAATTTCTCTTACATCGTTCTTCTCAAGAACTTTAAAACGTCCAATTGGACCATTCGCCATTGCTTTTTCAACTAATAATTCCAACTTTGAATCATCAATAGAATAATCTTTAAGTGAACTTGGAGCTCCTAGAGATGTCCAAAACTCTCTTAAACGTTCAATTCCTTCAAATGCAACTTCTTCTACAGTCTTATGAGACGGATTTACTCCAAACACTTTCGTAGCCAGCCGAGCAAAACGATGCGGATTTACATGAACAACATGTTTCATCCAGTTTGGAAATAGAATCGCAAGCCCCCCACCATGTGGAATATCATATACTGCTGATATGGCATGCTCGATTTCATGAGTTGCCCAATCACCCTCTGATCCCATTGATAACATTCCATTTAAAGCAATCGTTCCAGATAATAAAATTGTTTCCCGCAATTCATAGTTTTCCAGATTATCTACTAATTTTGGTGCTGTTTCGATAACTGTTCTCAGTACCCCTTCACACAATTCATCCATTACCAATGTATTTTCCGCATCATGGAAATATTGTTCAAATACATGGGACATCATATCGACAATACCGTATACCGTTTGATCCTTTGGTACTGTTATTGTGTATGTCGGATCAAGAATAGAAAACTTTGGAAACACCTTTCCGCTTGCCCAACCATATTTTTCTTTCGTTTTTTCGTTGGAAATAACAGAATTCGCATTCATTTCTGATCCAGTTGCAGCTAACGTTAAAACTGTTCCTAGAGGCAATGCATCTTTTACCTTCACTTTTTCCGTTACAATATCCCATGGATCTTCTTCCGTTTTTGCTCCAGCAACTATTAATTTAGAACAATCGATAACCGAACCGCCGCCAACCGCAAGTACAAAATCAATAGATTCTTTCTTACAAATATCAATTCCTTTTCTAGCCGTTTCAACTCTTGGATTTGGTTCTACACCACTTAATTCGAAAACATTCAAATCAAGATCTTTCAATATAGAAGTCACTTCATCATATAGCCCGTTTCTCTTAATGCTGCCTCCTCCAAAAACAAGCAGAATATTTCTCCCGTATTTCGGCAGCTCCTTTTTTAATTTACGTATTTCACCCTTCCCAAAATATAATCGAACAGGATTAGTAAAAACAAAATTATTCACTCAAACACTCTCCTTTATGAGCAAATTTACAATTCACACTATCAGTTAAAAATCCGAATAAACAAATAACACCATTTTTCAATGCAGAAAAATGGTGTTATTCTTCTTCAAGAAGCAAAATCTAAATCAAGTTTCAGTTGTATATTACACCCATCCGCGGAAGCGGGAAGCTTCAGCTGTACGGCGAACACCAACCATATACGCAGCAAGGCGCATATCGATATTTCGACTTTGCGCAGTTTGGTAAACATTTTCAAATGCATTGACCATTCTCTCGCGCAATTTTTCTTTCACTTCTTCAGCAGACCAATAGTAGCCTTGATTATTTTGAACCCATTCAAAATAAGAAACAGTTACCCCACCAGCAGAAGCAAGTACATCTGGTACTAATAAAATTCCACGTTCAGTAAGGATTTTTGTTGCTTCAGCAGTTGTTGGACCGTTCGCAGCTTCGACAACAATTTTAGCTTTAATATTAGGTGCGTTTTCAGCTGTAATTTGGTTTGAAATTGCTGCTGGAACTAAAATATCGCAGTCTAATTCTAACAATTCTTTATTTGTAATTGTATCTTCAAACAATGTTGTTACTGTTCCAAAACTATCTCGACGATCTAGTAAGTAATCGATATCTAAACCGTCTGGATCATATAAAGCACCATAAGCATCGGAAATACCAATCACTTTTGCACCTAAATCGCTCATAAATTTCGCCAAGAATCCACCAGCATTTCCAAAACCTTGAATAACTACTCGTGCACCTTTAATATCAATACCGCGTTTTTTCGCTGCTTCCTGGATAACAATTGTCACGCCTTCTGCAGTTGCACGGTCACGTCCTTGCGAACCGCCTAAAACAATTGGTTTTCCTGTAATAAATCCAGGTGAATTGAACTCGTCAATTCGACTATACTCATCCATCATCCACGCCATAATTTGGGCATTCGTAAATACGTCTGGAGCAGGAATGTCTTTTGTAGGTCCTACGATTTGGCTCACAGCACGAACATACCCACGGCTTAATCGCTCCAATTCTCCCATTGACATTTGACGAGGGTCACAAACAATACCACCCTTACCTCCGCCATATGGTAAATCAACAATACCGCATTTTAAAGTCATCCACATAGAAAGCGCTTTCACTTCATCCTCGGTCACATCTGGATGGAAGCGGATTCCTCCTTTAGTTGGACCAACCGCATCTGAGTGTTGAGCACGATAACCAGTAAATACTTTCGTTGTACCGTCATCCATTTTTACGGGGATGCGCACTTTTAACACACGAAGCGGTTCTTTTAATAATTCATACATCGCTTCATCATATCCAAGCCTATTTAATGCTTCTTTAATCACATCTTGTGTTGAAGTAAGAAGATTTACATTTTCAGACATATATTCTCGCCTCTTTTAACTCAATGATTTAATATTTTGTAGAAAGTTCCTCAACATCATATTAACATACTTTGTAAATAAATCGAGTTGATTGTATTGGTAATTTCCATTTTAATGATGTCCTACCATATGTACAACCATTTTTTCTCCCAATTTATATTATTAGCTCAACAAATTATTTATCATTCATTTTGATAAAAAAGCAGACGTATAAAAACGTCTGCTTTTTAAATTATAACGTTTCAGAAATAGTTTTTGCTTGCATATGAAGAATCAAGTAGTCAGGTCCACCTGCTTTTGAATCTGTACCAGACATGTTGAATCCACCAAATGGTTGATATCCAACAATTGCAGCAGTACATCCGCGGTTGAAGTATAAGTTACCTACATGGAAATCTTCTGCAGCTTTTTGTAAATGGAAGCGATTATTTGAAATGACAGCACCTGTTAAACCATACACTGTATTATTCGCAATTTCAAGTGCTTCATCAAAATCTTTTGCTTTTGTTATTGCAAGAACTGGACCAAAGATTTCTTCTTGCATAATTCGAGCATTAGGATCTACATCTGCAAATACTGTTGGATGGATGAAGTAACCTTTTGAATCATCATATTGTCCACCAGCAACTAAGCGGCCTTCTTTCTTCCCAATCTCGATATATTCAGCAATTTTCTTAAATGCACCTTCATCAATTACTGGGTTTACATATGTTTCCTCATTTGCAGGATCTCCTACAACAAGTTCATTTGTTAATTCAGCAACTCGTTCTACAACTTTATTGTAAGCTTCATCTCCTACAATGATTGCACGTGAACATGCTGAACATTTTTGACCACTGAATCCGAAAGCACTAGTTACAATAGATTGAGCTGCTAATTCTAAATCAGCATTTTCAGCATCGTCTACGATAATCGCATCTTTACCACCCATTTCAGCGATTACTCGTTTAAGCCAAATTTGTCCTTCATTAACAACGGCAGCACGCTCATTGATACGAATACCAACATCACGAGAACCAGTGAAGCTGATAAAGCGTGTACGTGGATGATCTACTAAATAATCTCCTACTTCTGAACCTGGTCCTGGAATGTAGTTAACAACTCCTGGTGGCATTCCTGCTTCTTCTAAGATTTCCATGAATTTATAAGCAATAACTGGTGTTGTAGAAGCTGGTTTTAAAAGTACAGTATTACCTGTAACAGCAGCTGCTACAGTTGTCCCAACCATGATAGCAAATGGGAAGTTCCATGGTGAAATAACAACACCAACACCTAACGGAATATAAACATATTTGTTGATTGTTCCAGGATTTTCTTCAAGCGGTTTTCCTTTTGCAATTTCTAACATTTGACGACCGTAGTATTCTAAGAAATCGATCCCTTCAGCAATATCTCCATCCGCTTGTACCCATGGTTTACCTGCTTCTTTTGTTAACCATGCCGCTAATTCAAATTTACGGCGACGAACAATCGCTGCAGCTTTAAATAAAACTTCTGCACGGATAACTGGATCTACTTTTTTCCATGTATTGAACGTTTTATCTGCAATTTGCATTGCCTTTTCTGCAATTTCTTTATTTGCTTTTGAAACTCGACCTACAACTTCCGTTTTATTTGCAGGGTTATAAGAAGTAATTTTATCTTCCGTTGTAATTCTTTCTCCACCAACAATTAATGGATAATCCTTGCCTAATTCACTTTCAACTTTTTTTAATGCTTCAAGATACTTTTGACGATTTTCTTCAATTGAAAAATCAGTTAGGGGTTCATGTTTGTAGGGAATCATTATTACTCCTCCTTAAAATAAATTACATAAATAGTATGCAAAAAATATTTGCACCTATAGAATATTTATATATATAATAATGCAAAATATTATTGCATTTTTCAATACATATTATATAACATAATCAAAAAAATTTTTTGAGGGTGTTGACGATGTCTCTAAATAGTAAACAACTTCTAAAACTGTATGAATTTGCTGTAGAACATGTTTCAGTTGGCATTCATGCTGTTGATACGGAAGGAAGAACGATCTTATATAATAAAAAAATGAAAGAAATAGAAGGTTTTGATGTGGAAGACATTACCGATCGTTCTATTTTAGAACTTTTTGCATTTCGCTCCCATGACAGTACGTTGTTGCGCGTATTAAAAACTGGAATCAAAGAGATCAACGTAAAACAAACATATTTTAATAAATATGGTCATGAAATTACCACGATTAATGATACGTACCCCATTTACGAAGGGGAAAAACTTATCGGTGCCATAGAATTTGCCCGTGATATCACTTCTTTGGAAAAACTTATTTATCAACCTTTACGTCGATATGGGGAACCATTAACATTTGATGTCATTACTGCGATCTCTGAACCGATGCAAATCGTTAAAGAAAACGCAAAAAAAGCAGCTCGTGCCCGTATTCCTGTATTATTAATTGGAGAATCTGGAACAGGAAAAGATTTAATAGCAGAAGGAATCCATCACGAGCTTCAGCCGAAAAACGATGAATTTGTTACTCTTTTCAGCAGAAGGCCAAATCAATTAGAAAGATTAAAAACGTATTTAAAACAAGATAAATCATATACATTTTTCTTTGAACGAATTGAATTTTATTCCCTCTCCACTCAAAAAGAACTACATAAACTGTTAACAAGCCTACCGCCAGAAAAGCATATGGTTATTGGCAGTGTCGGTGGAGACCCAATTGATTTAATTGGCAATCATCAATTGCTGAAAGACCTATATTATTATTTTGCTTCAATGAGCATTTCTATACCCGCTTTGCGCACTAGAAAAGAAGACATTAAACCTTTCGTAAATGATTACTTTTCAAGACATCGCGAACGTTTTAATTCGAATATTCAAGGTTTGTCAAATGATGTAATGGAATTGTTTCTTGAATATGATTGGCCTGGAAATTTAAAGGAATTGGAACTATTGTTAGATGAAATCGCTTCGATGATTACAAATGAAAAATACGTTACATACGAAATGTTGCCATTACATTTCCGGTTTAAGTTACAACAACAAAACGAAAAAATGAGAAAACCGGATTTTTTCCTTCTTCAACAAAATCGGGAATTATTGCCATTAAACGAGTATTTAAAAGAAGTGGAAAAATATTATTTACAACATGCATTAGAAATGAACGAAGGAAATATTACAAAAACTGCCCAAGCATTAGGTATGACACGACAAAATTTACAATACAGACTAAGAAAATTAAACATATAAAAAATCCCAAAAGCATACTCGCTTTTGGGATTTTTTTAATGCCCTCTCTCAATCCAATCTTGAAGTTTTTCCTTTAGCGTCTGAAAACCGTTTGCATCCTGTTCATTTACACGTTCTTGTAATGTTTTTTTCGGATTCTTATCCATTTTCTTTTGTGGTGGTGGGTCTTGAAGAGCACGGGTAGATAAACTAATTTTTTCGTTACGTTCATCAATATCAAGTATTTTTACTTGTATTATGTCACCAACTTTAAAAAAATCTTCTACATTTCGAACGTAACCATAAGTAATTTCAGAAATATGAACAAGACCTTGTGTTGATTCATCTAATGCCACAAAAGCTCCATATGGTTGAATCCCGGTTACCTTCCCTGTTACAACTTCACCTACTTCATATTTTTTTTTCATAATTTTTTCCTACTTTCTTTCACTACGTAAATGTCATGTTAAATTATAACATAACGAGTAACGGCGAAACAAAAAATCACCTTTTTTTGAAAAAAGCTTCCAATTTTTTTTGATGAATTTATAAAAGTTTATCATAACATTAATTTTGAAAGTAAAATAAAAAGTGTCGACTTTTTTTAAAGGAGCGACACTTTTTATCACTTTTTATATAATACATTTAGCTTCAAATTTAATCGCAATTAATTGATAAGCCATTTCCACACAATTTTCGAAAGGAATCCAAATTTCAAAGGAGTGTTCGTATACTCTCTGAATTACTTTTGCTAATTCTGTGGGATCATCTATCGCTTGCAACGCTGCAACTACATCGCTGGCTTCAATTTCATAAGCACCTTCTCCCATTTGAAAGGGATCCCATTTCATTAAAGCTTGCTTCGCTTTTTTATTCATTAATACGTCTTCCACGAATTTCACCTAACACAAATTATTCTTTATTTTCCTTCTTATGATATCATATTATCATTAGATTTAAAGATAAAAAATAAATAGAAAAGAGTGATAATTGTGACAATCCAGTTCGATGAAATATATGAAAGAAGAAACACCAATAGTTTTAAATGGGACAAATTTAAAGAACGCTTCCGTGCAAAATACCGTGTCGAAGATGACTCTGATATTTTGCCAATGTGGGTTGCTGATATGGATTTTGCTGTTCCCCAAATTGTTATTGACGCAATAAAAGAACGATTAAATCATCCGATTTTCGGCTACTCCTACATCAGCGACGAATGCAAAGAGGCCATCCAACAATGGTACAAACGTCGCCACAATTGGCATATAAATAAAGATGCCCTGATCTTCCATAGCGGTGTTGTTCCTGCTATAGCTACGATTATTGAAACCTTCACAGAACCAGGAGACAAAATATGTATTTCAACACCGGTATATGCACCATTCTTCAGCATACCAAAAGCCCTTAATCGCCAAATAATCGAATGCGATTTAGTAGAAAGTAAAGAGCATATTTATGAATATGATTTTGAACAGTTGGAGGAAGCATTTAAAAAAGGTGTAAAAGCTTATATTTTATGTAGCCCACATAATCCAGCTGGAGTTGTTTGGTCAAAAGACACGCTGAAAAAACTCATCCAATTATGTATAAAATATGATGTTTTACTTATATCAGATGAAATTCATTCAGATATTGTCTTTGAAGGTCATAAACATATCCCGACTATGACTGTAGAAGGTGCCGAACAAGCAAAAATTGTCGCATGTATTGCCCCTACGAAAACATTTAATCTAGCTGGACTTCATGCAGCGATTATCGTAGCAGAAAATAAACAATTACGAAATGCATTAATTCAAAATAAAATGGCTCATGGTCTAGACGATTGGAACGTACTTGCAGCTAGCGGTGTACAAGCGGTATATGAAAAAGGTGACGAATGGCTCGATCGCATGATTCAATACGTCTCCAAAAACATTGACTATTTAGAGCAAGAATTAAATAAGTTGGATGGCATTCGAATCATTCGTCCTCATGCCACCTATCTCGTTTGGATTGATTATCGTGGAACTGGTCTTTCTGAAAACGAAATGATGGATCGTCTGATAAATAAAGGAAAAATCGCATTAGAACCAGGTACAAAATATAGTGAAGCTGGCCGAGGATTCCTTCGTATCAATTTAGCATGTCCATTTGAAACAGTAAAAGACGGTGTTGAACGATTCAAAAAAGCTTTATTATAAAAACATTTATTAAAGACTCTCAACCTATTAAAGGTTAGAGTCTTTTTATTTGTTACCTTTTTTCAATCTTCTATTTATTATATAATAAGAAAAAATAAATTCTTAATTATTTGAAAATGGGGTTGTTACAATCAATAAAGTGATGAAAAGATTTCCTCTTCGATTAACAATGTTTATTTTTTCCTTTGTTATCGTGTTATTTTCTATCTTAACCAGTGGAATTATTATGATTCATAATATTTCTGGCGCCTTTGAAAAAGAATTTGGATCTAGAGCAATCGCTATCGCCCGTACAGTTGCCCAACTAGAAGATGTACAAAAAACCGTTGGAAAAGAGGAAGGTTTTGAAGTTATTCAACCGATTGCAGAACGAATTCGATTGGCAACGGACGTCGATTATATTGTGATCTTCGATATGAAAGGTGTACGATATTCTCATCCGTCCGAAAGTAAAATTGGAACCATCAATGAAGAAATAAAAAACAATGAAGCTTTGTCACAACACGAATACATTTCAAAAGCAATCGGAGTTCAAGGATTCTCGATTCGTGCGTTTGTACCTATTATGAATCCAGATGCTACAAAACAAGTAGGTGTCATCACGGTCGGAATCATTACGCCAAAATGGTACCAATTAGTAGGAGAATATCAATTAGATATTTTTATCGCATTATTTTGGGGGTTACTGATTGGGTTGATAGGATCGATCTTGATTGCCAATCTAATTAAACGGCAAACGTTAAACTTAGAACCATATGAAATTGCTCGTATCGTGGAAGAACGTTCAGCAATTATGCAAGCAATGGATGTTGGAATTCTCGCCACAGATGGCCGAGGGAAAATTACATATATGAATCATTTAGCTAGAAAATATACTCATTTTTTTGCGAAGGAAGGAACATTAAAAGAGGTATTTAAAAATACTTGGTTAGCCGAAGAACGCCTTGAAAAACAAGAAAGTTATAAACCGCTATCTTTGTTAAATCAAATGTACTTAGTCCGAATTTTTCCACTAAAAATACATGATAAAAATGCTGGTTCCCTCATCGTCATTACTGACCATAAAGAAGCACACACCTTAGCTGAAGAATTAACTGGTGTAAAAACTTTAGTGGATACACTTAGGGCTCAGCACCATGAATTTTTAAACCGATTACATAGTATTGCGGGGCTTATTCAACTCAATCGAAATGAGGAAGCCATCAGTCTAATCTTAGATGAAATTACTGATGAAGAAAGTGTTTTTCAAAAAATTAAAGATAAAATACACGATTATTCCATTCAAGGACTATTAATTGGAAAATTCTCAAGAGCGAAAGAATTAGGTGTTGAGTTAACATTAAGCGACGATTCCTATTTGCTTGATTATGTCACAGGTTTTTCTAGTGGCGACTTAATCACTATTATTGGGAATTTGCTAGATAATGCAATGGAAGCATGTCTTTCTAAAGAAGAAAGATATGTAGATATTCTCATTCAAGGGGATCAAGATTATTTATATATTGAAGTACAAGATAATGGCGTTGGAATTCAAGAACCAGTGGAACAAATTTTTAATTATGGTTATACAACGAAAAATAAACAAGGCCATGGGATTGGATTAGCATTAGTGAAGCAAATTATCGAGTCCAATCATGGAACAATTCAAATTTTTTCAGAGGTTGGTGTTGGCACAACAATAATCGTACAAGTTGGGAGGAATGTACTGTGACCAATATAAATGTCTTAATTGTGGAAGACGATCCAATGGTATTGGAAGTAAATAAGAGTTTTTTAAAGAAAATTAATGGATTTAACTTAGTTGGGGAAGCCCAATCAGGTGAACAAGCCTATCGAGAAATTAAGAACAAAACGCCTGATTTAATCCTTTTAGATATGTATTTACCAGATATTTCTGGGTTAGAGTTGTTTTACAAAATTCGTCAAGAACGCCTCCCAGTTGATATTATTATGATTACTGCAGCTAGAGATGCAAAAACAGTTCAAGAATTGACACGCTTAGGAGCTTTCGACTATTTAGTGAAACCTTTCCGCTTAGAAAGATTCCAACAAGCGTTAGAAGATTATGCCCGCTCAAGAAAAAAATTAACAACGAAAACCGAACTTAAGCAAGATGACATCGATGATTATTATGGCATGTATTATGAGTCTCAAAAAGAATTACCAAAAGGACTCAATGAAATTACAATGAAACAAATCACCGACAAATTAAAAGAAATCAACGGTCCCGTCACAGCTGAACAACTAGCACAAAATACAGGCATGGCGAGAGTCACTGTAAGAAAATATTTAGACTATCTTGCGAGTATTAGTGAAGTCAAAATCGATTTAAAATACGGTACAGTGGGTCGTCCAACAAAATATTATTCCCTTTAATAAGAGCTATCAAGGCTCTTATTTTTTTGCCTTCATCTATGTAATACAACAGTTATTATTTTAAAATAACTGTTGTATACCAAAAAGAACAAAACGTCCATTAATACCATAATATTGAGAATTTTCGTTTTTCATATAACATGAAACTATCTACATCAAACAGCAAGTTCAAGGGGAAAACGATGAGAGATTCAATAAAAGTAATTCTATTTTGTTTTCTATTAGTCATACCATTTTTAACTCTTGCGTGCTCTCAAATAAAAGATTATCCCACTGATTTAGAACAGTTAAGTGAAGATGAGCGACTTGTCATCCGATTTTCCCATGTCGTAGGTGAAGATACACCAAAAGGGATGGCAGCTAGAAAATTTGCTGAACTCATTAAAGAACGATCAAACGGTCGAATTGAAATACAAGTGTTTTCAAACGGAACTCTTTATAAAGATGTGGAAGAATTGGATGCCCTTTTAAGAGGAGATATCCAATTAATTGCTCCTGCTATTTCGAAGTTGACAGATTTGGTTCCTGAACTTTCTGTATACGATCTTCCCTATGCTTTTAATTCATTAGAAGAAGTTCATGAATTTACAGAAAGTGAAGCCGGGAATCGATTAAAAGATTTATTAAAAATGCATAATCTTATCGCTCTTAGTTTGTGGGATAGCGGTTTTAAACAAATTAGCAACGACATTAGACCGATCGAGCATTATCAAGATTTAAAAGGAATACGGATGCGCATTATGCAGAGCGATATTTTAGCACAACAATATTACATTGTTGACGCCTTTCCTAGAAAAATTGACTTTAATACCGTCTTTCAATCGCTGAAAAAAGGTGATATAGAAGGACAAGAAAATACGTTAACAAATATCACAAGTAAAAACTTTTATTCATTGCAAAAATACTTAACTATTTCAAATCATGGATATTTAGGTTATTTTCTACTATTTAATTTAGATTTTTGGGAAAGTTTATCTGATGAAGATCGGGAACTTATTACCGAGACGCTTCATGAAGTTCAAGAATGGCAATGGCAGCTTGCAGAAGATTTAAATGACAGAAGACTGCAAGAAATTGAAGAATGCCAATGCATACAAATCTATTATTTATCTGAGGAAGAGAAAAAAGAATGGGAAGAACATTTTACGCCCGTATATCACTACTACACCCAACATTACGGGGATTACTACATTCAAAATCTTCCGAAATATAAATATGTCAAATAGGTAAAAAAGAGACTTTGCGCTCTTTTTACAATAAAAACATTACTACATTTAAGGGGGATAATTACATGAAGAAATGGCTATTAGCCACTATTTTAGGGGTGCTAGCTCTTGCCCTTGCTGCATGTGGCGGCAGTTCAAGCAGTGAACCAAAATCCAGTGAAGATTACACTGCTGACAAACCACTTATTATCAAATTCTCACACGTAACTGCAGTTGATAGTGTAAAAGGTAAATCTGCTAACTACTTTGCTGAATTAGTAGATGAAAAAACAGAAGGTCGTGTAAAAGTTGAAGTTTATCCATCTTCACAATTATACGGCGATGCGGATGAGCTTGATGCATTAGTATCAGGGAACGTACATATGATCGCTCCATCCGTTACAAAAATGGTGAAAATCGACCCACGTTGGCAATATGTTGATATGCCATATTTATTCAAAGATGAAGAACATGTTCAAAAATTCTTTGATTCAGAAGTAGCGCAAGAATTATTCAACTCTCAGCAATTAGCACAAAACGATATTAAAGGTATGGCATTCTGGCCAAACGGTTTCAAACATTTCTCTAACAACAAACATCCATTAGTAAAACCTGAAGACTTCAAAGGTTTGAAATTCCGTACACAAGCTGGACAAGTATTAGAAAAACAATTTGAATCATTAGGTGCAGGTTCTGCAACAATTTCATTCGGTGAAACTTACGCAGCTCTTCAACAAGGAACTGTTGATGGTGCAGAAAACCCATTCAACAACTTTGATACAATGAAATTCTATGAAGTTCAAAAATATTTATCTACAACTCAACATGGTCGCCTTGACTATGCAATTTTCGTAAACAAATCGTTCTGGGAATCAATGCCTGAAGATTTACGTGTATTAGTGGAAGAAGCGCTTAGTGAAGCTACTGAATACGCTCAAAAATTAGCAGCTGAAGAAAACCAAAAATCCTTCGAAAAAATCAAAAGCTTAGGCACTGTTGAAGTTTATGAAATGACTGATGAAGAGCGCCAAGCTTTACGAGAAGCTTTACAACCTGTTTATGATGAATTTACTGATGTCATCACAAAAGAATTAATCGATGGCATTACAGCATTAGCTGAATAATTCATCCTTATAACACAGTCTTTTCCCTATTTTTTTCGAGTGTCGAATTTATTTCGACACTCCATCTTTTTTCATATATGTATTCCATTATAAGGGAGTTGATAACAAGTGAAGGCATTATCGAAGCTTTGGACTTGGTTAGAAGAAATATTAGCCAGCATCTTTTTTGGCGTCGGTGTATTATTGATCTTCTACGGAGTTGTTATGCGTTACTTTTTAAATCATCCTCAAGCATGGGTAGAAGAAGTCGCAAGGTATTCAATAATTTGGGGAACATTTTTAGGATTTGGTATGGCGCTAAAACATAATCAACATATTCAAGTAGATATTTTATATGATCGTTTAGGAAATAAGGGAAAGTATTTCATCAATATACTAGCGACAGTGCTATCGATTGTTTTCTGCCTAATCTATACATATTACGGATGGAATTTAGTCACTGCTCGCATTAGTTCCGGAATGGTATCTCTAGATGTAGGAATCCCTATGTGGATTGTTTACCTAATACTACCAATCTCAGGAGTGCTTTTCCTGCTTCGTTTCATTGAAAGGTTGGTAAACATTCTGCGTAGAAAGGATGAAGACTATGCTAACCCTCTTAATTAGTTTCTTTGTATTGATTTTTTTACGTGTTCCAATTGCTATTAGCTTGGCTCTAGCTACCATATTAATGTTATTCATGGCTGATTTTAATATGAACATGATGCCGCAACGCATGTTTACGGCACTTGATTCCTTTCCTATGATGGCCATTCCTGGATTCGTATTAGCAGGTGCCATTATGGCTCGAGGGGGAATTTCAAAATATTTAATTGAGGCATTACGTGCCTGGGTTGGACACTTACCTGGTGGATTATCGGTCGTAACAATACTTGCCTGCGGGATTTTCGCAGCAATTTCTGGTTCATCTCCAGCAACAGCAGCAGCAATTGGTTCTATCATGATTCCTGCATTAGTTGCTGCTGGATATGAGAAAAAATACGCTCTCGGATTAGTGGCTGCTGGAGGAACTCTTGGTATTTTAATTCCTCCGAGTGTACCTCTCATTATTTACGGTATTACATCGGAAGAATCGATTGGAAAACTATTCATGGCCGGGGTTATCCCTGGATTAGGGTTACTTGCTGTATTAATTGTAGCAGCGATTGTATATGCAAAAATGCAGGGATATCAAGGCGATGAAAAAGCAACTTGGGAAGAACGCGGTCGAAAATCGTTGAAAGCCATTTGGGGTGCATTTTTGCCGGTATTAATTTTAGGTACGATTTACTCAGGGGTTGTAACTCCGACTGAATCTGCTATTATTGCTGTTGTTTATGGCCTCATCGTTTCAATTTTTATTTACCGTGAACTAAGTTGGAAAGATTTCCGTCAAATCTTAGTTGAATCCATCAACGTAACAGCCATGATTTTCTTAATTATCGGGGCTGCTTCATTATTCGGATTATATCTCACAAACGAACAAGTTCCACAAAAAGTTGGAGCGTGGATTGCGGAAAGCGGCATGAACAAATGGATTTTCATGCTCATTGTTAACTTGCTCTTCTTTATTTTAGGTATGTTCTTAGAAGCTGTATCCATCATCTTAATTACATTACCGATTCTATTACCTATTTTAAAACATTTTGGCATCGACTTATATCACTTCGCTATTATCATGGTTATCAACTTAGAACTTGGAATGATTACACCACCAGTTGGATTAAACTTGTTCGTCGTTGCAGGTATAGCGAAGGAAAAACTTGGGATGGTTGTTCGAGGAATTATTCCATTTATCGTATTAATGATTGCATACTTAGTTGTCGTCATTCTCTTCCCACAATTGTCACTTTGGTTACCATTTGGAATTGGAAAATAATTGACGTTATAACGGATACTTCCTACTGTGTCCGTTATACTTCCATTAAGTAGGTGTTCACGTATGGAAACAAAGGGGTATCATATTAATGAAATGGGTTATTGGCGAGTTGTCGCGAGTCTCGGTTTAGCTTCAACTTTCATATTTGCAACTTTCTACGCCTTTCAACCACTCATTCCTGTATTTGAAAAAGAATTTGCAATATCCGTAACCTATTCTAGTTTAACCATGTCGCTTGCAACCTTATCTTTGATTCTAGGGTTGATTGTTTTAGGTTTTTTATCGGATCGGAATGGAAGAGTATTATTTATTAAACTTTCTATTCTTTTATCTATCATTCCTTTTCTGGTTATGCTTTTTGTGGAAAAGTATTGGGTGATTTCAATATTGCGATTAATTCAAGGCTTCACCCTTGCTGGCGTTCCGGCAGCATCTCTTGCGTATATCGGAGAGGAAATGGATTCGAAAGTAAGAAATTTAGCAACATCCATTTACATTTCTACCAATGCGCTTGGTGGAATGATTGGACGTTTTCTTGCAGGGTATCTTTCAGAAAACTACAGTTGGCAATTAGCAATTACGATTATTACCATTTTTGGGATTGGTGTATTTCTTTTTGTTTTAATTGCATTACCATCATCAAAACATTTCATTCCAAGTTCTGTAAGTTTTTGGGAAGATATTAGAGGATTCGGTTTTCATTTAAAAAATCCAAATTTACTTGTTTTATTCGGATTAGGTATAGTATTACAAATCACATTTACTGGAACGTGGACATACCTCCCTTTCCAATTGGCAGAACCGCCTTTTTCAATGTCGCTTGACTCCATTTCCTTTTTGTATTTTGCCTATGCCTTTGGAATATTAGGAGCTCCTATTGCGAGTTGGCTGTCAAATAAATTTACTTTAGATAAAGTACGAACTACTGCAATCTGCTTATTATCATTCGGAGTATTATGCACATTGCACTCTTCACTCTTTATCGTATTGCTCGGTTTGTGTGTAATTTGTTTCGGCTTTTTCACCGCCCATTCGCTAACTGCAGCAAGTGTTGGCAAAACTGCAACCCATTTAAAAGGAAGTGCATCAAGTCTTTATTTAGTTTCCTATTATATTGGTGTTGCATCAGGAAGCACCTTGGTTGCCCCCATTTATAATAATTTAGGATGGAAAGGGTTCATACTGATTACTGTCACTACAACAATTTCTTATCTTATCTTTTTAAATTTTTCGTTAAAAAGATTCCACCAAAAACATAGTGTATAAGGTGAATAGTAAGTTGTTTAAAACAATCAAGGCTGTCTAAAAGCTTATGCTTATTAGACAGCCTTTTCATGTAGCAAACCCTACTCTTTTATTATTGTGTCTTTATTTTGTTTACGCTCACGCAACATTCGCTTTTCCAACTCTTTTGTCTTCATTTCTTGTATTTTTGATATTTTTTTTACAAGGAAAAAGACAGCAAAACAAAGTACAAATAGCAATATCAATTCAACTGCAGCTGGAATATATGCTTTTTTGTCTTCCGGAAAATATAAAAAATCGCCATATAATAATAGCAAGTGCACAATCATCACTTCTTTCTGTCGTCTTATTCAAGCACTGTAATTGATTCTATTTTAATATCTTCTAACGGCTTATCTCGGAAATCTGTTTCGACATTGGCAATTTTATCTACAACTTCCATACCCTCAACAACATGACCAAATACAGTATGCTTATAGTCTAACCAAGGTGTTCCTCCAATACGAGCATACTCCTCAATGATTTCTTTTGGAAAACCTGCTTGTTCCATTTGTCCAATCATATCACTTGGTACTTGCGGCATTTGTACAATAAAGAATTGAGAACCATTCGTATTTGGACCAGCATTCGCCATGGATAACGCTCCACGTAAATTAAACAGTTCAGGATGGAATTCATCTTCGAAAGGTTCTCCCCAAATGGATTCCCCTCCCATACCTGTACCAGTTGGATCTCCGCCTTGAATCATAAAATCAGCAATAACACGGTGGAAAATAATACCCTCATAATAACCTGACTTTGCATGACCTAAAAAGTTTTCAACCGCTTTAGGTGCATGTTCTGGGAACAACTTTATTTTCATTGACCCCATTGTCGTTTTCATTTCAACTAAGATTTCTCCAGGGTTTAATTCTTTCGTTAATTGTGGGTACATTTCTTCTTCTCCTTTATAAATAAAATCATAGTGATGACTACATTTTCTTATTTTCCTCGTTTCAGTTTACCATAAAACATGAATTTTTTCCGCTAATTAAGTTATTTCACTTCTATTTCTACTTATTTTAAGTTGTTATACTCCTCTTTCTTTCATTCATCTTTTTCGGAAATTTCTTTATAAACATGTTGTAATGATATGAAAAGTGAACTGTTCTAATGAAAAATATGGTATTCTTTCTTGTAGGCAATAGGAGGAATAAATGTGAGGCAATTGTTAGGGTATCTTATGATTCTTTGCCTCTTCCCTCTTCTTTTTGTTGTTGGAGACAAAATTTGGGAAGAAGCAGCCAAAGCACAAAATCATAAAGAACAAATTCAGGAACAAATCAAACTCCCAGAAATAAAAAAACAGCTTCCTGTTAAAATGTTAGATCGAAACGGAGATTTATTTAACGAAGATTACGTGGAATGGAGAAATCCTATTCCCATAGAAGAAATACCCGAAATCGTTAAACAAATTTTTATTTTGAGTGAAGATCGAGATTTTTATCAACATATCGGTTTTGACATAAGTGCTATAATGAGGGCTGTCATAACCAATGCGGAACAAAATTCTATCCAACAAGGGGGCAGTACAATTTCCCAGCAGCTTGTTCGAATGCTTTATTTATCGGAAGAGAAAACATATGAACGCAAACTAATGGAAGTGTTGTATGCTTACGAACTAGAAAAACTATATGATAAAGACAGCATTTTTGAAATGTATTTAAATGAAATGTACTTCGGTCATCAAGTGTATGGTATTAATTCAGCTGCAACCTATTATTTTCAAAAACCAATACAACATTTATCCGTTGCGGAAATCGCCTTTATTGCAGCTATACCAAATAACCCTTCTATTTATGATCCGTTAAAGCATTTTGACAATACGAAAGCACGTCAAGAACGTTTAATTGATCTTCTAGCAAAAGAAAATGTCATTTCCCTTGATGAAGCAAAACAATATAAAGAAGAACCCATTCAGTTGAACATAAAAGAAAAAACGCAAAACTTCCCTGCTTACAGCACGTATGTATTACATGAACTGAATCAATTAATTGCAGAAACTGAGGGATACAACGAAGCGCTGCAACAAGCTTCACCAGAGGAAAAATTGCTGCTTCAAAAAGAATTAGATAACAAAATCAATGAACTTCTTTATTCTGGCATCATTATACATACAGCATTAGATCCTGAAAAACAATCAAAAGATGATGTATCAATTAATTCTCTTTTAACCATTCAAAATTTGCAATCTAGCGCGGTTGTCATTGAAAATGAAACGCGGGAAATCGTGAGTATGTATGCTGGAAAAAACTACAATAAATTCGATTTTCATAGAGCTTATCAGGCTCCGAGACAGCCAGGTTCATCCTTTAAACCGTTAATTGTATATGCACCGCTATTTGAAAGAACAAATTATTCACCTTCCTCCATCGTGAATGGAGGAAAATATTGCATTGGGGCGTTTTGTCCACAAAACTACGGCGGAGCAATCTATGGCGATGTAACGATTTCAACTGCCTTTAAACATAGCTTGAATACGTCAGCTGTTCGTCTGTTTTCAAAAGTTGGTATAGAGACAGCCTTTCAATATTTACAACAATTCAATTTTAAATCGATTGTAGAACAAGATAAAAACTACGCAGCTGCATTAGGTGGACTAACATACGGTGTAACTACATTAGAATTGGCCGATGCATATACAAGCTTTATCGATGGAAGTTACGTTAAATCCCATGCAATTCGAAAAGTTACCGATCAACAAGGAAACATATTGTATCAGTGGCCATCGGAACGGAAACAAATATGGTCTAAACAAACTGTACAATACATGCGTTCATTATTAAAAGAAGTAGTGCGAAGTGGAACAGGAAGAGGGATTCATGCAAATTCATCCTACATTGGGGTAAAAACAGGCACTACGAACGAATATCGAGATTTTTGGATCGCTGGATTATCCAATGAATATACCGTAGCCGTTTGGATTGGCTATGATCAACCAACATCTATGCTTCAATTAGAAGACGATCGAATTCATTTCAACATATTTAACCGTATTATTAACCAATAAAATGACTATTTGGATGATATTTTTCTATCATAGATTTTCGCTTCAGCTGGAAGCTTTCCGCGGGCATGGGCTTTCCTCTCTTATTCATGTCCATTCCCGCAGGAAAGCTTTACTTTAATATTGCTTTCATCGCAGATAAATTGCGACGAAGCGAACACAGCAGGAACTTTCCTTTCGCTTAAATCAGATTAGAATAAGAGTGTCTATCCCTTATTTAGCAAAAGGCAAGCTCGCCAAAATCCCGTTGTAAAGTTTCATACAAACAAAAATGACGACTGTTATAAAAAAAGACCAAAAGAGTATTTCAAAGGCGATTAATCCAATCATCCCAGATAAAGACATATATTGGCTCATTTTATAGATTGAATAGACGAAAAAACAAAATAGTGATAATGCAAAAATGATTATTAGTGCAGTAAAGGATTGGATAGCAAAGGCGCTAATAAGACTTCCGATAAAGAAAAGTACATATCCTCCGCGTGCTGCTTTAACAGCACCACCTTCTGAATCCTTTGAAAAAAACAACATCCCTATTTCGTGAATCGTTTCTCCAATCAATTTTAAAGCTGAAAACAGCATGAAAAAGCAAAGGAAGAATACAAACAATAATAGCATCCGAATTTCTACTTCTGTTAGAAATTCTCGCATGCCATTATAGATTCCAATAGATTGAAAAAGTTGAATAGACTTACTTACTGTAAAAATTCCAAAAGTTAGACTATACAGAATAATTGAAAATAATGGTAAATAACCATATAAGTATGGATTTTTCATTGTACTTTGCCTCGTTTATTGTATTTTCCTACCATATCATAACAAAAAATCTCAATCTATCAAGAGAAGAAATCGAGTAGGAGGGAGCGATTAACTCCCGTCCTCTCACACCACCGTACGTACGGTTCCGTATACGGCGGTTCAATTAAGATAATTGACGCAAGTTTTCATAACGAGCTTCAAGACTTTTCAGCCCTTGGTTTCTCCAATAGGAGTTACCAAGGGTTCTGTGTAATATTGGACTATTTGAAATACGCCAATAACTCTTCCGAGTATTTCCCCATTCATACGCTTGCCATTGTGGTACGCCAAGTTGAATAAGGTTGCGTATCTTTGTTTTCGGTTTCTTCCAGTTCTTCCATAGACACATTCGAAGTCTTCTACGAATCCATTTATCTAATTCAAGGAATATAGATTTGGTGTCTGCTAACGCAAAATATCCACACCATCCCATTAGATATTGATTCAGTTTCTGAATGCGGTATTCCATCGGGTAGGGCATCTTGCGTGATGTGATTTCACGAACTTTATTCTTCATTCGTTTAAGGCTTTCTTTTGCGATACGAACCTTTGGCTCTTTATGATAGGTATAGCTAAATCCTAGAAACTTACGTTTCCATGGACGGTCGACCGCTGATTTCTTTTCATTTACTTTCAGTCGTAGTTTTCCTTCAATGAATCGTTGAATGCTTGCCATTGTGCGAAGTCCTGCTCGTTTACTTTTCACGTAAATGTTACAGTCATCCGCATATCGAACGAATTTGTGTCCTCTTCTTTCCAATTCTTTATCTAGTTCATCTAGTACAATGTTAGATAGTAGCGGACTTAATGGTCCTCCTTGTGGAGTTCCTTCTAATGTGCTTGACACCACACCATTAATCATGACTCCCGATTGTAAATACTTACGAATCAATTTCAGTAATGGTTTATCTTGGATTCTCTTCGCGAGTGTACCCATTAATCTGTCATGGTTGACCTTATCAAAGAATTTCTCCAAGTCCATATCTACAACCCATCGATGTCCATCTCTTATATATTCTTTCGCTTTCCTCACCGCATCATGGGCACTTCGGTTTGGTCTAAATCCGTAGCTGTTTTCAGAGAATGTAGGGTCATACACTTTTGAAAGTACTTGGGCGATTGCTTGTTGAATCAAACGGTCTGTTACGGTAGGGATTCCTAGTAAACGAACACCGCCGTCAGGTTTCGGGATTTCGACTCTGCGGACTGGCATTGGTTCATAAGTTCCCTTGAGAATTGCCTCCTTAATAGATAGCCAGTTTTCGACTATGTGCTGTCGTAGGTTTTGTACGGGCATCATATCTACTCCGTGGCTTCCTTTATTCTGTTCTACACGTTTTAGTGCTTGAAGCATGTTCTCCCGTGACAGGATTTGATTCAAAAGCATCGTTATTCTCCTTCCGTGAATAGCTGTTCTCTTTATGCCAGTGGTCACTCCACCCTCCAAGAGGTCCCCCACGGGATTCACCGCTTCCTTCCTCAAGTGAGGTACTACGTTTTCTGTGTTCATCATGACTCACTGAATGCCAAGGGCTATTCTCTCTTAATTGTTCGGTCCTTCTTAGTAGTTCTAAACCAACTAATACTATGACCTCTGCTGACTTCTGACGGTTCAGCTACTTATCACTAAGTAGGTTATGAAGCGTACTTCACATATCCGCCAGACCTCCCCGGGTAAGTACATGCACTTTCACACCATCTATCCGCCTCATTTACTCGATATGACCTTCGACAGAAAGAGCTTTGTTTTGTTTTGCAAACTCACTCAATCATACCTAGCCTTATATGAGGTTCGTGTTCCTCGGACCGGTGTTTTGCCTCCAGCTTCCTTCAGATTCCGCGTCACCACGGACACCCTTTCGTTGAGCTAACCTCTACTTCTGTCTTCGGGGTTCGGGACTTACACCCTATAGTTCATGTACATGCCGGGCGCACAAACAAAAAGGAGTGCGATTGAACGCACCCCTTTTTTAATAACGGCGGAATGGCGGGTAAAACGGAGGGTAGTATGGATAGTAAGGATAATATGGATAGTTAGGTGGATAATAAAATTGCTGTGGATAAAAGACATTTCCTAATAATCCACCTAAAAATCCACCAATAAACGGATAGCCAAAGTTACTAAATCCATCACGATGATGGTATCCAGGACGTTGATTATGGCGATAACCAGTCATAGTAAACCTCCTTTTCTTTGATAACATATGTAAGAAAAAGAGGCAAAGCTATGTGAATTGCCTAATGTGAACATTTATCATATATGAAATGTAAAATCTTTGATAAATGTCGCAAGTGTTCTAACCATCACACCTGTTGCACCTTTTGGCCCCAACTCATGGGGTTTTGTAGTATCAGATGTCCCGGCAATATCTAAATGAATCCACGGTGTATTTTCTACAAATTCTCCAACAAATCCACCTGCAAAAATCATATGTCCATCGCTTCCAGGAGAGTTATTTAAATCTGCAATTTGTGAATCACGGATGCGTTTTTTATCCCTTTCAGTAAGCGGCATGCCCCAAACAAATTCTCCAGTTTTCACACTTGCTTCAATAAAAGCATCGAAAAACGCTTCGTTATTCGATAATGCGCCCGTTTTATCATATCCTAAAGCTGTGATGACCCCGCCTGTTAACGTAGCCACATCAATTAAATAATCGGCTCCTTGTTGTTTTGCATAAGTGACTGCATCGGCTAAAACGAGACGGCCCTCTGCATCGGCATTTTTAATTTCCACCGTTTTTCCACTGTAAGTCGTGATGACATCATCAGGTTTAAAGGCATCTCCTGAAATCATGTTGTCAGTTGCGCCAATAACTGCGACAACATTCTTTTTTGGCTTCATTTCTCCAATAATTTTCATGGCTCCAAGTACCGATGCAGCTCCCCCCATATCTCCTTTCATGCCTACCATTCCAGTTTTCGATTTGATGGAGTAGCCTCCTGTATCATAAGTTACTCCTTTTCCAACTAATCCAATTACGTCTTTCCATTCTTCTGTTCCCTTATATTTTAATGTAATAACTCTCGGTTCATTCGTTGAGCCTCTATTTACCGCTAAAATGCCTCCCATTCCTAATTCTTCGAGTTGTTCCTTATTTAATATTTCTACTTCAAAGCCATAGTTGTTTGCCAAATTCACAGCATATTCCGCTAAATCAGTTGCTTTCAATATATTCGGTGGCAAATTCACCAACGTTCTTGCTTCATTCACTGCATCTGCGTAAATCTTTCCAAGTTTGTAGCTTTCAACAATTTCATCAATATCTGCATTCGTAACGAATTGAACTTCATCCAAATAAACTTCCGGTTCATTAGAAGTTGTTTTATAATGGGGAACTTGATAAAAACCCATGCCACTCCCTTCAGCAAATAAAAACGCAATATCTTTTTCTTGAATAGGATCTGCTGTAAAAGATTCTAACCAAATCGTAAATCGATTCGCTTTCATCTCCCGAAGTTTTTTGCCCACTAATCCAAATATGTCTCGCAATTCATTACGCGTTAATGTTTTCGTATCACCTAATCCTACAAATAATATTCGTTGTAAATGTTCATTAGCTCCCAAATAAGGAATCTTTGTTAATTTTTTGCGCTCCGTTTCGATATCTCCAGTACGAATCCATTTTTCAACATGTTCTCCGTAAAATGATACGAATTCTTTCCATCCTTTAATATGGTCGCAGTTTTTTTGAACTCCCACAATTAACAATTCAGTCGATATTTGTTCAAAGGATTTTCTCTCTTTTTGAATAATCATCTTTAACCTCCAAATAGAATTCATTGTATACGAGCTTCAATATATCTATCCACTATAAGTATAACCCAATTTTTATGAGGAAGTGGACTAGTATCATGAAGCCAAAATTGCTTTGAAGTTCCTTTTATTTGTCTCATATCCTAAACAAATTCGCTAACAAAAAAATTAAATAATTAAGAAATTTTTTACTTCAAAACGTTAATTGTTGTATATTAGTTATGCTATACTTATGGAAAGACGTGAAAGGAAGGGTTTTTACGGTTTGGCAATATTTCAAAACGCACCATTACTTCTAGCGATATTCTCAATTTTTTTTGCACAATTTATTAAAGTACCCATACATTTTTTGTTTACAAAAGAAATTAACTGGTCTCTTTTAACGTCTACAGGCGGCATGCCTAGTTCTCATTCAGCTGCAGTGACAAGTCTTGCTACTGCAATCGGATACGAGACCGGTTTTGACTCACCTGTATTTGCCATTGCTGCATTGTTTGCTGGAATCGTAATGTATGATGCTAGCGGCGTACGATATCAGGCAGGTCAACATGCAGCTATGTTAAACAAGATACGCCAAGAGTTAACCATATTCTTTAGGGATATGAAACATTGGACTGATAAACATGAACATGAAAAACACGAAGAATTAAAAACATTGTTAGGTCATAAGCCGAATGAAGTATTATCTGGTGCCATAACTGGTATTCTAATTTCCTTCATATTTTATTCTTTCATCATATAAAAAGGATATATCCAAAAGCGTCTTTCACTTTTGGATATATCCTTTTTTAAAACATTCGATAACCGTTCTTTCTTAATATAATCATAACAATACCCGCAACAATTGTACCTACAAATCCACCAGACAAAATGGCGATATCCACCACTTGAAGAGATAAAACTTTATCCCACAAAGCAGGCCATGCGACAGTAGGTTTGAATATATAATCTAAAAAACTCACTTCATCAATAATAAAAATAACGACAATCGGATATAAGATCGTCATTAACCATGTCATACGAAGAAGCATATTTAATAAGAAACCGATTCCAAAAAACATAACAAAAAATAGTACAATCGAGATCACTAATTGAACAATTGATACAGAACCACCCATGTATGTATAACCTCCATTTTCCTTTACCTAGTTTAACCTAATTAAGTTGTCCTTTCAAATGGAAAAACAAATCATTATTAAAATTAAAAGTCTAGCATTCCAACTATAGAATGCTAGACTTAAATTTATGTTATACCGCTTCTCCTACCGCTTTACCATTTACAAATCTTGGACTATTCCATAGATTAATCCATGATTTAATAGCCGTAATCACAACAACAACACCTAAAATCAACATTATGACGGATAATATGCCATTTAATACAGAATAACCAGATGCTGCTGGATTCCAGTACACGTTTTTGATCATCCAAATTCCTGCAACATTTACTGATATATATAAATATACTAATGGAATAATACAAGTTAAAACATAAATCCGTTTTGTTGCAATTTTTAATACAACCGTTGCACCAATAACTAATCCAATGGAAGCCATTAGCTGGTTAGATACACCGAATAACGCCCAAATTGGTCCAATTTCACCTGTGTACAGTAAATACCCCCACATGAAACACGCTAAAGCACTAGCAATGATTGTACCAGGCAACCAATCTGTCCGTTTTAACGGTTTGATGACATCTCCTAAGAAATCTTGAATTAAGTAGCGGGCTACACGAGTACCTGCGTCGATTGCAGTTAAGATGAACACCGCTTCAAACATGATGACAAATTGGTAGAAGTAACCGCTCATTTCTGTGAACCATGGCACTCCAGTAAAAATTTGTGTCATCCCTACTGCAAGGGATACGGCACCGCCCGTTCTTCCCTCTAAATCAATACCTATCGCTTGTGATAATTGAGGTAAGTTGACAACTTCCATTCCTAATGTGGCAAATACTGCTGGAGCTGCATTGATTGCGAAATAATCAGCAGGATGCAAAGAAGTAGCTGCAACAAGCGCCATTACCCCTACTAAACTTTCGACTAGCATAGCTCCAAATCCTACAACGCGAATATCTTCCCATTTATCTAACATCTTAGGCGTTGTTCCAGATCCAATGAATGCATGGAAACCAGAAATGGCACCACAAGCAATGGTAATTGAAACAAATGGCCATACAGGACCTGCAATGATTGGCCCTCCACCATGAATAAATTCTGTTACTGCTGGGAATTGAATAACAGGGTTAACGAAAAATACCCCAATAATTAAAGCTATAAATACCCCAATTTTCATAAAGCTTGATAAATAATCCCTTGGTGCAAGCAAAAACCATACCGGCAATGCCGCAGCAAAAAATGCATAAATCGGTAAGATCAACGCCAAAGTTTGGCGATCTAACGTCAACCAATCACCAAGCACTGTTCCTTGAATATACGGTCCAACAAAGACGCCGATCATTAATAAAATGAATCCAACCGTAGATGTTACAACTAAGTTACCAGTCTTTTTATAGGCAATCCCAACAAGCATAGCAATTGGGATTGTAATTCCTACTGCAAAAGTTCCCCACGGATTTCTTTCTAATGCACCAAGCACTACCATGGAAAGACCAGCCATTGTTATCGTAATGATGAATAACATAGCAAGACCTGTACAGAATCCTGCAACCGGCCCCAGCTCCTCTTTCATCACTTCAGAAAGGGATTTCCCTTTTTTGCGCATGGATGCAAATAATACAACGGCATCATGTACTGCTCCACCAATCACCGCACCAATTAACAACCATAGTAAACCTGGTAAATATCCAAATTGTGCAGCAAGTACAGGTCCAACAAGCGGCCCAGCTGCAGCGATTGCGGCGAAGTGATGTCCGAATGCTACCCATTTGTTCGTCGGCACATAGTCTTGCCCATCGTTTAATTCATGGGCAGGTGTTGGTGTTTTTTCATTGATTAACAAAACTTTTTTTGTAAAAAAATAACCATATAATCGGTATCCAATCACGAGTATACAGATGGCACCGATTACAATAGAAAGTCCATTCATAAAATTCCCCCATCCCTTAGTATTTATTTCTTGGAATAACTACTAACAGAATCGATTTCTATTTTAAAATAACCCCCTTGTCCAATCCCCCTTTAGAAATTGTTGAAAATGTAATAAACAATATGAAATTTCTTTTGTAATAGTATAAAAATTACAACTTTTACAAAAAAATATTTTTTTATCATTATTTTATATTTTTTCAAAAAAATCAATCTCTTTTTTTTTTACTATACTATTATCCTATTCTTTGATTTATTCAATAAAGTTTCAAAGATTACTTGTTAAAAAACACACGATAGGATGTATATTGAAACCAATCTCCTGGATTAATCCCCTCATTTTTTGATAGCTGATGCTGAATTAAAGTATCACTTGCCATGTTTTGTAGCATGATGGAAGCTTCTCCGCCAGTTAATAATTCCTCGACAGAAAGCCATTTGGCTTCAATTAGTTCGCGTTCTTGAATACAAATCGGTTGCTCTTCATTAATTGGTTTACAAGCAAAAATGGCCATATTATCACTTACTTCTCCTCTTATAACCCCCGTTCTAAATCCAACCATGCCGGTTACGATACAATCAATCCCAGTCTCTTCTTTTACTTCCCGGAGTGCTGCTTCATCAGCAGTTTCACCTAGTTGCACAAATCCTGCTGGAATTGACCATACTCCTTTTAATCCACTATATCTCTTTTTTACAACGAGCCATTTTCCATCTGAATTGACAACAACAGCTCCTGCACCTAACCATACTTTTCCTCGTTCTTTTTTCATATATACTCACCCTTTGTTTAAACTTACCACTATTTTACAACGCTTATAGCTATTTGAATATATCTATAAAACTTTCAGCTATCTCCTTATTTGGTAGTAGCACCTAGTTCACTTAAAAAAATTCATAAAAATAGGCCGCCAGAAATTTCTCTTCTAGACAGCCCAATTAATATAAATCGTTTTAACATTCTTCCGGTGTGCCAGTAACTTTCGCTGTTCTGAAAGATGAACCGCAACCACAAGATGCAATGGCATTCGGATTGTCGATCGTAAATCCACCGCCCATTAACGACTGTTTATAATCAATTTTTGTCCCCATTAAAATAGGGGCATCTTGTTGTGATACTAAAATTTTAATTCCGTGCTGTTCATCGATATAATCATCTTCATTTACATTTTGATCAAAATTCATGCCATAAGTAAGACCACTACAACCACCACCATGAACAGCTAAACGTAAATAAGAACTTTCTTCCTCATTATGTTTTGCCATCTCTTTTACGCGAAATGCAGCTGCTTCTGTTAATTCAATAACTCTTTTTTCTGCACTCATCCGAATCACCTTCCTTAAACAATATAATAACAGTGCAATCATGAATATGACAATGAAACTGCTTTATACACATTATTGTTAAACTCATTTATTGAATCTGCCAGTATAATAGTCTTATAACCTACTGCTCAGGAGGTAGTATATTATGGAAAACCATACAGAAATCTCCCCTTTTTATGTAAAAAAAGTAGTTTGTATTTTTTGTGAAAAAAAATTTCCTACCCTAAAAGTTCGTTCCAAGTTCGTAAAAGTTGAAAATACTGAAACTGATTTTCGTCCCATTTATTCTGATTCGAATGTCAATCCTTTATACTACAATGTATTTGTTTGTCAACACTGCGGCTTTTCCTTCACCGAAGATTTTTCTAAATATTTTGCACCAGGTACACGGGAAAAAATTCAAGAGCAAATTACGAAAAAATGGGTTCCACACAGCTTTAGCGGTGAACGTACAATAGCCCAAGCAATACAATCATATAAACTCGCACTCGTTTGCGGTAATTTAAAAAATGAAAAATTCATTGCAAGAGCAGGTCTTGCTCTTCGAATTGGCTGGCTATATCGTACTCTTCAAAATAAAGAACAAGAAATACGTTTTTTAAAAATTGCCAGAGATTTATATATGGATTCTTACTCAACAGAAGACTATTTAAGCACTGGAATGAGCGGAATCCGTGTTATGTACTTGATTGCTGAACTTTCACGAAGAATCGGGGACATATCAAATGCAACGAGATTCTTCTCAAGAGTAATAGAAAATCAACGACATGGTGGAGAACCTAAAATAATAGAAATGGCTAAGGAACAATGGCAAATCATTCGCGAAGAGCGAAATCAAGGAAATGTAATTACTGAATAAAAAAACGGTGTACTCACTATTCATATTAAATAGAAGAGTACACCGTTTTCAATTAGTTTAGTCGTTTTTCAATTAGAAAACTTGCTCTACTTCAACAATACCAGGTACTTCTTCTAATAATGCGCGTTCGATGCCGGCTTTTAATGTAATTGTAGAGCTTGGGCATGAACCACATGCACCTAGTAAACGTAATTTTACAACGCCGTCTTCCACATCAATTAATTCGCAGTCTCCACCATCGCGTAGTAAGAACGGGCGTAATTTATCTAAAACTTCTTTTACTTGTTCAAATTGTTCAGTATTTGTCATATTCCTCGACTCCTTTCATTAAAATTATTATAATGTGAACAAGAGAAAAAATCCATTATTATCGTAACGAAAGGTGTAATAATATGAATAAAAATATGCCAATTATTGAAGTTTTTGGTGCCGACGTTCTTTGTGCAAGTTGCGTTAATGCACCTTCATCCAAAGACACTTACGAATGGTTAGAAGCAGCGATTAAACGGAAATATCCGAATCAACCATTTACAATTCGCTACATTGATATCAACGAACCGCTAACAGATAAACGGGATCAAGAATATGCTGAACGCATTCATAATGATGAATATTTTTATCCTCTAGTACTTATTAACAATGAAGTTGTCGGAGAAGGATATATCCAAATACAGCCGGTTTTTAAAGCTTTAGAAAAATTAGGTTTTGAGCCTAGCGAGTAATATTAACATACGTTTTCTTCACGTTAAAAATTCGCAAGTATTACAAGGAAAATACTTGCGAATTTTTCATTTAGTTATCGTTTTGACGTTTGTACATCCAAAGCAATCCTGACTTAAGTAAACGTGCAATTCTACCTGTTACCGTTGTATCCGCAATATAAACAAATCCTTGTTTCTTCCCTAAAGATCCCATAAATCCTTTTAATTTGATATCTGGCATTTTTTCTGGTAACGCTTCACCTTTCCAGCGATGTTTTAACACACGAACAATTCGTTCAGCTTGTTCTTCAGCAAGTTGTGCACTGGCTGGCAAATCAGATGAAGCACAGTCTCCTACAACGAAAACATGCTCATCATCAACGAGATGGAAATATTGGTTGACAAGTGGTCGACCTTTATTATCTTTTTCAGCATCCATTTCTCGAACAATTTTCACCGGACGCACACCAGCTGTCCAAACAATGGCATCTGCTTCAATTACTTCATCATGATTATAGATTTTTCCAGGTTCCACTTTTGTAATGTTAGATTCTGCAACGATTTCTACATTATTTTTTTCAAACCACTCTTTTACATACTTACTTAGTTTTTCAGGGAATGAACGTAAAATACGAGAAGATCGGTCAAACAATTTAATTTGTAAATCTGAGCGACTTTCTCTTAATTCACTAGCAATCTCAATACCACTCAATCCTGCTCCTACGATTGCAACGATAGAACCTGGAGGTAAGCCGCATAACATTTCAAACGTTTTGCGAGAGTTTGCTATCGTTTGAATGCTCAATGTATACTCCTCTGCTCCAGGTACACCATGATAATCATCTTCACAGCCTAGACCGATTACTAAATCATCATATGGGATAACCGTTCCATCTTGTAAATGAACCGTTTTTTCCTTACGATCAATTTTTGTAATTTCTCCGTACACCTTTTCTAATCTTGGATGTTCAGGAAAATCAACTCGTACTTTTTTGTCAGTTGTTGTCCCCGCTGCAAGTGCGTAAAACTCTGTTTTTAAACTATGGAACGGATTGCGATCAATTAATGTAATCATCGTATCTTCTGGAATTTGGTTAGGTAGCAATCGAAGCAAAATACGCATGTTGCCATAACCGCCGCCTAGTAATACAAGTTTTTTCATAGAAAACTCCCCTATTTTTTTATTGCTTGCAGTTCACTAAATTTACACAAACATTAGTATATTACATTGTGAGAGATTTCACAATAGTTTTTTGTGAAAGGATTCACATAAAGTTTATTTCATTGACGAATGTAAAATTTAAGAGTAGGATTTTTTTGAGTGAGGTGAACCTTTGTGAATCCGTTAGTAGAATTTTGTATTTCGAATTTAGCAATGGGCTCTCAAGAAACATATGATGTATTGGAAAATGATCCAAATATAGATGTTCTTGAATACGGTTGTTTAAGTTATTGTACAATGTGTTCAGAGAAGTTATATGCTCTCGTCAATGGAGACATGGTTGAAGCTGATACTCCTGAAGAATTGACGAAAAAGATTTATGAATATATTAAAGACAACCCTCTTTTTTAATCATGTCATCATTTCGTTTAGATACAGATTGAAAAATGGCCTGACCAAAAGTACAAACTTTTTGGTCAGGCTCAAATATTTACTATGAATATTTTTAAGCTGTCTCTACGGTAGTCAGGTGGCCACATCAAATGCCCCCTCTCGTCGCATTTTATATGTGATAAATGCAAGTTATAAAGGAGTACCGCAGAAGACAACTAGCTATAACGTATATCTATCATTTATTATGACAAATTTTTGTTACGCTTATAATTCAAATTCACTTAAATCATTAATGCAGTAAGTTGGTTGTACCCCTTTTTCTTTAACTTTCTCCGTATTCACGACACCCGTATTGACATGAACAGTATCGCAGCCAAAGCGAATACCACATAAAATATCCGTATCGTAATTATCTCCAATCATTAGCATCTCATTTTTGTTATAGCCATATTCTTGCTGTATCATTTCTAGCATAACTGGCGACGGTTTCCCCATAAACATTGGTTCCACATTAGAAACTTGACTAACGAGTTTAACAAAAGAACCGTTCCCTGGATGGAACCCTTTTTCTGTTGGGAATTTAATATCTTCGTTCGTTCCAATTAAGGTTGCTCCATTTTGAACAGCAATACAAGCTTTCGTTAATTTTTCATAATCAATTTTTCGATCAATTCCCATTACAACTACATCAGGATTTTCTTCCACTATGTCAATTCCTTCTTGTTGAAGTGCATAACGGATTCCATCCTGGCCAATAACAAATACTTTAGCTTGTCCAAAATGCTTTTTCACATATTTTGCAGTCACTAATGAACTTGAGTAAATTTGTTTTTCAGAAACGTTCAATCCGAACTGCTGAAGTGTTTGTTTAATTTGTGAAGGAGTTTTCGACGAATTATTCGTTACAAAAAAGTAATCTAACTGTTTATCTTCTAATTGATGGATGAATTGGATTGCTGTAGGAATAACTTCTTTTCCACGATATACTGTGCCATCTAAATCAAAACAGTACGCTCGATAGTGCTTCATCAACGATCCTCCGGTAAAAATGCGGACACTGGTCCTAATTCATTTTCCAAATATTGCGTTACTTCTTTTGAAAATGTTTTTAACGCTGGTAATGTATTTTTTAACACTTCATAAACCTTTTCAATTTCTACTTGTGTAAATTCACGGACGATATTTTTGCGTAAACTGATTAATTCTTTGAATGGCTTTTCTTTTTCACTTGCGATAACTTTTTCATCAATCAAAATGTCAATAATATCGTCATAGCTGCCAGGATCTCTCATAATAAAACCGTCAATCATCAAGTTTCCAACGTCGATGACTGATTCAATTGCATTATGTGTAATGCGTTCCAATGCTAATTTTGTTATATCATCTTTTAACCAATCTTCTTTCTGTTCAAAAATGGCGATGATTTCATCTAAATATGATAAAGTTCTCGTAATTTTATTTCTGTCAACAAAATACATGACAAATGCCTCCAATTCAAAAAGTTGATAGTTTTCCCGCTTCTATAGTAACATATTCTGTAGTATTGGAAGGAGACCAAAACAGCGATGGAACGATTTTTCTTATATGATGATATAGAAGATACAAAGACAAGATTTGTCAGCTTTACTGGAAAAAAACTTCGCTATGATTTAGCGATTATGCAATCGACACGTTTTTATGGAAAAGTTCTTGTTTTAGATATGCAATTTGGCCGATTTGCGATTATCGGACCAGATGATTTAGAAGAACCTGGCTATTTAGAACATGTTTTTAATAAAACAGAAGAAGAGGCTGAAGATTTAAGAGAATATTTAATGGAATTATTGTCATAATCAATAAGCCATCTCCAACAAGGGAGATGGCCTTCATTTTCTTATTTTATTTTGTCGTGAGAATACCCCTGCGGAGCTGATACAAGCTTTTCTTGTGGGACTCGGCCAATTTTTCTTAAAATAAAATATGCACACCCAAAATTACAATACTCAAATAAATAATCTTGAACGGTGCTAATTTTATTATCAAAGGTAGATTTTTGATTACGATCATCAAAAAATCCTTTTAATCTAAGTTGACCATATCCCCAATCTCCGACGATATAATCATACTTCGCTAATACGTCCGTATATCGATTTATAAATGCCTCGTCTTGAAAACCGTCACGATAATTTTCAATTAACTCATAGCCAATTCCTTCGACTACAATCACCCAAACCCCTCCAATTCTACGACTAGATCACTTTTTATTTCATTACATCTCTGCTTGGAGTTGTCTAGTTTTCGTTGCTTCATTCACTTGTTCATCCGCATGATAACTACTACGAACTAAAGGACCTGCTTCACAATGTTTGAAACCTTTTTCCATCGCAATTTTTCGAAGTTTTCCAAATTCTAGAGGTGAATAATACTTTTTAACTGGTAAGTGTTTTTTCGTTGGTTGTAAATATTGTCCGATTGTCATGATATCAACATTGTTAGCAAGGAGATCATCCATTACTTCTAAAATTTCATCCCATGTTTCACCGAGTCCGATCATTAAAGAAGATTTTGTCGGAATATCCGGTTGCATTTCTTTTGCTCGGCGCAAAAACTCTAGTGAACGGTCATACGTTGCTTTAGCACGGACTCTCGGAGTAAGTCTTCGAACAGTTTCGATATTATGATTCAAAATATCTGGTCTTGCATCCATGACAATGCGTAAATTGTCCTCTACCCCGCCTAAATCAGAAGGTAGGACTTCAATAGAAGTTTGCGGTGATTTACGTCGAATGGCGCGAATTGTTTCAGCTAATATGCTTGCTCCGCCATCTTTTAAATCATCACGCGCAACCATTGTGATTACGACATGTTTTAAATTCATAATTTTTACTGAATCAGCAACACGTTCTGGTTCTTGTAAGTCCAGCTCATTTGGAAGTCCCGTTTTAACCGCACAGAATCTGCATGCTCGGGTACAAACAGCCCCCAAAATCATCATCGTTGCCGTTCTTCTCTCTCCCCAACATTCATGAATGTTTGGACAACGTGCTTCTTCACAAACAGTATGCAAGTTATTTTCTCGCATTAATTTTTTTAAATCTCGATATTCTTCGTTCGTATTTAACTTTATTTTTAACCATTCGGGTTTCCTTAAAATTTCTTTATTGCTCATTTCGTATCAGCCCCTATCAATTAAGAAAAAATAGTATAACCTACTTGTCAATATATCATGTTAATGCTTTTGCAACAACTAACAATATCGATAAAGTTCATTAATATTATTTTCTATTATTATTCATATGGAACAGGGACTTCAATAGAAGGTTGTGCACCATCTCCACCGTTTGTATAAATATTTGGAACTTGGCTTCTAGTTAGTCCAATTGCGACTGGAATCGTTTGTTCTACAGTAGCAGTTTTACTAGCAAATGGCACGATGATTTGGACATTTACTTTTAAGCGAATGTTCACTTCTACAAGTGCATTATTGATTCCAAACTCTGTTATGGTTGTCGCAACATCACTCGAAACATTTCCAATGATGTGAAAACGTATTGGCACTTTAGGTCCTAAGTTACCTAATAGGGGCAGATTTAACGCTTGAGCAAGTGGAACAAAAAAGACAATGCCGTCCCCTCTTTGAATTTCCGAAACATCATATTCTACATTTTCTAATTCAGGAAGCTGGGACAAGTCTCCCCTTTCCGCCATTTCTAGATGTTCTTTTACGAGGGCTGTCGTTTCCGCGCGGACTTGGTTAATAATTTCAGTATTAAATTTCGTTGTCAACATGTAGTCTGATTCCGTAGGCAAGTCCTCAATTATTTCATTCACATCTAGCACGCTTGAAGTTCTTGCATTGATTGCCTTACTTACTACATGCGAGGCGATTTTATATGTTTGTACTTCAGCATAATCTAAATAGGTTGGCATCAATCGAGAGTTTAAAAAATATAAAAATAATATCACAGTGAATACAAAGCTCATAAGAAATAATGCAAAACGATTTGCTCTTTTTTTTCGTCTATTCGGTGACCGAATCATCATTCTACGAGGTTTTCGTGAAAACAAAAAATCTCCTCCTAGCTAATTTTATGAACAGGAGGAGATGACTATTCAAGGCTGTAAATATTCAGTATCTACTCTTAATATCTCAACTTGCGGAAATTCTTCTAAATTTAAAAGATACGTAGACTCTAATAACATACCGTTTTCCTCAAAAATGCGAACATAGGGACGGGAGGATTGTTTAGTATTTTGTTTTGCAACGATTCCCCTTCTTCCATCCGATAAACAAAGAACCGTTCCATTTGGATAGTGTACAACACTTTTAATCAAAGCATCTACCACTCGTTTTTCAAAAAGTGTGCCACTATCAGATTCAATTAGGTCAATTCCTTCCGAAGGCAACATTTTATCGCGATAAACCCGATTAGATGTCACCGCGTCAAAAACATCGGCCACGGCAATAATCTTTGCATATGGATGAATTTCATTGTCTACTAATCCTCTTGGATATCCACTGCCATCCAAACGTTCATGATGTTGCAGGGCACAATGAGCAACTAATAAAGAAACCGTATGTAAATTTCGTAAAATATTGAACCCGTAACGGGTATGTAGTTTCATAATGGCAAATTCTTCATCAGTTAATTGTCCAGGTTTATGTAAAATTTCGAGTGGCAGCACCATTTTACCTACATCGTGTAATAATGCGCCAATTCCAATTGTACGTAAATCTTCATACGGGTATCCGAGTTCTTTCGCTATTGCAAGAGAATAAAGGGTTACATTAAAGGAATGTTGGAACAACGCTTCATCATAAAGATAAGTATCCGTTATTATCGTTAACATTTCATTATTGCTAAATATCGTTTTTAACAAATCATCTACTAAAAAATTCAACTTTTTTGATTGCTTATCTAAAACAAAAGCCGCATCACGACTATTTAATCCTTTCATTTGACGGAAAGAACGCTCAATATTCGATACAGCTTTTGCTCTGAGTTCTAGGGGTACCGTCTCTTCCACTACAATGTCCTTGGAAATTTCATCTTCAATATATATATATTGAATGTTCATTTGCTTTAATCTTCGTATAATGCCCTCGGTCATTTTTACATGTCGCTGCACTAATGGGTGTCCTGATTCGTTAAAAATTGCTCTCCCCATTATCATTCCTGGTTTTGCTGCATTAATAGAAATGAGTCGCATAATAATGTTTACCCCATTCTGCCGATTTCAGTATTCCAAATTATATTATATAGCCAGTAATATCATTTAGGAACATTTTAGTAAAAATTTTCAATTTAAATACCGTTTACAATAATCTATTAAAACGTCCCTCAAAAAATATGGTAAAAAATATTTCTTTTTCGCATATTTAAAATTAGGGAAAAAATATCCAAAAGTAAACATATCAAGCGTCGCTAATTGATATGTTCGATTTAAGTCACTGACTTCTCCTTTTACAATTAATTCCCGATTTTTGTTTACCGAAAAATCATACGTTAATATTTTTCCAAAAATTAATCCTCTAAAACCTAATCCTTTTAACTCAAGTTGTGACCACTCATCATTCTTCGCTTGAAGAAACACTTCCTTCAATTGTCTACCAGTTATTTCTACAACACATAAGTTAATGGGATGGGGTAAAATTCGATGAATATCATATTTACTAATATTACCTTTTTTCAAGCCATCTAAAAATATTCCTGCATTAAACATCGCACAATCGGCACCCGTATGTTCCAATACTGCTTTTGCAAAAAGCCTAGAAATTTGGGAATGATGAAACCATTCTTTATTATAACTTTTCGTTGTTTGGAAAATCGTTTCGCTCATTAACTCCTTGCCAGTGCTCGATAACTGTTCTAGAAACTCCACTTCCCCGTCAATTTCAGGTAACAATGCATTATCAATAATCTTTTCTTCTTTCCGAATAATTTTTCGCTCGCGGTGATCAAATTGAATCGTTAAGTGTCCAGTATATGCCCCGAATTTACCACAACCAGTGAGCAAAACACCATTTACCATTTTACCTGTTTCAAGAAAGTGGTGAGTGTGAGAACCAAAAATTACATCTAAATCTGGACAATCTTGAGCCAATAATTCATCTTCCGTAATTCCTAAATGAGATAAACATAATAAGATATCGACTTGCTCCCTAAGCTGTTTAACAATAGAAATTATCTTTTTTCTCGGCTCTACAATATCCCATTGAAGTTCTTTATAAAACAATTCATAAAAAGCTGTAGCACCAATTACACCTATTTTTGTTCCGTATTTAGTCTCTAAGATTGTATATGGTTTTAGCCATTTCGGATTTTCTCTATTTGCTGCCTTTAAATTAGCGACAACTACTTCAAAATTTGCTTCATCATACAAATGATAAAGTTCGTCAAAATCTAACGTAATTCCTTCATTATTTCCGATTGTAACGACATCATATTGAGCTTCATTTAATAGTTTGACGTTCCCTAAACCGAGCGTTGCTTCGGTATATATATTCGAACGATCTAAATGGTCGCCAATGTCAAATAAAAAACTAGGTTCTCCACGTTCTGCGTAGGCAAGGCGTTCTTTTCGAATGAAAAATTGAGAACGCAACCAATATTCGAAATGGCTATGTAAATCATTTGTATGATAAAAATGAATCGTTTCTAGCAAACTATTCACCATCTCTCAATATTTAAAATAGCCCCTCTAAAATCGATTGGATACCGATTAATACCATAACGATTTGCAATACAAGAACAACCGTTTTTGATTTCAATCGTTTGTTTAAAGCTGAACCTAATTTCGCACCTACATAAGCCCCAACAATTACGGGAATTGTATAGTGCCAAGGGATATTTCCTAAATATATATGACTCATCGAGTTGACTAATGATGTTAAAAACACCATAAACATCGAAGTAGCAACTGCAACATGTGGTGGAAAACGGAACAATAACACCATTGCAGGAACAAGTAATGAACCTCCACCTATGCCAAATAATCCTGAAATCATGCCGACAAAGAAGGAAAAGAGAACAGCAAACCATATAGGATAGCCATATTCGAAACTTTGGCCTTGGCGATCTGTAAAACTTCTTTTTAATCCGTGATCAATAAACCAGTTAATGGGCTTTAACTTATCTCGTACAAACAATATTGTTGACAAAACGATTAGTAAAAAACCGAAATATAAATTAAATGAATCAATATCCAACCCTTTGTTTAACCAAGCGCCCAATATTGTACCTGGTGCACTACCTATAAAAAAAATTAATCCGCTTATGAAATCCACTTGTTTTGATCTCATATATGAAATCGTTGAAGACAAACCTATGAAAATCATCATGATTACAGATAAACCAACGACTCGCTGCGGAGTAATGTCAGGAAAAAAGCCTAAATTAATACCGAAAAAAAGCGTTGCTGGTATTAAAATAACCCCTCCCCCTAATCCAACTAACGAACCTAATATTCCAGCACAAAGTGCGATGATGGAAAGAAGTAAATATCCCATTAAAATTCCCCTTCAAAAAGATTTAATTGCTTCGGTGCAAGACCTTTAAAATTGATATTTAAAATTTCTTGAAACATTTTTGCGTTACTTGCTGCATGATGCCCTGAATTGTTGTTAAAAAGTACAAAAACTTCTTCCGCATTGGATTCCAAATCTTTTATTTTGTTTGCTAAATCTTCTAGCTCCTCTTTTGTATAGTCGTATAAAAAACGAACCTCTCTCCAATTAGGAGCACCCGAATTACGCCATCCAAAAACATTTCTTCCATGCAAACGGACAAGTACTTTCTTATTTGTTACTTTCGGAACGAAGGGCACTGAACCAATACCGGCTTGTGGTTCATCGCAAACGGTATGAATTAGTCCATTTTCTCTTAAAAATTGAATCGTTGCTTCCTCTCTATCACTTTGAAACCAAGTTTGGTTACGAAATTCAATAGCAATTGGAAACTCTTCTAATTGTTGTTTAACATATAAAATATACTTTACATTTTGAGAGGTACAATCAAACCATGGTGGGAATTGGACTAGTACCATAGCTAATTTATTGGACTTGTGAAAGGCATTGGCACATTGGCGAAATGCTTCAAACATTTCTTGTCGGTTTTGATACGGAATATTATCTCTACCATGACCGGTCATTCCTTGATATGCCTTCACGATAAATTGGAAATTTTCTGGCGTTTCCTCTATCCACTTTTCAACATTTTTCACTGATGGAATTGCATAAAAGGATGTATCTACTTCCACTATTGGGAAATGACCACTGTAATCAAAAAGCCTATCTCTTTTTGTGGAGTTTTCACGATATATTGAAGGATGGTCAACCCATCCAGTAAGACCAATTTTTATCATTTCTTTCTCTCCATTTTACCTCATTATGTTGTATATAAAAAAGTATAAACGATTATACAAAAAAAGTTCGATTAAGCAATACGCAAATCGAACTCTTTCCAACTTGATTACTTTGGTCATGTCTCAAGAAATTTGGGAACGAATGATTACACTCATTAAATAGGATGATTTAATAAGCGTATTTTTTACTCTTAACTATAATTTAATTTGACGCATTCCAACTAAAGCGTATTTAGCAAAAATAAAAGACCATAAAATAGCAATTGCTACTTAGATGGCCTCTAGTTTTCTCGTCGGATAGAAATTATTAATTGCTCTATAAAAATATAACTATTATATTGAGAAATCTTCCGGTATGAACACTTTTAATTGTTTTGGGCGAACATACACGATATCCCCTTTTTGAATTTCTAGATTTTTATAATGTTCCTTTGTTAATTCAGCCTCTAAAAATTCACCATTATCTTCCCTTTTTAATTCTATTTGTACAGTTGGGCCAACGATATGAATAAACGTGATTTTTGTGGCAACTGTTTCGTTGTCAACTTTTTCTTTTTCAATTTGAATGTCATGAGGACGAACATATCCAACTGCCTCATCATGGGAATCAAGATAATTTGGAGCACTGATTTCAAATTGCCCCTGTCTTAGCTTTCCATTTTGTAAACGTCCACGAAAAATATTTACGTTTCCTAAGAAGTCATAAACAAAAGGACTTTTTGGGTTCTCATATACTTCATCTGGTGTACCAATTTGCTCGATTTTTCCATTATTCATGACAATAATGCGATCTGCCACATCAAGTGCTTCTTCCTGATCATGGGTAACAAAAATGCTTGTCACGTGAAACTCATTATGCAGTTGGCGCAGCCACCTTCGCAACTCTTTTCTCACTTTTGCGTCTAAAGCGCCAAACGGTTCGTCGAGCAATAATACTTTCGGTTCGACTGCAAGTGCTCTCGCTAATGCAACTCGTTGACGCTGACCACCAGAAAGTTGTGAAGGATATCGATCTTGAAAGTTTTGAAGTTTAACAAGCTCCAATAATTCATTAACTTTTTTTGCAATTTCTTGCTTGGAAGGTCTCGTTTTTCTCGGACGCACTTTTAATCCGTATGCAACATTTTCAAACACAGTCATATGACGGAATAACGCATAATGTTGGAAAACAAAACCGACTTTTCTCTCCTTTGGACTTACATTTGTAATATTTTCGCCATCAAAATAGATTGCTCCTTCATCAAGCCCTTCTAACCCTGCAAGAATACGTAATAGCGTGGTTTTCCCAGATCCAGAGGGGCCTAGTAGTGCAATTAATTCACCAGATTCGATATCAACTGAAATATCTTTCAGCGCTTGAAATGAGCCGAAAGATTTTGATACATTTTTTACTTGAATGCTCATAAGCTCTCCCTACCTTACACATCTTTAGCTTTCCATGAAACAATATTTTTAATAATGATTGTAATAATCGCTAACACTGACATGATGGAAGCGACAGCAAAAGCCGCTGTAAATTGATATTCGTTATATAAAATTTCAATATGCAACGGCATTGTATTAGTTAATCCTCGAATATGTCCCGATACAACAGAAACAGCGCCAAACTCACCAATTGCACGGGCATTACATAATATTAAGCCGTACAATAATCCCCATTTAATATTTGGCAACGTGACATAGAGAAATGTTTTCAACCCACTTGCTCCCAGCGAAATAGAAGCTTCTTCCTCAGTTACTCCTTGTGTTTGCATTAAAGGAATCAGCTCCCTTGCAATGAAGGGAAATGTCACGAACAATGTAGCAAGGATGATGCCCGGTAATGCAAATACAATTTTTATATCATGTTCAAAGAGCCATTCACCAAACAATCCTTGAGCACCGAAAAGTAAAATAAAAATTAAACCTGCAATTACTGGGGAGACGGCAAATGGCAAGTCAATAAGTGTTATTAATAAATTTTTTCCCTTAAAAGAAAACTTCGTAATCAACCAAGCAGCTACAATTCCGAAAATCGCATTCAATGGTACGACAATCAGTGCAACGGTAATAGTTAGTTTAATTGCTGCTAGTGCATCTGGATGAACAATCGATGCAACATACGTTTCCCAACCTTTTTCGAAGGCAGTGACAAATATCGAAATCAACGGAAGTATTAAAAATAGGCTAATATAAAGGAATGAAATCGTAATCAATGACCACTTTACAGTTGCTGATTCTTTCAAAGAATAAGAGTTACTGGTTGTTCTTGTAACAACGGGCACTTCTTGTTTTACCTCCAATGGTTTGGTCATTACTTGCCCTCCTCATTAATGATAAAATTTCCTATTCATTCGCCATTGAATGAAATTAATAAATAGCAGGATGATAAACGAACCCGATAACATGACAATTGCGATTGCTGTTGCACCAACATAATCGTATTGTTCAAGCTTTGTCATAATAATAAGCGGAGTAATTTCCGTTTTCATCGGCATATTCCCAGCAATAAATACGACGGATCCGTACTCACCAAGAGCTCGAGAAAATGCTAACGAAAAACCTGTAATCATTGCTGGATATAGTTCAGGTAAAATTATTTTCACAAATGTTTGGAATCTAGTTGCCCCTAAACTGGCTGAAGCTTCTTCTACTTCTTTACTTAAATTTTGCAAGACTGGCTGCACCGTTCGAACGACAAATGGCAACCCAATAAATGTGAGGGCAATAATAATCCCAAGCGGCGTATAAGAAATTTTAAAATCAAAAAATTGCCCAATCCAACCATTCGGTGCATACAGTGTTGTAAGCGCAATCCCTGCAACCGCCGTTGGTAATGCAAAAGGCAAATCAACAAGACCGTCAATGATTTTCCTTCCTGGAAACTCATATCGAATAAGCACCCATGCAATCATCGTTCCAAAGAAAACATTGATTAATCCAGCAACGAAAGCCGTTCCAAAACTTAATTTATAAGAGGCTACTGCCCGAGGATGGGTAATCGTTTCGTAAAATTCACTCCAACTCATTGATAGCGTATTTACAATAATCATCGATAAAGGCAATAGGACAATCATGCTTAAATAAAGCATCGTATATCCAAAGGTCAAAGAAAAACCAGGAATAATAGTAGTTTTTTTCCTTCTTTTTAATGATAATTCCACTCTCACCATCTCCATAATGAAGATTCAGCATAAAGGAGGAGTCATACTTCTCCTTTATGCTTTTATTTCGAAAAATTCAGTTTTCTCAAATGATGCTTCCCGTTCAGATGTTGATGGTGGTTTATTCAAAGTTAATTTATTTCATTCCATCCCAAAATTAACACTTTACGTAGAAGCATATATTTTGTATTATTGATAAATTTCATCAAATGTTCCGCCATCTGCGAAATGGGTTTTCTGGGCTTCTTGCCACCCGCCAAATTCATCAATAGTAATTAACTCTAAAGTTTGGAATTGATTTTTAAATTTTTCCAACACTTTTTCATCACGAGGGCGATAGAAGTTTTTCGCTGCAATTTCTTGCCCTTTTTCGCTGTATAAATAGTTCAAGTAAGCTTCTGCTACTTCGCGAGTTCCTTTTTTATCAACGATTTTGTCGACAATTGCCACTGGTGGTTCAGCTAAAATACTTAAAGAAGGTGTCACAATTTCAAATTCATCTTCCCCGAATTCTGCAAGAGAAAGATATGCTTCATTTTCCCATGCGATTAACACATCACCAATACCACGTTCTACGAAAGTCGTTGTAGATCCACGTGCACCCGAGTCTAATACTTCAACATTGCTATATAAATCTTTCATGAATTGTTTTATTTTTGTTTCGTCACCATTAAACTTTTTATTTGCAAACGCCCATGCTGCTAAGTAGTTCCATCGTGCACCACCGCTTGTTTTTGGATTAGGTGTAATGACCGAAATGCCTTCTTTCGTTAAGTCATCCCAATCTTGAATGTTTTTCGGATTTCCTTTTCTAACTAAAAAAACGATTGTTGATGTATATGGTGAAGAATTGTTTTCAAATTCTGTTTGCCAATCTTCATTTAATAATTGTCGAGTTTGTGCTATTTCATCAATATCATAAGCTAATGCAAGCGTCACAACATCCGCTTCAATTCCATCAATTACTGATCTTGCTTGTTTTCCTGAACCTCCATGAGATTGCTGAATTGTTACTTCCTGACCTGTTTGTTCTTTCCAATAAGCCGCAAATTCTTTATTAAATTCTTCATATAATTCACGTGTTGGGTCATAAGAAACATTTAGCAACTCAACTGGTTTAGAAGTATTGTTTTCGCTCGCATTGTTGTTTGTAGATGCATTATCATTTGACTGTTCTTGTTTGCCACATGCTGCTAACAATAAAATAAGTAAGGCAATTCCTAATAAAAGTTTTTTTCTCATCTCATTCTCCCCTTTTCTTTTCATAAAATAATAGAAGGTTGCTTACATTCCCCTTTTAATCCAAGGAATAAATAAGCAACCTTCAGTTTGTCTGATCGGTTTTCGAATGAAACCATTATTCTTTTTCTTTGAAACATACAATAATCCAATTTTTCCGATTAGTCAACATGGTTTTATAAAATTTTAAAAAATCGTTTTTAATATTGATAAATTCAATAAAAATAGTATACTTTAAATAAAATTACATTTCTAAAATTTTTTATAACTTGATACGCTGACTAGAACACTAGAGGCGTTTTAATGTAAATTCTCTTTTTTGTTTACATTAAAACGCCTCTTTTTTTTTGAAAGGAGGAATCGCATGCTAACGTATCACACATGGCAAGATTCATTGATAGATTTTGAAGTGGATGAAACTTATAAAGGGGCATTGAATGTTTTACATTGGACCTATGACCATTACGGAGATGATGTGATTTATGCATGTAGCTTTGGCATCGAAGGCATTGTGTTAATTGATCTAATCTCAAAAGTAAAGCCTGATGCGAACATTGTGTTTTTAGACACGGATGTTCATTTTAAAGAAACATATGAAACAATTGAAAAAGTTAAAGAAAAATATCCCCAATTAAATATTGAGTTAAAGAGGCCTTCTATTTCCTTAGAAGAACAAGCGAAATTATATGGGGATGAACTTTGGAAAACTAACCCGAATAAATGTTGTGAAATACGAAAAATAATCCCTCTCCATGAAACGTTAACAGGAGCAAAAGCATGGATATCTGGTTTACGCCGTGAACAATCTGAAACGAGAAGACATGTGGAGTTTATTAACAAAGATAATAAATTTCAATCGATAAAAATATGTCCACTCATTCATTGGACATGGAAAGATGTATGGCGTTACGTAAGCAAACATCAACTAACATACAACCCTCTTCACGACCAGGGGTATCCGAGTATTGGTTGCGCTCATTGTACAAAACCAGCTTATACAATGGATGACTTACGTTCAGGAAGATGGGCCGGTCTCAATAAAACAGAATGTGGATTACATGTTGATTAGGAGGATGGAACAATGACAATTCAACCCCACGGTGGAGAATTAATTAATCGATTCAACCCAAATGAAAAATACGAGCATCTGCAACTAGAAATTCCTCTAGATGGAATTGCATTAAGTGATTTGGAGTTAATCGGAGTAGGTGCTTACAGTCCATTAGATGGATTTTTATCACAAGAAGATTATAAAAGTGTTGTCGAAAACATGCGTTTAGCTAACGGAATTGTTTGGAGCATTCCAATCACATTACCTGTTACAGAAGAAGTTGCTGCTACATTAAAAGTTGGTGAAAAAGCGAAATTAGTATTTAATGGAGAAGTATACGGTACGATTGAAGTTTATGAAATTTACACACCCGATAAATCAATTGAAGCAAAAAAAGTATATGGAACAGATGATTTAAACCACCCTGGCGTGAAAAAACTATTTGAACGTCCAAATGTATATGTTGGCGGAAAAGTAACGCTTGTGAAGAAAACAAAAAAATTATTCCCTGACTACACGTTCGACCCGAAAGAAACACGCGCTTTATTTGAAGAAAAAGGATGGAAATCGGTTGTTGGCTTCCAAACAAGAAATCCAGTGCATCGCGCGCATGAGTATATTCAAAAAGTAGCTCTTGAAATCGTGGATGGCCTTTTCTTAAATCCTTTAGTAGGAGAAACAAAGTCAGACGATATTCCAGCAAAAATTCGTATGGAAAGTTATGAAGTATTGCTCGATAAATATTATCCAAAAGACCGTGTGCAGTTAGGCGTATTCCTTGCAGCAATGCGCTATGCAGGACCAAGAGAAGCCATTTTCCATGCGCTTGTTCGAAAAAATTATGGCTGCACTCACTTTATTGTTGGTCGAGATCATGCAGGTGTCGGAAATTATTACGGAACATATGACGCACAAAAAATGTTTGACAACTTCACTCCAGAAGAAATCGGCATCACACCATTAAAATTTGAACATAGTTTCTATTGTACAGAATGCGACGGCATGGCAACAACTAAAACATGTCCACATGATGCTTCTTCTCGTATCATTTTATCCGGAACTAAAGTACGAGAAATGTTGCGTAATGGAGAAATTCCGCCAAGCACATTCAGCCGCAAAGAAGTAGTAGAAGTATTAATTCGCGGGCTTCGTGAAGAAGTTCATTCATAAGGAGTTGTTACAATGAGTTCAAACATCGTATGGCATAATACATCGATTACGAAAGCTGATTACCGAAAGAAAAATGGCCACCACAGCTTCATTCTTTGGTTTACCGGTTTATCTGCATCCGGAAAATCTTCCATTGCCAACGCATTGGCAAAAGAATTGTTTGACCGTGGAAATCAAGCCTTTGTACTGGATGGCGATAATATTCGCCACGGTTTAAATAAGGATTTAGGATTCGATGAACAATCAAGAAAAGAAAACATCCGTCGAATCGGTGAAGTTTCAAAACTATTTGTGGAAAGCGGACAAATCGTGTTGACGGCTTTTATTTCACCATATAAAGAAGACCGTGCTTTGGTAAGATCCCTTGTTGATGAGGGTGAATTCATCGAAGTATATGTGAAATGTTCTATTGAAGAATGTGAACGAAGAGATCCAAAAGGGTTGTATAAAAAAGCGCGAAATCATGAAATTCCGAACTTTACGGGCATTTCTGCTCCTTATGAAGCACCAGATCATCCTGAAATTGTTGTAGATAGCGAAAAATATTCTATTGAGGAATGCACAGCTCAATTGATTGATTTTTTAATTGAAAAAGGATATATCAAATAATAAAAATTGTATAGAAAACTCCCCCTCAATATAGAGTAAAGAAGCAGGGCTTATTTTCCCCTGCTTCTTTTTATGTTAAATTTTCTTAAAATATAAATTTTGAGATTCCAGCCTGCGGATATTAGTCATTCTCGGAAACTTATTAGCCATTCGAAGCAGGATATTAGTCAACTTCTTCCATATATTAGTCAACGAGAAAATTTTGTGCTTCCAGGCTGCAGATATTAGTCATTCTCAGGAACTTATTAGCCATTCGTAATACGATATTAGTCAACTTCTTCCCTTTATTTGCCAATGGAAAAAATTTGAGCTTTCAGTCTGCAGATATTAGTCATTCTCGGAAACTTATTAGCCATTCGTAATACGATATTAGTCAACTTCTTCCCTTTATTTGCCAATGGAAAAAATTTGAGCTTTCAGGCTGCAGATATTAGTCATTCTCGGGAACTTATTAGCCATTCGTAGCACGATATTAGTCAACTTCTTCCTAATATTAGCCAATGAAATAAATTTGAGCTTTCAGTCTGCGGATATTAGTCATTCTCGGGAACTTATTAGTCAATCGGAGCACGATATTAGTCAACTTCTTCCTAATATTAGCCAACGAAAAATTTTAACTCTACGGAGCGTTTGTTGATACTAAACATATAACCCCCTAAGATGGAAATAGGTCAGGAGGAGAAAAGATGGATAATCGTAAAGTTGGAGAATTAATTTATAACTTGCGGAAAGAAAAAGGGTTGACGCAGAAACAATTAGCTGAACAAATGAACATTTCCGATCGAACAGTTTCAAAATGGGAACGTGGACATGGTTGTCCAGATATCTCACTATTACCAAGTTTATCTACCTTATTGGGAGTCAATATAGAAAATATCTTAGAAGGTGAATTAACTTCTAATCAATTTGTAGGAGGAAATATGAAAAATTCGAATTTTTTTGTCTGTCCAACATGCAATAATATTGTATTAGCAACTGGAGATATAACCCTGTCTTGCTGTGGGAGAAAATTAGAACAATTAGTAGCAAAGGAAGCAACAGACGAAGAAAAGCTATCAATTTCAGAAATTGAAAATGAATGGTTTATTTCAAGCAATCATTCTATGAAAAAAGATCATTATATATCCTTTATTGCTATTGCTACTGATGATCAAATTCAAATTATTAAACAGTACCCTGAATGGGGTATACAAATACGTATCCCGAAACATAAACATAGCAAACTATTATGGTATGATACTCAATTTGGTTTATATTACCAAATTTTATAATTACTTGCTAAACTTCATACTGGTTATTTTTCTCCCTCACTTTGTTCATATATTTCAAAAGTGAGGTCTTCTTTTGAATGAAACCTAATAGGAGTTGCATGAAATGAATGAACCTTTAAATAAATCGATTGACTTAGCAAAACCAATGATTTCCTTCCTCATACCTGTCATTTTTGCAAGTGCTTTTCAATCATTAGGTCAAGTATTTGGAATGATGTTCATTGGGCAAATACTTGGAGTAAATTCTTTGGCAGCTTTTTCTGCATTCTTCCCTCTATTCTTTTTTTTAATGTCCTTTGCAATAGGAATTGGATCTGGTAGTTCCATTCTAATTGGGCAAACGTACGGTGGAGGAAATATCTTAAAAATGAAGGAAGTTGTTGGAGTCACTTTGGCATTTACGATGATTATATCCTTTGCAGTCGCCGTAATCGGAGGGCTCTTTACAGAAGAAATTTTAAAATGGATGGGAACACCTGCGAATATTTTGATTGCAAGTGCAGAATATGCACGTATTTTATTTGTAACATTACCTATTACTTTCTTATATATGTGCTATACAACTTTTATGAGAGGTGTTGGCGATTCAAAAACACCTTTTTATTTCTTATTAATTAGTATCTTTTTAAATATGGCCTTGATTCCAACTCTTGTTCTAGGGTGGTTAAGTTTACCGGAATTCGGATTAAACGGTGCTGCTTATGCTTCTGTATTATCCAATTTCATTACATTCGTGATTCTATTAGTGTATTTACACAAAAAAAATCATGTACTCAAATTAGATTCTTATACTTTGAAACATCTTCACTTGAAAGGCCCGATATTGAAAACTTTACTGAAATTAGCCATTCCTACAAGCATAAGTATGGTTACAATCGCATTGTCAGAAATTGCAGTCATCACTTTTGTCAATGATTATGGATCCAATGCAACGGCTGCATATGGAATCGTGAATCAAATTGCAAGTTACGTTCAAATACCAGCAATGAGTATATCCATTGCCATTTCAGTATTTGTTGCACAAGCCTTAGGTTCAGGTAACATTTCAAATATAAAACACATTACAAAAATATCAATAACTCTTAATTATGTTCTTGGCAGTATTCCAATTATTATTCTTTACCTGTTACCAATACCTATTTTAAGAATCTTTGTAGACAATTCTGATACGATTAATATAGCAAAAGGTCTGATTATCATCTCATTTTGGAGTTATTTAATTTTGGGTCACACACAGGCAATCTCAGCAACAATGAGGGCAACAGGTACTGTTCTTTGGCCAACAATTTTTACGATTACAAGTATTTTATTGATTGGAGTCCCAGTAGCATACTCCCTATCACATTTTACAGGACTTGGGATAGCAGGAATATGGCTCGCATATCCTGTTGCGTTCGTATTCAATTTCTTGGCGCAATCTATTTACTACAAAGTTTATTGGAAAAAGAAATCTCTTAATGTATTAATTAATTAAAACCTACTATAAAAGAAGCTATTTTACAATTTTATGATACAATAAAATTGACTTTAAAAAAGGATTGATTCTTATGAAGAAAGCAGACAAGTCAGCCTCCTAAATTTACTTTATATTAAAAATTTAGGAGGCATAGCAAATGAACTTTCATAAAATTGATTTAGACAATTGGAAAAGAAAAGAGATATTTAATCATTTTTTGAACCAACAAACAACTTTTAGTATAACAACAGAAATTGAGATTACTGAGTTATACCGAAACATAAAAGAGAAAAAATATAAATTCTATCCTGCATTTATTTTCTTAGTGACAAAGGTGATAAACTCAAATGTAGCTTTTCGAACTGGTTATAATAGCAATGGAGAGTTAGGTTATTGGGATAGATTAGACCCAATTTATACAATTTTTGATAATGATTCTAAAACATTCTCAGGTATATGGACTCCTGTAAAAGATGACTTTAGAGAGTTTTACAATCTATACCTTTCTGATTTAGATCAATATAATGGTACAGGGAAATTGTTTCCCAAAACTCCTATACCCGAAAATACTTTTTCTATTTCCATTATTCCGTGGACTTCATTCACTGGGTTTAACTTAAATATCAATAATAATAGCAATTACCTTCTCCCCATTATTACAGCAGGAAAATTCATTCATAAAGGTAATTCCATCTATTTACCACTATCTTTACAAGTACATCATTCTGTTTGTGATGGCTATCATGCAGGATTGTTTATGAATACTATTCAGGAATTAGCAGATATACCTAATGACTGGCTTTTATAATTTGAGAAAAAACCGACTGTACTTTTACAGTCGGTTTTCTAATGCCACTAACCTTATTTTTTTCGTTCGAATATTTCCTGAAAAACGGTTCCAGTCTAGTTTAATTTGAACGAGCGAAAAATTGCTACGTCATAATATTACCGAAAAAGAAGAAGACGAACTTATAAAGTTCGCCTCCTACAGTAAACGATAATTCTAATCGGCAAAATAACTATTTATTAAATACCTTCCTCATAGCCCCTTGACATACAAAGGTTTTCCTCACATTAACCGATTGAACCTTCCATCTCAAACTTAATCAAGCGGTTCATTTCTACCGCATATTCCATTGGAAGTTCGCGAGTGAATGGTTCAATGAATCCCATAACGATCATTTCTGTAGCTTCTTGCTCAGAAATACCGCGGCTCATGAGATAGAATAATTGTTCTTCTGATACTTTAGAAACTTTCGCTTCATGCTCAAGGGATACATTGTCATTAAATATTTCGTTATATGGAATTGTATCTGAAGCAGATTGATTGTCTAAAATTAATGTGTCACATTCAATATTTGCACGAGCACCGCTTGCTTTTGGACCGAAGCGGACAATACCACGATACGTTACTTTACCGCCTTGTTTTGAAATGGATTTTGACACGATTGTAGATGAAGTATTTGGTGCTAAGTGAATCATTTTTGCACCTGCATCTTGGTGTTGACCTTTACCCGCTAATGCGATGGATAACGTCATACCACGAGCACCTTCACCTTTTAAGATACAAGCAGGGTATTTCATTGTTAATTTTGAACCGATATTACCGTCAATCCATTCCATCGTACCATTTTCTTCAACGATTGTACGTTTTGTTACTAAGTTATATACGTTGTTAGACCAGTTTTGGATTGTTGTATAACGGCAATAAGCATTTTTCTTTACGATGATTTCAACAACCGCTGAGTGAAGTGAGCTTGTTGAATAAACTGGTGCTGTACAACCTTCAACATAATGCACATGGGCACCTTCATCAACGATAATTAATGTACGTTCGAATTGACCCATATTTTCAGAGTTAATTCGGAAGTATGCTTGAAGCGGTGTCTCCACTTTCACACCAGGTGGAACGTAAATGAATGAACCACCTGACCAAACTGCTGTATTTAGAGCAGCAAACTTGTTATCAGATGCTGGTACGACTGTTCCCCAATATTTTTTGAACAGTTCTTCGTTTTCTTGAAGAGCAGAATCTGTATCTTTAAAGATGATTCCCATTTCTTCAAGATCTTTTTTCATATTGTGGTAAACCACTTCTGATTCGTATTGTGCTGAAACTCCGGCTAAATATTTTTGTTCAGCTTCCGGAATACCTAATCGGTCGAAAGTTCGCTTAATTTCCTCAGGCACTTCATCCCAAGAGCGTTGTGTTGCTTCAGTTGGTTTTACATAGTAAGTAATTTCATCGAAGTCTAAAGCTGATAGGTCGCCACCCCATTGTGGCATTGGTTTTGAATAGAATATTTCAAGAGCCTTTAAGCGAGACTCGAGCATCCATTCTGGTTCATTTTTCATTTTTGAAATTTCACGGACGATTTCTTCGGTTAATCCACGTTTTGAACGGAATACAGAAACGTCCTTATCACGGAAACCGTATTTGTAATCGCCAATATCCGGCATTTGTTTTGCCATGTTCTCTCCTCCGTTCAAAGTTATTCTATCTCTTTGCTTACACCTTTTTCCATCGCTTTCCAAGCAAGAGTTGCACATTTTATGCGAGCTGGAAATTTTGATACGCCTTGTAGTGCAGCAATATCTCCTAATTCATCTAAAATTTCTTCATCAATTTCTTCTCCAAGCATCATTTTTGAGAAGATATCAGCTAATTTTAATGCCTCTTCCACTTTTTTCCCTTTAATTATTTCTGTCATCATAGAGGCAGATGACATGGAAATCGAACAGCCTTCACCATCAAATTTGGCATCTTCCACGATTCCATCATTGATTTTTAACGTAAGATGTATGCGGTCTCCACAAGTTGGGTTATTCATATCCACTGTTACATTATTTTCATCTAAGTACCCTTTATTGCGAGGTTTTTTGTAGTGCTCCATAATTACAGCACGATAAAGTTGATCTAAATTATTCAAAGACATTGTTAAAATACTCCTTCGCTGCGCGCAATCCTTCAACGAGAGCGTCGACATCTTCCTTATTGTTATAAATATAGAAGCTCGCTCTTGCAGTTGCAGAAACTTTCAACCATTTCATTAACGGTTGAGCACAATGATGTCCTGCACGAATTGCAATTCCTCTCATATCAAGTACAGTGGCAAGGTCATGAGGATGCACGCCATCTAAATTGAAAGTAATAAGACCGCAACGTTTTTTTGGATCTCTTGGACCGTAAATATGAAGGCCTTCAATTTTATCCATTTCAGATAAAGCATACTCGATTAATTCATGTTCATGATTAGCAATTTTATCTAATCCAATATTCGTTAAATAATCAATTGCAGCTCCCAATCCAATCGCCCCAGCGATATTTGGTGTACCGCCTTCAAACTTCCAAGGAAGCTCTTTCCAAGTAGAATCATATAAATCAACGAAGTCAATCATTTCACCGCCAAATTCAATTGGCTCTATATTTTCTAAAAGTTCCTGCTTACCATATAGTACTCCGATACCTGTTGGCCCACACATTTTATGGCCAGAAAATGCTAAAAAGTCGCAATCTAAATCTTGAACATCAATTGGCATATGAGGTGCTGCCTGGGCTCCGTCAACCACCATTACCGCACCATTTTCATGCGCAATTTTAGCAACTTCTTTAATCGGGTTAATGGTGCCTAACACATTAGAAGCCATCGTCATTGCAACAATCTTTGTTTTTGGAGTAATCGTTTCTTTCACAGTATCTAAAGAGATTGTCCCGTCTTCTTCTAAATCAATGTACTTTAATACTGCATTTTTTTCCTTCGCTAGTTGTTGCCATGGAATTAGATTGGAATGATGTTCCATATATGTGATGACAATCTCGTCACCTTCTTGAACATTTTGTCTTCCATAAGCACTAGCAACCGTGTTTAAAGATGTTGTTGTTCCTCGAGTATAAATGATTTCTTTTGTTGATTTAGCATTAATAAATTTGCGGATTTTCTCGCGCGCCCCTTCATAAGAATCCGTTGCACGGTTTCCTAGCGTATGAACACCACGATGCACATTGGAATTATCAAAATCGTAATATTTACGAACAACTTCCAACACTTGAACAGGTTTTTGTGATGTTGCAGCGCTGTCAAGGTAAACGAGCGGATGACCGTTTACTTCTTGATTTAAGATAGGAAAATCTTTTCGAAATTCATTCATTAGCGAACTTTCCCTTCAATAACCTTCGTTAATTGATTCTTAACTCCTTCAATTGGCAATGAGCTTACAACCGGTGCAAGGAATCCATGGATGATTAAACGCTCTGCTTCTTCTTTTGAAATACCACGGCTCATCATATAGTACAGTTGAGTTGGATCAACTCGTCCAACAGATGCCGCGTGTCCTGCCATTACATCATCTTCATCGATTAATAAAATTGGGTTTGCATCACCGCGAGCTTTACTTGAAAGCATGAGTACACGGGATTCTTGTTGAGCATTTGATTTGGAAGCACCATGCTCGATTTTACCAATTCCGTTAAAGACAGATTGAGCAGCATCTTTCATTACTCCGTGAGTTAAAATGAAGCCTTCAGAGTTTTTACCCCAGTGACGAACTTCTGTTGTAAAGTTTTGCTTTTGACTTCCAGTACCAACAACAACTGTTTTTGTATCAGCACTTGAACCATCACCAACAAGATGAGTGATATTTTCAGAAATAGTATCTGAGTTGTTCATTAATCCTAATGCCCAGTTGATTTTTGCATCACGATACAAATGTCCACGGCGATTTACATATGTTGTATAGCCTTTTGCTAACACATCAACTGCACCGAAAGAAACTTGTGCATTGTCTAATGCAATAACTTCTTCAATTAAGTTCGCTTGTCCTTTTGCACTGTCAACTGTTGATAAGTAGTTTTCTACATAAGTGACAGAAGAATTTTTATCTGCAACCACTAATACATGATTAAATAATGAAGCTTCTTCATCATCATTTAGGAACACAACTTGAATCGGCTTTTCAATTACAACATTTTGTGGAACATATAAGAATACGCCGCCGTTTACTAATGCTGCATGGTAAGCAGTTAATTTATGTTCATCTAATTTAACAGCTGTTGTCATAAAATATTTTTGTACTAAATCACCATGTTCACGAACTGCTGTTAAGAAGTCTGTGAAAATCACACCTTGTGCTTTTAATTCTTCTGAAAGCTTTATAACTACCGGTGTGTTGTTTCTTTGAATATAAAGATTTTCTTGTTGTTCAATGTCAATTAAATCTTTTACTGCTTCAGGCAATTGCTCAATCGTGAAAGATTCACTTTTCACCGTATGTTTAGGGAAATTGATAAAATCCCACTTTTCAATATTTGTTTTATCTGGTTTAGGCATTGGTAAATCAGTAGCTTTTTCAATCGCAGCCGCACGTAAATCAGTAAACCATTTCGGTTCATTATTTAACTCAGAGAACGAGCGGACTTCACTAGCTGATAACGCCAATTTTGTTTCAACCGTCATCGATAATCGTCCTCCTAAATTAAGCTTCTTTTTCCGTTACTGCATCTGTGTCTTCGATACCTAATTCTTGTTTAATCCATTCATAACCTTCAGCTTCTAATTTCTTAGCTAGCTCAGGTCCGCCAGATTTCACCACTTTACCTTGCATCATTACGTGTACGTAATCTGGAGTGATATAGTTAAGCAAGCGTTGATAGTGAGTAATCACTAAGCAACCGAAGTTTTCACCGCGCATTTCATTAACGCCTTTAGATACAACTTTCAATGCGTCGATATCAAGACCTGAGTCAATTTCGTCTAAAATAGCAAATGTAGGTTTAATCATCATCATTTGAAGAATTTCATTGCGTTTCTTTTCCCCACCGGAGAAACCTTCATTTAAGTAACGTTGAGCCATTTCTGGATCCATTTCTAAGAATTCCATCGTTTTATCTAGCTCACGGATAAATTTCATAATGGAAATTTCATTACCTTCACCACGGCGTGCGTTGATTGCTGAACGGATGAAGTCAGCGTTTGTTACTCCGGAGATTTCTGATGGATATTGCATTGCTAAGAATAAACCTGCTTTAGCACGCTCGTCTACTTCCATTTCTAATACGTTTTGTCCATCTATTTCAATTGTTCCTTGAGTAACCTCGTATTTTGGGTGACCCATAATAGCAGATGCTAAAGTAGATTTACCTGTACCGTTAGGACCCATGATTGCGTGTACTTCATTTGTGTTAATTGTTAAGTTTACACCTTTTAAAATCTCTTTACCTTCAATTGAAACGTGAAGATCCTTAATAACTAATGTTGACATCTATATACCTCCATTTTTGCTATAAATGGTAATACCATTTCTAATTTATTATCATTCTAATCTTAACCGAAAACAAGTGAGCATGCAAAACATTTAATCATTTATTCCCATCATTGAGTAAAATCCTCATCAATATTAGAATTTCCGAACATTAAATTCTTAACAACAAATCAAGACAATGTAAAAAGAAGGAATGTTTATTTTCAATAAATAAATCGTAATTGAGAACAGTTATTAATGAAAGAATTTTTTGAATAGAAAGCTATTATCAACCAACATCTTTCGATATATTTTTTTAATTGCATTCAGTCTATGCTTCTTTTCAGAGTTCTTAAATTCATCCTTTGAAATAATTGTTATTTAAGAAATTTCTAAAGTAGTAGTAAATCAAATTTCTGCCCTTTCATGCCCCTTGACTTTGACTGATATATACAATCTATGCAACAATGTTCCTTTTCCTAAACGTTTACATTATTGGCATTTTCCATTAATATAAATTGTATATATTTTTTTATCAACCCATCTATTTTTTAGATGATTAGGAGGGAGAACACTGGAATTACGTCAATTACGATATTTTGTTGAAGTTGCAGAACGGGAACATATCTCCGAGGCAGCTGAACACCTTCATGTTGCCCAATCAGCTGTAAGCAGACAAATTGCCAATCTAGAAGAAGAGCTTGGCACAGCACTTTTTGAACGTGTAGGGAGAAACGTGAAACTAACACCGATTGGTAAAATTTTTTTAGAGCATGCAATTACCGCTCTGAATGCTATCGATTATGCTGTTAAGCAAGTGGAAGAATATTTAGATCCTGAAAAGGGGTCCATTAAAATTGGCTTCCCTACTAGTTTAGCAAGTTACGTCCTCCCAACAGTTATTTCTGCCTTTAAAAAAGAATATCCTGACGTTTCTTTCCATCTACGCCAAGGATCCTATCGCTATTTAATTGAGGCAGTCAAAAACCGTGAATTAAACCTTGCATTTTTAGGACCGGTACCAAAGAAAGATGAAACAATCGATTCAATGATTTTATTCAATGAAAACATTTGTGCATTGCTTCCTGCCAATCACCGGCTGGCGAAGCGGGATAAAATTCATTTAGATGAACTACGTCATGATCACTTTGTCCTTTTCCCTGAAGGATATATTTTACATAAAGTCGTAGTCGATGCTTGCAAATCAGCAGGCTTTTCTCCTATAGCCACTTCGGTGGGAGAAGATATGGATGCTTTAAAGGGGCTTGTAGCAGCAGGAATTGGCGTAACATTATTGCCAGAAAGTTCTTTCTACGATTCTACACCACGGTTAACTATCAAAATGAAAATCGATAATCCAAATATCACCCGCAATGTAGGAATTATTTATCCAACAAACAGAGAATTAGCTCCTTCAGAACAAGTATTTATCAAATTTGTTCAAACATTCTTCTCCAGATTAAATCAATTTCAATAGAGGATATAACATAATTTCATTGTTAAAGAATTGTTTCGTAATGGCCAACATACTCAAAATCAAGAAGGCAAAGGTCACCTTATTTAATTCTCTTAAACATGCAAAACCTCCCAATCGTTTTCGATTAGGAGGTTATTTCGTTTTATTATTCGCTCACTGGTACTACAGAGCCGCCCCATTCTTCAAGAATGAAGTCTTGAATTTCTTTTGTACGCAATACTTCCACTAACTTTTTAATTTCTTCTCTATTTTCATCGCCAGAACGTACAGCAATTACGTTTACATATGGTGATTCTGAACCTTCAATTGCGATTGAATCTTCCACTGGGTTAATTCCAGCATCGATTGCGAAGTTAGAGTTAATAACAACCGCATCTCCTTCTTTGTTTTCATAATAAGTAACCATCATCTCAGGAGCATCGCTTGCTTCGATTTTTAAGTTCTTCGGATTTTCAACAATATCTTCTAAAGTTGCTTTTGTTTTATCGATACCTTCTTTTAATGTGATTAAGCCATTTGCTTCAAGTAGTGATAAAATACGACCATGGTCTGGGATAGAATTTGAAATTAAAATTGTTGCACCATCAGGAAGTTCATCTAAAGATTGATATTTTTTAGAGTAAATCCCCATTGGCTCAATGTGGATTCCACCAGCATTTACTAAATCATAACCCTCTTCAGCAACTTTTTGTTCAAGATACGGAATGTGTTGGAAATAGTTTGCATCAAGATCGCCATTATTTAAATCTTGATTTGGTAAAACATAATCTTGATATGGTACAATCTCTAACTCGATTCCTTCTTCAGCAAGGATTGGTTTTGCTTTCTCTAAAATTACTGCGTGAGGTGTGTGTGAAGCACCTACTTTTAATGTTACTTTTTCTGTTGCTTGTTGATCGTCGTTTGTTCCTTCATCAGTTGAAGAATTTGAACTTGTACCGCATGCAGCTAATACTAGCACAAGCACTGATAGGAATAAAAATGATAATACTTTCTTCATCCTTCCATTACTCCTTCTCCATTAAATTTTATGTGAAAGGCAAATCGCCTCCATCACCTGAATTAGCGCTTGTCCGTTTTGGCAGTAATCGTATCACCAATCCATTGAATGACAAATACAATGACAAGTATTAAAATCGTTGCCATTAACGTGACATCTTCTCTACTTCTTTGGAAACCTTCTAAGAAAGCTAAGTTCCCTAAACCGCCTGCACCTATGATTCCTGCCATCGCTGTATAACCAACAAGAGCAACAGCTGTGACAGTAATTCCAGAAATGAGCGCAGGTTTGGATTCAGGAATTAATACTTTCCATATAATTGTGAAAGTATTCGCACCCATCGATCTTGCTGCTTCAATAACACCTTTATCTACTTCGCGTAAAGCGATTAATACTAAACGCGCATAAAACGGCGCTGAACCGATAATTAACGCTGGTAAAGCCGCATTTACACCACGAATAGTTCCGAGTAAAAATTTTGTAAACGGAATTAATAAAATAATTAATATAATAAACGGAATCGAACGGAAGATATTCACAAGGGACCCCGTCAAGAAATGAACAATTTTGTTAGCCCAAAGTTGGTGTGGACTTGTTAAGAATAACAGTATACCTATGATTATGCCGAGAACGAAGGTAACTGCTGTAGAAATAGCTGTCATGTAGAGTGTGTCATAGGTTGCTTCCCACATTTTTGTCCAATCTACATTCGGAAATAATGCCTCAATCATTCGTAATCACCTCCGTTTTAATATTCATCGATTTCAGTTTTTCCAAAGCCTTCTCGACATTTTCAGAATCACCGTCAAGTTGAACAATTAACGTTCCATAAGAGCCATTCACCGTTTGTGAAATATTGCCGTGAAGGATGTTGATATCCAACTGGAACTCTTTAATTAAATATGAAATAATCGGTCTTTCTGTTGTATTTCCAACAAAAATTAATTTTACTAATTTTCCAGAAGGATAATTTTTCAAAATGTGTTCAATGGATTCTTTTGATTCTCTTGAATCCGAAACTTGCATCACAAAGTTTTTCGTTATTTCAGCTTGAGGATTTTGGAACACTTCAAGAACATCACCTTGTTCAACGACACGTCCAGCTTCCATCACCGCAACGCGATGGCAAATTTTTCGAATCACGTGCATTTCATGGGTAATTAAAACAATTGTCAACCCAAGACGCTGATTAATATCTGATAATAATCGCAAAATTGAATCAGTTGTTTCTGGGTCTAGAGCACTTGTGGCTTCATCACAAAGCAATACTTCTGGATTGTTAGCTAATGCTCTTGCTATACCAACCCGTTGTTTTTGTCCACCGGAAAGCTGGGATGGATAAGCATCCGCTCTTCCACTTAAACCTACAAGTTCAATTAATTCGTGAACTCTTTTTTCTCTTTCTTCTTTTGGTACCCCTGCAATTTCTAAAGGAAAAGCAATATTTTCTGCGACTGTTCTTGACCATAAAAGATTGAAATGTTGGAAGATCATGCTGATTTTTTGGCGAGCAAGCCGTAACTCTTTTCCTTTAATTGAAGAAATTTCAAGACCATTCACTATGACAGAACCGCTCGTTGGTTTCTCGAGTCCATTCAATAGGCGAATCAATGTACTTTTTCCGGCACCGCTATATCCGATGATTCCGAAAATTTCACCCTTTTGAATAGACAAATTTACATGATCAACTGCGGTTAATTCCCCATTTTTCGTTTTAAAGATTTTTGTGACATTTTTTACTTCAATCATGTTTGAGTACTCCTTTATAAACCGCAATATGTATTGATATTACAATTGTGCATTTTACACTTTTTATTACCCTTTGACCATAGCGTTATGTATACAATCTTTCATTTCAATAAAAAAACCTTCTACTTTGATAAGTAGAAGGGAAGTTGAACAACCTACTTAGATATCGTAAAACTTCCTCTTATCTTTCAAAGTAATAAATACTTTGCGTGATTTGGCACCTTATCATATCAATGATATGATGGTTGCCGGGTTTCATAGGGCACTTCCCTCCACCACTCTTAATAAGAGTTTTTTGCTATTCGGTTATTTAATTATGGAAACAATGTAACACGTAATCTATCATCTGTCAACTATAAAATCAACTTTTCATATAAGTTTTGTACGGATTTAAATGCATAGACTTTTTCATGCACTTTTCCGTCCTTTGTTATAAGTAGACAAGGAACACTTTCGATTTGTTGTTCGTATGCAAATTCTTCCAAAAAATTAATATTTCCTTTCCCAATCGGAATGTGTGGAAGAAGTTCTTCAATAACTTCCATCATTTTTGATGCAATTTTACATGTTCCGCAAATAGGTGTATATAAATAAAATGCTGTGATATCATTTTCGTTTACTTTTTCTTCCCAATTCTCTATTGTCCATTCTTCCATATCAATCATTTCCTATGCTAAATATTCTTTATGAACTAAAAATCTCGCTTCTTTCAGTAATTGAGCTAACACTTTTCGTGGTGCGTTTGCAACTTCCATATATGTTCTTGGAACATTTAGGTGAGTAGCCTCCGAATAAATTCTCTTCATTAATTTTCTTAGTTTTTCTCCGGATTGATCGGCATCAAAAAAAGTATATAGCTGACATTCTTCATAGGGCTCAATAAGCTCGAGTAACGCCTCTTCACTTATAGTACCATTTGTACAGACAATCTTCACATCTTCCGCTAAAATTGGGGCCAATTTCAACATATCTGAACGACCTTCTACAATGATACATTTTTCGTAATGCATTTTTACTCACCCCACGTATTATATAAGAACTGAAGAAACGATGAATAGTGTTGTCTACATATTATATTTTGATTTTAAAAAAACGCCAGTTCTTTCCCTGGCGTTTTAGACAGATTATTCAGAAATAATTTCTTCGTATTGTTCTGCAGTAAGTAATTCATCAAGTTGAGAAGAATCTGCAGGTTCAACAACAATCATCCAAGCATTTTCGTAAGGAGACTCATTTACTAATTCTGGGCTATCTTCAAGCTCAGTATTCACCTCAACAACTTTACCAGAAATAGGCGCATATAATTCAGAAACCGTTTTCACTGATTCCACACTTCCGAAAGGTTCATTCATTTGAATTTCGTCTCCAACTTGAGGAAGTTCAACGAATACGATATCACCAAGTTCAGATTGTGCGAAATCAGTTATTCCAACACGTACTTTACCGTCTTCTAATTTTACCCACTCATGTTCTTTCGTATAACGTAATTCCTTTGGTATTGACATACTTTTACCCTCCATCTGATATGTAATCTTTTTTTCAGTTTGACATATTTCAATTTCAAAAACAAGCTATTTTAGATGATTACTTCCATGTCTGTTCAAACTCTTCTTCTTTAAACCCAAGAGTCACTTTTTCACCATCTGTAACAATTGGTCGTTTAATTAACATGCCATCTGAAGCTAATAATTCTAGTTGTTCTTCTTCAGACATCGAACCTAGTTTATCCTTTAGACCAAGGGATCTATACTTTTGTCCAGATGTGTTAAAAAACTTTTTTAATGGTAGTCCACTTTTTTCCCAATACGATTTTAATTCTTCTTTCGTTGGGGTTTGTTCTACAATATGAATAGCATCATATTTTATTCCATTATCATCCAACCATTTTTGCGCCTTTTTACAAGTTGTACATCTAGGATAATGAATAAATTTCAACGACATTTCATTGGCTCCTTATTTTTAAATAATTTTTCAAATCTTTCTTATTTTTATCATGCACGATTGAAATCATGTGTTCAAGTATGAATTTTCATAAATTTTAGTGATATTTAACATCAATAAAAATAATGCATTCATAAGAGAATCAAAGTAGAATGAATTATATGTAAATTTTGATTATTGGAGGGAATGGTATGGGCTTATTAAAAGCGGGTGTCGGTGCATTAGCCGGCGTTTTATCTGACCAATGGAGAGAGTATTTTTACTGTGACTCTATTCCTGCAGATGTATTAATAACCAAAGGAAAAAAACGAGGCGGTAAAAGAAGTTTTAACCGTAAAGGAAGCGACAATATCATTAGCAACGGTTCGATAATAGCAGTCAATGAAGGGCAATGCATGATTATTGTCGATCAGGGAAAAATAGTTGAATTTTGCTCTGAACCTGGAGAATACGTATATGACTTTTCTACAGAACCAAGCATCTTTTATGGAGACTTAAACGAATCAATTAAAGCAAGTTTTGAGTCTTTTGGAAAGCGTTTAAGTTTCGGTGGAGAGCCTGGAAAAGATCAGCGAGTATACTTTTTTAACATGAAGGAGATTTCAGGTAATAAATATGGTACTCCCACACCGATTCCATTCCGGATTATTGATCGAAATATCGGGTTAGATATCGATATTTCCATCCGATGTCACGGGGAATATTCCTATAAAATTGTGGATCCAATTCTTTTTTATTCTAACGTCTCTGGCAATGTTCAAAATGAATTTAAACGTTCTGAAATCGACGGTCAACTTCGCTCAGAACTATTAACAGCATTACAACCTGCTTTTGCTAAAATTTCTGCAATGGGGATACGCTATAGCGAACTTCCACAACATACGTTAGAAATTGCAAAAGCATTAAATGAAGTATTATCTGATAAATGGATGAAAAAGCGAGGCATCGAAATCGTTTCGTTTGGTATTAGTGCGGTCAATGCTTCAGAAGAAGATGAAAAAATGATTAAACAACTCCAAAGAAGTGCAGTGTTCAGAAATCCATCTATGGCTGGAGCAACAATAATTGACGCTCAAAGTGAAGCAATGAGAAAAGCTGCAGAAAATCAAGGAGGAGCCTTTGTCGGTTTTGCAGGACTGCAAATGGCTCAGCAAGCAGGTGGTGTCAATGCAAAAGATTTATTTGAAATGGGTGAAAAACAACAACCCGTCGATCAAAATCCTCAAAATGTTGTTTGGCAATGTAGTTGTGGTGCGAAAAATCAAGGAAAATTCTGTACCGAATGCGGAAACAAACGACCAACATCAAATACTTGGATTTGTCAATGCGGCACAGAAAATAAGGGGAAGTTTTGTTATGAATGCGGTTCGCCAAAGCCAGCGAACTTTGCACTGACATGCGATAAATGTGGATGGCAACCAAAAGATCCATCCTTTACACCGAAATTCTGCCCTGAATGCGGAGATGTGATTGATGAAAACGATCGCAAATAAGGAGGATTGGTATGAGTACCAATGAAAAACAAGAGTTCATTGAAGTAGATGAGTATGATGCGAAGTGTCCATCCTGTGGTGCTTCCATCAAGTTTCATCCTGCTTCAGGCAAGTTAGTTTGTCCCTATTGTCATCATACAGAAGAGATTCCAAATGCAGAATTAGAGGCTGATTTAGAAATAGATGAGCTAGATTTCCATCAAGCAGAGGCTAGAAGTAGCTTCCGTTGGGGAGAAGAAAAAAAGATAGTGATTTGTGATGCCTGCGCTGCTGAATTAGTCTATGATGCGTTGGAAGTAGCCAACGTATGTCCTTATTGCGGATCAAATCATGTGATGGAAATTAAAGACGATCACTCTATCGCTCCTAACGGAATTATTCCATTTCAATTAACATTGGAACAAGCAAACGAAAACTTTCAAAAATGGATAAAAGGGAGATGGTTTGCTCCTAATGAGGCTAGACAATCAGCTAAAGCCGAAGCATTTACAGGCATCTATTTGCCTTACTGGACTTTTGATACAAAGACCGCTTCACAGTATACAGCAACATATGGTAGAAGAAGAACGGTATACGATAAGGATGGAAAACCTCAAACCGTTACTGACTGGTATCGTACAAGAGGATTTTATCAAGAATTTATTGATGATCACCTTGTTCTCGCTTCTACTCGCTACGATGCTCATATTTTAAGCAAAGTGGAACCTTTTTATTTAACAAATGCTCGCCCATACCAAAAAGAGTATTTGCATGGTTTTGTAGCTGAACGATACAGTATTGGTCTTGATGACGGCTGGAAAATCGCCAAAAATGAAATTCATCATTATCTAGAATCTCAAATTACACAACATATTTTATGGAAACATCGCGCCCATGTAGTTAAAAATTTACGATTTTCAACAGTCCATTCTGATATTACATATAAACATTTGATGTTGCCTTTGTGGCTATCGACTTTTCGATACAGAGATAAAGTCTATCAATTTATGGTGAATGGCCAAACGGGCAAAGTCGGTGGAGAATATCCAATCTCTCCTATTAAAGTTACAATCACAATCTTCATCCTTCTTCTATTTGTCCTATTAGGTTATTTCTTTTTTATGGAGAATTCATATTAGAATGAAGAGCGGCTTGAGAAAATGTATATGTTTGCAAGTCGCTCTTTTTTCGTAACGTTTTTCTTTGATAATCCTTTACCTTGTGCGGATAGTGCTCTTGCTTGTGCGGTTGGCTCCCTTGTTCGTACGGATTCATTCTAGCTTGTGCGGATAACTCCTCCACTTGTGCAGATAGCTCCTCCACTCGTGCGGATAATTCCATCACTTGTGCAGAAACAATCTCTACTCGTGCAGATACCCCCTTCACTTGTGCAGATACAATCTCTACTCGTGCAGATACCCCCTTCACTTGTGCAGATACAATCTCTACTCGTGCAGATACCCCCTTCACTTGTGCAGATAGCTCCCTTGCTCGTGCAGATAACCCATTCTGCAGATACAACCCTTGCTTGTGCAGTTATTCTTCACTCTATAAAGACAAAAAAGCTACCCACAAGTGATTCACTTGTGAGCAGCTCTCTACCATTACACGATATATTTTTCTGCTGCAATTAGTCGTTCAGCAGCTTCACGTTTTTTCAAGATTAAATTATAAGGATTGTGACGAGTTAATTTACGTAAAGCAGAAAGTGTTATACGTGCATTATCTCCCTCAACAGAAGCAATGACAATTTCTTTTGCCTCTTTTTCAATTTCAGCAAAGGCTTCTTGGCAATAAATTTGAGTATATAGTAATTTTTGCTTCGCTTTTTCAAGTCCGTCGCGTTCAATTGCTTTTGCAGTGCGTAATACTGCTGATTCCATTGCATATACAAAGTTTGCGATATTCGCAATATTTACCAATACCTCTTGTTCCTGTTCAAGTTTTGTACCGAAGCGTTGAGCAGCAACACCAGCAGCTAAGATACCAATTTTCTTCGCATTTTTCACAAGATATTTTTCTTGTGCTAATGGCTCATCGCTAACCTCTTCAGGCATGAGCATGAGAAGTTCTTGTTGCAAGTTTTGAGCAACTTGTAATAAAGGAAGTTCTCCTTTCAATGCTTTTTTCATGAATGTACCAGGTACTATTAAACGGTTAATTTCATTTGTTCCTTCGAAAATACGGTTGATACGGGAGTCGCGGTAAATGCGTTCCACTTCATATTCAGACATAAAACCATATCCACCATGAAGCTGTACTGCTTCATCCGCAATGTAATCTAATGTTTCAGAACCAACAACTTTTGCAATCGAGCATTCAATTGCATATTCCGCAACAGCTTTTGCTACCGCTTTACCATCTTTTAATTCTTCAGAAGAAAGTTTGCTAAAACGATCTTCGAAATATCCTACTGTACGGTAATTCAACGATTCAGAAGCATATAGTTCAGATGCCATTGTCGCAATTTTTTCTTTTGTTAAATTGAAGCTAGAAATCGGTGTGTTAAATTGTTTGCGTTGATTTGTATATTGGATTGCTAGCTCCAATGCTCTTTTTGATGCACCCACTGTACCAATACCTAATTTATAACGACCGATATTTAAAATGTTGAATGCCACAACATGTCCTCGACCAATTTCCCCTAATACATTTTCCACTGGAACTGGTACATCTTCTAAAATCAATGTACGAGTAGATGAAGATTTAATACCCATTTTCTTCTCTTCTGCACCAACAGAAACGCCAGGGAATGAACGTTCAACGATGAATGCTGTAAAATGCTCACCATCTACCTTCGCATACACAACGAATACATCTGCAAAGCCTGAGTTCGTAATCCATTGTTTTTCACCGTTAAGAATATAATGAGTTCCTGCCTCATTTAATTTCGCAGTTGTTTTTGCACCTAACGCATCGGAACCGGATCCTGGCTCTGTTAATGCGTATGCAGCAATCCATTCACCGCTAGCCAATTTCGGTAAATATTTTTTCTTTTGATCGTCATTTCCAAACAGGACAATCGGTAATGATCCAATTCCTACATGAGCACCGTGCGTTAAGCTAAAGCCTCCTGCGCGAGACATTTTTTCGCCGATAAGAGCTGATGTAATTTTATCTAATCCAAGACCTTCATATTCTTCAGGAATGTCTGCAGCAAGTAGCCCTAGTTCACCTGCTTGTTTCATTAATTTTACGGAGTGTTCAAATTCATGATTTTCCAATTTATCTATTAACGGCAATACTTCATTTTCTACAAACTCTTCCGTCGTTTTAGCAATCATTAAATGTTCTTCAGTAAAATCTTCAGGTGTAAATACTTTTTCTAAATCTACATCTTCAATTAAAAAACTTCCACCCTTTACAAAATCTGTTGTTTGAACCATGTCAATTCCTCCCTATCGATTTATTGCTAACAAATTGATTAATATAGAACTTCCAACACGCCAGCAGCTCCCATACCGCCACCGATACACATCGTAACAACGCCATATTTCTTTTCTTGTCGTCTTAATTCATGGATTAGCTTTAACGTCAATATTGCTCCCGTCGCTCCAAGCGGGTGTCCTAACGCAATCGCACCGCCATTTACATTAACTTTATTAAGATCGAGACCAAGATGACGAATAACTTGAATAGATTGAGAAGCAAATGCTTCATTTAGTTCCCATAAGTCGATATCCTCTTGTTTTAACCCTGCAAGTTTTAACGCTTTTGGCACTGCTTCAATTGGTCCAATTCCCATCACTTCAGGTGGAACGCCGCCCACTGCAAAGCTTAAGAATTTTGCCATCGGTTTTAATCCCTGCTTTTCAGCTTCTTCTCGATCCATCACAAGAAGTGCTGCAGCCCCGTCAGAAGTTTGTGAAGCATTACCCGCTGTTACCGTTCCATTTATACTGAATGCTGGACGCAGTTTACTTAAAACTTCTTTCGATGTATCTGGTCGTACCCCTTCATCCATAGAAAATGTAAAGCGTTTTTCTTTTAACGTGTTATTCTCATCAACGTAATGCTGTACAACATCAATTGGAACAATCTCATCGTTGAATTTTCCTTCTTGAATCGCCTTATAAGCCAATTCGTGAGAACGCACCGCAAAATCGTCTTGATCTTCACGGCTAACACCATAACGTTTTGCAACTTCTTCCGCCGTATGGCCCATGCTCATGTAGTATTGTGGCGCTTCTTCTGCCAATTTTGGATTTGGTCGAACAACGTGTCCCATCATTGGCACCATGCTCATTGACTCTACTCCACCAGCAACAATAGCCTTCGCATGACCAAGCATAATTCTTTCAGCTGCATATGCAATGGATTGTAAACCTGAAGAACAGAAACGATTAATTGTAATCGCAGGAGTTGTATCTGGTAGTCCTGCTAATGCTCCAATATTTCTTGCTACGTTCATGCCTTGCTCCGCTTCAGGCATTGCACATCCTAAAATTAAATCATCTATTTCTCCCTCATAGCCTGCACGCTGAATGGCTTCTTTTACTACGATTGCGCCGAAATCATCTGGTCGCATTTGAGCGAGTGACCCTTTTTTTGCTTTACCAATTGGCGTTCTCGCTCCTGACACTATAACTGCTTCACGCATATTACATCCCCCTTTGTTTCTTTTTCCGAATTAATTGCGCAACGGCTTACCAGTTACGAGCATATGTTGCATACGCTCTTGAGATTTACGGTCAGCCACAAGCTCTAAAAACGCTTGGCGTTCTAAATTTAACAAATATTCTTCATCTACTTCCGTTCCATATGGTACAAGGCCTCCAGCCAGTACATAAGCAAGTTTTTTCGCAATTTTTAAATCGTGTTCTGAAATATAACCTGCTGTGTACATGTTCTGTGCTCCTAACAACATCGTTGCATAACCAGGTGCACCAACCACTTTGATTTTCTTTTTCACTGGTGGCTTATAACCAGATTTATATAAGGAAAGTGCTACTTGCTTCGCATCGTAAATAAGATGATCCGGATTTACGGAAATGCCATCTTGATTGCTTAAGAAGTTATTTTCTCGAGCTTCTTCCGCAGAAGTGGACACTTTCGCCATCGCAATTGTTTCAAATACTTTATTCGCAACGGCTTGATAATCAATTTCCACACCTTTTGGAAGACCTTCCAATGCCTTTTCATAGAGAGCTAAGTTTCCGCCGCCTCCCGGAATTAATCCAACACCAACTTCCACTAGTCCCATATACGTTTCTGCTGAAGCTTGAATGCGTGCTGCTGGCAAGCAAACTTCCGCTCCACCTCCGAGTGTCATGCCAAACGGAGCTGCCACAACTGGTTTTCTCGAATATTTAATGCGACGCATCGTTTTTTGGAATGCACGCACAACATAATCAAGTTCAAATATGTTGTCATCTTGCGCTTCCATTAAAATCATGCCAAGGTTTGCACCAACGCAGAAATTCTTTCCTTGGTTTCCGATGACAAGCCCTTTGTAATTTGCTTCTACTTCATCGATTGCATAGTTAATCATTTGAATGATGTCTAATCCAATGGCATTTGATTTCGAATGGAATTCAAGAAGTAAAATGCCGTCCCCGATATCAATCAAACTAGCACCAGAGTTTGATTTAAGAACGCCGTGCTGTTTTTTGTAACGTTTTAAATCAATTGCTTTTTCATTGACAGGAATAATTTCATAATCTTCTCCATTAAAGAATGCTAATTGGCCATCTATTTCTTGATAGAATGATTTATAGCCTTTCGCTAATAGTTTTTTCACAAATTCAGGAACATTGCGACCTTCTTCTTCCATTTTCGCAACGGATTTTTCTACGCCGATTGCATCCCACATTTCAAACGGACCTTGGCTCCAACCGAATCCCCATTTCATGGCATTGTCGATTTCCACAATGTTGTCTGCAATAATGCCGTTTAATTCTGCAGAATAGATCAATGTTGGAGCAAAAATATTCCACAGTAGTTCACCAGCTCGGTCATTTGCGTATACTAATGTTTTTAACTTGTTATCTAACCCTTTTGTTTGTTTTGCCATTTCGATGGAAGGAGCTTTTAATTTCTTTTGTGGAACATACTCTAGCGTGTTTGGATCGATTTCGTAAATGTCTTTTCCTTTCTTCACATAGAAACCTTGACCAGATTTTGCACCGAGGGCTCCTCTTTCCACTAACTTATGAATCAGTTCTGGAACTTCAAAAACTTTTTGTTCTTCACCAGTAGTTTGGTCATACACTGTTTTTGCCACATGAATAAACGTATCCAACCCTACCACATCAAGTGTCCGGAAAGTTGCAGATTTCGGTCTGCCAATTAAAGGTCCTGTTACTGAATCTACTTCTCCAACTGAATATCCTCGTTTTAGCATTTCATGGAGTGTAATATGCAAGCCATACGTACCAATTCGGTTGGCCACGAAATTTGGTGTATCCTTACCTATTACAACTCCTTTGCCTAACACATCTTCCGCAAAATTTTTCATAAAGGTTACAACGTCTGGCGATGTATGTTCAGTAGGAATAATTTCAAGCAATTTTAGATAGCGTGGCGGATTGAAAAAATGCGTTCCTAAAAAATGTTTTTGGAATTCTTCCGTTCTGCCTTCCACCATCTTATTTACACTGATTCCGGAAGTGTTTGAGCTAACGATGGCACCAGGCTTTCGCACCTGTTCTATTTTTTCGAATAAGTTTCGCTTCACATCAAGATTTTCGACAACTACTTCAATAATCCAATCTACTTCTTTTAACTTATCTAAATCGTCCTCTAAATTCCCAACTGTTAACAGTGCTAAATTTTTTGGTGAAGTTAGCGGAGCTGGTTTTTGTTTCAACAATTTTTGTACAGCATTATTCACAATGCGGTTTCTCACTGTTGGATGTTCAAGTGTCAATCCTTTTTCTTGTTCTTCTTTCGTTAGTTCTTTTGGAACAATATCCAACATATATGTTGGTATACCGATATTTACTAAATGAGCTGCAATACCGGAACCCATAACCCCAGATCCAATTACTGCTACTTTTTCAATTTTATACGTCACAAACAATTCCCCCTTCACTCTTTTGAATGAACAATCATTCATTTTCGCTATAAGTTTCCCCTTTGTTCATTCATAGTTTATTCAATTCCTCATTTGAAGATGTTTTTTTCAAGAAAATGAATGGCTATTCATTTCTAGTTTAAAAAAAATACATGAAGCAACTATTCTTGTATTTAGTGTAGATGATTTTACAGAATTTCGCAATCCTTTTATTAAAATTTTCGAAAAATTAATTGATATTTTAATAGTTTGTTATTTACACTCCAAACATATTTCTTTCCGACATTCGCTAAAATGTGTAAACTACTAGGTAAGGAGGCGAAAAAATTGAAAGAAATTACGTCAATTGAACAATTTAATGAAATTATTAGCAAGGACGAGCCAGTGATAGTTAAATTTTATGCAGGTTGGTGCCCTGATTGTGTACGCATGAACATGTTTATTGATCCGATTATTGAAAAGTACAATCAGTATGAATGGTTCGAAATCAATCGCGATGATTTCCCAGAACTGGCTGAAAAATATCAAGTATTGGGAATTCCAAGTTTATTAATTTATAAAAACGGTGAAAAATTAGCTCACCTTCATAGTGCCAACGCCAAAACACCGGAAGATGTAACGCAATTTTTGGATGCGCAAACGGTGTAACTTTGAAAAATTTAGGACATAACTTCTATCAAAAAAGTTATGTCCTTTCAATTTCTATAAAAATATGTTTTCTTTTTCATTTTTCGCAGGATAAAATAAGCTAACCATTAACGATAAACCGGCTACTATTTCAATCAATCCTGAAGAGTAAACTTTAGCAAACCACATACCTACAGGGATGTTAATGATTGACACCGAAGTTAAAGGAAGATAAAGCGATAACACAAAACTAGGAATAAATACGCAAATGAATAATGGAAAGTTGAACTGAATCTTCCATCTATTAATACAAATAAGCGATAAATAAATCCCCCAAATAAAATGAATGATAAAATGACTCCAATTTAATGGAGTTACGTTATAAAGAACTTTATTTGATAAATGTTGTTCAATATTATAACTAATAATTGTTAAAATAATTAACCCAACAAACCAAATTATTTTCCATACATATGGCCAAATTTTCTTCACAAATGTCCCCCTTGCCTACAAATTGAAAGAATTTTCAATCATTATATGTCACAACAAATTTCCCCTATGTCTAAATACATGAAGAGCGACATAGCTCCAATTCTTTAATAAGTCGGTCAAATATCTCTTTTACTGTACCTGACTGAATCTCTTTAAAACGTGTACTTGCCCAAAGTGACATGGCTTGAGGGTTTTGATCTTTCAATGCTTTTGCACGAATCGGCTGCGTTAATGTATTGACAGCGGGATAAATGGCTGGTGCAATGCTTTCATATTTCACCATAAATTCATTTTTCAATCCCCGCGCAAGTCGACCTGAAAATGTACGTGTAAGGGCTGTTTCTGTAAACTCTCCAGATTGAAGAGCCTGTTTATAAACTGGGTTAGCTCCGCTTTCTTCTGTACAAAGGAAAGCCGTACCTAGCTGCACCACATCAGCTCCAGCATTTAATGCGAGGTGAATGTCCTTACCATTAATAATGCCTCCAGCAGCAATTATTGGAACTGCCATTTCTTTTCGAACCGTAGATATGAATTCCATCAGTGGTACATAAGATTCTTCATCCACATTTTGAAAAGTTGCTCGATGCCCTCCAGCTTCTATCCCCTGTAAACAAATTGCATCTGCTCCTTGTTGTACAGCAATTTTTGCTTCCTCTAAATTGGTCACCGTAACGATTACATAGCTGCCATTCTCTTTAATTTGTTCAATGATTTCATTGGTTGGACAACCAAATGTAAACGAAACATAAGGGACTTTATACGTCTTGACTAACTCCAATTTTTCCGTCCAATAATCGTCATCGGTTTTTGGAATTGTTAATGGAATTTGGAAATCTTCTTCAAGGCGCTCCTTATACAAATACAATGACTCATCAAGGGAGTCGTTTTGAGGAACAAAAATATTCACCCCAAAAGGCAAAGCGGCTTCTTTGCATTTGATGATTTCCTGCTCGATTGCTTCTGGAGTTTTATAACCCGCTGCTAGAAACCCAAGTCCACCATTTTGTGAAACTGCAAGAGCTAAATCGACCGTTGCAATCCCCCCTGCCATCGGCGCTTGAATTATTGGATATTTTAAGTTGCTGAACATGTAATATCTACTCCTTTCAATCAATATATAGTCTTTTAGACATTCACAAAAATTTATAGGAGTTACTTCAAACTACAACCTTTTAAACGACCGAACAGCTCTTTAAAATGAAAATGCTTCAAGTGGTTGTATTTTAAGGAAATCGCGATATTGTTTCTGCACATCCATTGTCGAGCCGCTTCTTTGATAACAATAAAACTTAACGATTTGTCTTTTCTTCTTTATCAACTATCTTTACATCTTACAAATATTTTGTCAATTTATGGGTATACAAATATTCTCATCATTCATTTGTGCAAATTGAAAAAGGACATCTGAAAATGACTTTTCAGACGCCCTTCTGATCTCGTTCAAAGAATAAAATGAGAGAAGGCAATAACATTCCTCGCACTAAAAATGTATCAATAATGATGCCGACAGCGACAATGAAGCCAAAAACAAATAAATCGATTACTGGCATTGTCGTTAAAGCTGCGAAGGTTGCTGCTAATATCACACCTGCTGATGATATCACTCCACCTGTGTTTCGAACAGCAATTTCTAAAGCATTCTTTACACTTTTATATTTCCGCTCTTCGATGAAACGGCTGACCATGATGATATTATAATCAATTCCCAATGCAACTAAGAAGATAAACGCATATACCGGTGCACGAGTTGACACTGCATCATATCCAAAGAATAAATCTAACAAAAATAATCCTAAACCTAACGCAGAAGCATAGGAAATTAAAATCGTTGCCAACATATAAATCGGCATTTTAATAGAACGTGTAAGAATGAGCAATAGTACTAGAATAAGGAATGTTTCTAAAATAAAAATAATCTTAATATCACGATTATTGACTTCTTCTTCATCAACTAATTTTGCCGTTGTACCAGCAAACTCTAATTCCACTTTTTTGTCATTGGATAAACGATATGTTGCATTGGCTTCACGGAACTCTTGAATAAAATCAATGGCTTCAACACTATACGGATCTTCATTTAACGAGATGGTTATTTTCCCGTGTTTCCCATCATCGGTAATTCCTGAAGCTCTAGCAGAACCAATCTGTTCAACTTCAGAAAAATCTTGGGCAATTTCCTGTATTTTTTCAAATGTTAAGTCTTCACCGGTAACAAGTACAGTTGTTTGAGCTAAATCCCCTTTATTAAACTTCTCTTCCACGATTTCAAAACCAACACGAGAAGGTAAATCTTCAGGAAAATTTTTTACCATATTAAATTCATATTTAATATTCATAATGTTAGCTGCTGTAATTAACAAAAACAGCATGACTGCTACCCCAACTAGTGCTGGTTTTGATGTGACAAACTTTGCAATAGGACCCCAAATGCTATGTTTTACTTCACTTTCCTCACCATACTTTGGAATTTTCGGCCAAAATGCTTTTCGACCAAATAAAGCAAATAATGCTGGGACAAAAGTAATAGCAGCAATCATAATAATAATCATGGCAGTTGCAAAAATTGGAGCAAAGTTTTGATATTCTCGGAAGTCTGCAAAAATTAAAATAACCATTGCAGCGAGCACCGTACCTGCTGCAAATAGCACCGGTTTTGCTGTTGACTGCATTGCAATTTTCATTGCTTCAAATTGATTTTCATGCTTATTCAATTCTTCTCGATAGCGGGAAAATACAAATAATGAATAATCAATAAGTGCTGCAAACAGCAAAATACTCATGATGGAAGTTGTCGAGTTATTAATTTCTAGCCCTGCAGCACCTAGCAATGCAACGGTTTGATTGACAATTTGATACACGACTACCGTTGCCAAAAGCGGTATAAGAGCAAGTAGAGGAGAACGATAAATGACAATTAATAAAACTAAAATAATGATGATTGTTGCAAATAAAAGTTTGAAGTCTGCAGATTCGAACAGTTTAACTGTGTCACCCGAAATACCTGCAGGTCCTGTAATATAAAAATCTACCCCTAAATCCTCTGCAATTTTCGTACCTACCTCAGTTGTTTTATCATTAATTTCAGCATAATCGGAACTTCCTAAGCCATTCTTTAAATTCATTGGAACAATCATTGTCGTTTTATCTTCAGATATGAATGCCGATAATGCTTGAGGAGGTAATTTCGAAACGTCTACAATTGTTTCTATTCCTTCAATATCGGCCTTTTTAATACCATCAATAATTTCTCCAACTTCTTCAACGGTTATCTCTCCATCTGATTTATGAAATACATATATACCTGGTGTTCCTTGATCATTAGGAAAAAACTCATCTAACTTATTTTGGGCAATAATGGATTCTGCATTATTTGGTAATGCTTGAAAGTTGGTTGTTTTATAGTCGCTTAATTTAGGTCCTGCACTAATAACAATCATGATTAATAACCAAATGGCAATAGTAATCCAAGCCCCTTTTTTTGTAGCGACTTTATCCGTTAGTGTCTGTATAAATTTCATATTGTCCTCCTATTTTTTCGCCAAATAAATCTGGATTTTCAAATCTATTATTTGGGCCTTAAAGTAAAATTATACCTATTGAGAATCTAAAAGAAATTAACAGGAGGACAATAATAATTTTAATCGTAAACATTCCCATTCATCGCGATGAACTAATCCAGAGAACTGATAATACTAACTTTTTGTCAAGTCTCTCAACTGTTTAATTAATACATTTATTTCGTTTATTGATGAATGTATAGAAGCGATTAAATCATGTGTATTTTCTAATGTAGAGATTATTTCTTCCGTTGACGCAGCATTTTCTTCAGATATAGCAGATACGTTTTCAATTTGATTTCGAATTGTAAAGAAATTATGATTTGCCAATTCGATTTCTGACATTTCCATTGATAGTCCATTATGAATTTCTGTAAATGTACTTTTTATTTCTTCAAAGAAATGAGAAATTTCCTTAAGCAATAATCTACCTTCCGTAATCGCACTTTCTCCTTGAGCTGATTTTTCTTGAGCTATTTTGGATTTGTTGAATAATTCATCCGTCACCAATTTAATATTCTCTGTCATTTGGGCACTTTGTTCAGCTAGTTTTCTTACTTCTTCCGCTACTACTGCGAATCCCTTTCCATGCTCACCAGCACGAGCCGATTCAATGGCAGCATTCAGTGCAAGCAAGTTCGTTTGATCTGCAATTTCTTTTATACTTTCGAGTAATGTATTTACCCTTTCTAAACTAGTTTGCAAATCAGAAACCGTTATAACTGTATTGCTAATCGTTGTACCAACTGAATCCATATAATCAGTTACTTGATTGATTTTATTCCAACCTTCTTGTACTTTTCTATTCATATTTTCCGATTTTTTTACAATATCTTCAGCAACGATAACGATTTGTCCCATTTTTTCTGATGATTGAACCATTGAATCATTGATGATATTTACACTATTCGCCTCTTCTTGTATACTAGTACCCATTTGTTCTGCTGATTGTACAATGTCTTTACTTGAACTAAAGATCGTATTTAATTCTGTATTAAATTTTGTAATATGGTTATCAAGCAAATCAGATACAGATTCGATGGATGCAAAAGTGGATGTTAACTTATTCATTCCCTCTTTCGCTTCAAGTTCTTTTTGAAATGCATCAACAATCAGTTGTCTTCCCCATTTCATCAGCAAATATAAAAGAACCATAAATGCATTTATGATAAAGAAGACAGTCAAGAACCCAGAAAAATTGTTATTCAGTCCTAATAAGTTTTCTGGCAAAAGGAAAAATAATACGAGATATACTACATCTAGCAAAAGACCTAACGCTAAAATCAGTTCTTTCTTAAAATAGAGTGTAACCATCGCAATTGTAAGAATAATAATATAGTGTTTAATAATAGAAAATCCATCCAAAATTAAGAGTGCTAATACCACTATACTTGGAATTAATGATATGGTTAAGCCTTTTACATATGTATTGATTGGTAAAAAGAAAGTGATTATCGACATCACAAGAACAATCAAGCCCGCTACAATAATAATTGCTCCCTCTTCAAATCCCCTAGATGAAACAATCGGTACACAAATAAGAAATACTAAAATAATAGTTAGTAGAAGATTGACTTTATGAACTCTGTGAGTGTTGTATTGATCTTGATACATTCAATTCTTCCCCTTTCTTTTTGTGGTAAGGACTATTTGATTATTCACGCAAATAAAAACATCAAAAAATCACTATAACTGATGATTTTATGCAAGATTCGAACTATTTAAGTTGAGTATATTTCCTAGGAAATACAACTCTGCTTTATTATTCGATATACTTACCAAAAATTCCTTCATTTTTCTAATTTTTCTTATTAATTCTGAAAATTATATCAATAAAACTTGCAGTAAGACTTAGTGCAATCATCATTTTATGTTCATTACTGCCCTAGTCTTTCAAAAAAATTTATATTACTTATAATATTGAACAAGGTGATGCTATGAAAAAGTTCATACCTTTAGAAGGAATGTCTCAGTTCAGCCCTGAAGTTTATCCATCCTACCAAAACTCTGCCTGTGGACCTACTACAATATTCGTTATGTTGAAATTTATGTTTGGAAAACATGTTGCACAGAATGTAAATATTCTTTATCGAATGCTAGGTACAACGAAAATCGGTTTATTTCGCTGGAGGCTTATTAAAAATTTACAAAACTATTTAGGAACGGACTGGGTTGTAAAAAACTGTTCATTAAAGGAAGCGATGAAACAAATCGATGAGGGCAGGCCAGTAGCAATAAAATTTGATAAATACTTTACTCTACAATGGAAATCAAAACCTACTTTTACCTATCATTGGGTTCCTTTCATTGGCTATGAAATTGAGCAAAATGAGTTATTATTAATTGTGCATGATAATGGGGGAATAAATCGTGATAGTCAAATACGAAAAGTTCCCTATTCTCAAAACTATAAAGTGATTAGCTTCGTAAAAATTGAGCCAAGAAAGAAAAAATAAAGGGACTCAAACATTCAAACAAGTTTGTGTCCCTTCTCAATACTTTATATACATGTATATAGTGAATAGGCATGTTTTGCAATGGATGTAAAGCCCTTGTTTGCTAGTTGATTGAAAGTGTTAGCGGAATATTCAGGTACAGAGAGATCTTCTAAACGTTCTTTGATTGGTATGTTTTTTTCTATGGATGCTAATCGATAAGAAAGCTTTAACATTTCCAGATTATCTGCAATTTTATTTCGTTGACCTGGTTTTAATTCATCTAAATTTTGTAATACTCCTTCAACAGTACCGTATTTTTGAATCAATTGCAGCGCTGTTTTCGGTCCAATGCCTTTGACCCCTGGATAGCCGTCGCTCGAATCTCCCATGAATGCTTTCACATCTACAAATTGATGAGGTTCAATCGCATATTCCTCTTTAAATCGTTCCATTGTATAGACATCATACTCAGAATAGCCTTTTTTTGTAAAAGCGATGTTCGTCGAAGGATTCAATAATTGCAATAAATCTTTATCGCCACTAATTATTGTAATTTGGGCTTCTTCCTTCCATTTTTCAACGATGGAACCAATGCAATCATCCGCTTCCATTCCTGCTTCTCCAATGTTTTTCCAGCCAATCCACTCAGAAACTTCCTTTGCCATGTCAAATTGTGGAATCATTTCTTCCGGTGGCTCGCTTCGATTCGTTTTGTATCCTTCAAATAGTTCATTGCGAAATGTGTTAGCTCCCATATCCCAACAAATTGCAATATGGCTAGGCTTAATAATTGATTGGGCTGTTAAAACATGTCGTGCAAAACCTTGCACCCCATTTGATGGTCTGCCATCCGGTAAATATTGAAAATGTCCTATTACACTCGTGGCATAAAAAGAACGGAATAATAGAGCCATTCCGTCAATGACTAAAATATGTGGTTGATTATTCATTCAAAAATCCTCACTTTCTACTTCATTCATTATAACATGTTGAGACAGCCCATTTGCGACGGAAAAATTCTCCTTCCCTATTACAATTCTAAGTGACGCTACTGCTGACAAACAAAAGAAGAGGATAATACGTTCATAAAATAGAACATATTATCCTCCTATCAGTTTAGACTTCATTGCATATGGGAAAAGTGCTTTCATTAATCTCTCCGTTTCATATCGCGAATTGCTTGAATCGATAATCGTACAAGTAAAATGGAACATAAAAATAATCCGAGATATGCTGCTGTATTTAAATAAATCGCATAGGCAGTTTCAATAAATTGGGAAATGGCTAGAAGTGCTGTTGAAATAATTCCAAATGTAATGCCCACCATCAATAAGACAAATTTTGAAAACAATTGCGTCACAAATTTGGAGTTGGTTTTATCCGAAAAGATGTCGTGATGCAAGATCACTTTTCCATCTTCAACTTTTCGAATTAATTGGTCAATCCGCCTTGGAATTTTTCGCAAATTCGGTATTAGTATTGCCAATTCTTCTTGCATTTTCTCCATCGTTTCAATTGGCTCTGTAATCGGTTTTCTTAACGAAGATTTCATATAATCATTTGTAAATTTCTTCGCTTCTTCAAAAATATTAAAAGTAGGATCGATCATATTGATTGTGCCGTCTAATGTAATGATTACCCTGAGAGCCAAGCTGACGGATGAATAAAACTGTAACCCCGATTCTCTAATGACTGTAAAAATGGAATAAATCGTTTCATCTGTTGGAACTTTATTAACATATGTTATTTTTAATAAAATTTGGCCAATCGCTTGTTCCAATTCTTGACGGTTAATTTCATTTTTATTTTTGATTAGCAAGGAAATTGCATCGTATAATAACGACGAATCTCCCTGCTGAATACCCATGAAAAATAGTTTTAATCCTTCTTGTTGTTGCCCTGATAATCGACAAACTGCTCCAAAGTCAAGAATCGCTACTTCCCCTGTTTCTGGATTAACAGAAATATTTCCTGGATGCGGGTCAGCATGAAAAATTCCTGATATTAACGCTTGTTCTAAATAAGAATAAACAATCGTTCGCGCAAGCTCTTTTCGATCAAAGGAAAGATCCTCTATTTTATCTAAATCCGAAATGCTTACACCTTTTACATATTCCATTACTAAAATATTTTCATTACTTAATTCTTCATAAACTTGTGGAATTTTGACATTCAGTTTACTCCGTTTTAATATATTTCGAATTTGGATCATATTGCGGGCTTCTATTTCGAAATCCGTTTCCTCTTTCATTGAATTGGCAAATCCTTCTGCTAACGATTTGAACCCAAAACTTTCAGCCCACTGGGATTTCGTCGTAATCCAATCTGCAAATTCCAATAATATACTTAAATCTTCCCTCATAATTGTTTTTACTTGCGGTCTTAAAATTTTTACAACCACTTCTTCATGAGAATTTTTTAAAACCGCTCGATGAACTTGTCCAATGGAAGCTGCTGCTAATGGTTTCTCGTCAAAAAAAGAAAAGACCTCATCGATTTCGCATGAAAAATTTTCTTTTAATATCCTTTTTACTTCATCAAAGGTCATTGGCGATACTTTTTGCTGCAATTTTTTTAGTTCTTCAATGAAGATTGGGGAAAACAATTCTTTTCTAGTTGATAACACTTGTCCAAACTTTATAAAAATGCCACCGCTCTCTTCAAGAGTAGAACGCAATGCAATTGCTAACTGTCTATCTGTATCGCGACTTCGCGCATATTTTACCGTTCTTGTAATGCCGTTCGTTACAGCTACTTTTAATACCGTTCGTAGACGCTTTTGATAACGCCAATAATTCAATGCTTTCCTAAAAATCGTCTTCTTTTCCGAATAACGCCCAGTATTTTCATCTAATGCAATCGGATCAAATAGCTCAAAGAATAAATAAATCAGCATGGAAATAAGCAACATGCTTCCGATCCATAATAACGTTGCAACACTTACAACGCCATCTTCAGTATGATATTGTGCATTTTCCCGAACAAACGTATACCAAAACACAAAAGTAGTGAATGAGACGCTGATGATGACGGACAATACTCTTCTAAATAAGTTCACATTGGAACCAATAAGCCTTCCGCTAATAAAAAATATAATGATTGACACAATTAATATTTGCAAAAGTGCGCTAATTGTACTCATTCACTTCACCACTTCCAATCGAATATCCATTAAAATTAGTATGGCTAAAGTTTCATTCTTGTCATTCCTAAGCGTTGTTATTAAATTGATTTCTTCTATTTTCCAAACGAAATTCATACAAAAAAGGATTCACTTGGAGGTGAATCCTATCTATAATGTAAAATAATTCGTAATACTCTCCCTTTCATTTACAGAATATATTTCAATATCTGTTGATTTTTTGTGGAAACGAACCCCATGGATATTTCCACCCTCATAAATATTTCCCCCTCCATCAATACCGATTTTTTTACGGCAAGGTGAAATCCATACTTTGCTCGAACCATCTTCATTTAATAATAATGTTGGTGTATGGCCAAATACGACATATTCTTTTGCTTTATGGGGGACTTTCGTAAATTCTTCACGTATCCACAGAAATTCATCCGTACTTGTTTCTAAAAAATCTTCTACTTTTGCATTGATCCCTGCGTGAACAAAAACAAACGGATTCCAATAATAATACAAACGAAGATTTTTTATAAATTCAATTTCATCTTCAAAATGCGTTTTGATAAATTCGACTATTTGTTCAACATTCATTTCATCTACAGTTTGTTCGTGTTCGCTGGAATATTCGGAATAAAAACTTTGGATGGTGCTTGCACCTCCAACTTTCGGATGGAAATAAAATTCTGCCATTTCTTTCGGCTTTTTTAACCAGTTCAAGAAGATTTGTTCATGGTTTCCACTTAACGTAATCACCTTATAATCTTTTGATAGCTCCATCACTTTGCGCAATACTTTTAAGCTATCCTTTCCCCTGTCAATATAGTCACCTAAAAAAATAAGCATCTCTTCATCGGGTTTCCAGTACTGCAATACTTTCTCTAATAAATGAAAACTTCCATGTATATCTCCAATGGCAAATACTTTATCCATTTATACACCTCTTTATTCAACACTCAAAAGAGAAAGTTGAATGTTTTCTAAAATTTTCAATCCGTTCAATTTTTATTCAATTATACTACAGACTTATATGAATATTCCGCGAAATTCTATACAATTTAAGAATTTCATATTGACTAATAGTTTATTATTTTAATTATTCTATAAATGTTTATTCATACGAATCGAATCACGTATAGTTTATACGACATTATTTCATAATGAAAATTAATCTATTTCTTTGGTAAAGGAGATTCTTATGAGGAAGTTGTTTCTAATTTTCTTATTCTTGCCTATCTTCATATTGTATGCTTGTGGTGTACCCTCAGAAGCAAACTTAGGTACGCCAGAAAACGATAGAAAAAAATCTAATCACGAATTTAGAGAAATCAACCAATTAGTCGTTGATAATGAAAATGTAAAAATCACCATATTAAACATGAAGAAAAACAAAGAACAATCGAAACAAACTGTCACGATTACGTTTGACATTTTAAATAAACGAAAAGATACAATGAAAATACAAGCACAAAGACTATCAGTAGATGATCGGATGGTAGATGAAGCGATTTATCAATTGGAACAGGAAATCTCACCAAAAAAAGCAGCCACTGCAAAACTAGTCATCCAACAATTAGAAGACATCGAATTTCCCGAATTTAAAAATGATTTAGAAATGGAATTATATATTTTGTCTTTAGATGATCCAAATTATGTTGAAAATCACCACGTGAAAATCATTTATGAATAGATGAAAGTGACTGATTTTTTTTAATACAAGATAGTCTAGAGTTATCAGTGTATAATAGTGATGGTAATCAAAGTATTTCATTCTACCAATAGGATTTAAAGGAGTTCGACTGATGAATATATTATTAACAACTTTGAACGCCAAATACATTCATACGAACTTGGCCATTCGTTATTTAAAAGCATTCGCACGTCCGGAGTTTGACCCAACGATTGTAGAATTTACGATAAAAGAACCGACATTAAATATTGTGACTGATCTTCATCAAAGAAAACCCGATTTAGTCGGTTTTAGTTGCTATATTTGGAATATCGAAGAAACGATTAAGGTTATTCAAATGCTGCGAGTTGTTAGCCCACATACAAAAATTGTATTAGGCGGGCCGGAAGTCTCTTATGATGTACATTATTGGTTGCGACGATTGGAAGGGCTTGTTGATTTCATCATTATGGGGGAAGGTGAATATTCTTTTAAACAATTGCTACGATATGTTCATGGAGAAATCCCACTAGAAGAAGTTCCAGGCATTGCTTACTTACAAGATGGAAAAATGAATATTCATCCACAGCCAAAGAAAATTGACTTACGGGAACTTCCAAGCCCATTCCGTTTTGAAGAAGATCGAGCTTCTATTTCAAAACGCATTCAATATATTGAAACAAGCCGCGGTTGCCCATTTAGCTGTCAATTTTGCTTATCTTCTATTGAAGTAGGCGTTCGCTATTTTAATAGGGAAAAAATAAAAGACGATATTCGTTATTTAATGGCCAATGGTGCAAAAACAATTAAATTCGTTGACCGAACTTTTAACATTAGTCGCAGTTATGCAATGGACATGTTCCAATTTTTAATTGATGAGCATGTACCTGGCGTGGTGTTCCAATTTGAAATTACTGCTGATATTATGCGACCTGAAGTCATTCAATTTTTAAATGACAATGCACCAGCAGGTTTATTCCGTTTTGAAATTGGCGTCCAATCTACGAATGATTTAACAAATGAATTGGTGAAACGTAGACAAAACTTTGAAAAATTAAAAAGAACGGTCACAATGGTGAAAGAAGGCGGGAAGATCGATCAGCATTTAGATTTAATTGCTGGACTTCCTGAAGAAGATTATGAGAGTTTCCGCAAAACATTTAATGATGTATTTGCGATGCGTCCAGAGGAATTGCAGCTCGGCTTCTTAAAACTATTGCGCGGTACAGGTTTACGAATTGAAGCCGAAAAGTTTGGATATACATATGTTGATATCGCACCTTATGAAATTTTATCAAACAACGTATTAAGCTTTGATGAAATTATTCGCATCAAACAAGCGGAAGATGTGCTCGAAAAATATTGGAATGCTCATCGAATGGACGATACAATTGAATACCTAGTGTCAGAAGTATTTGAAACCCCATTCGATTTCTTCCAAAACTTTGGTACTTTCTGGGAAGAAAAAGGATGGTCGAGAATAGGTCATCAATTGGAGGACTTATTTACGAGATTGGATGAATTTTTACGCACGTTACCAAACGTGAATTTAGGTATCGTTCATAGTTTAATGAAGCTCGATTTCTTATCGAAGCAACAATTCCACCCTCGAAAGCTTTGGTGGGAAGAACGAATTCCAAAAGAAGAATTGAAAGCAATAAATAAGAAATTAATTGAATCTCCTAATATTGTTGGAGAAGAATTTGCCCAATTGCAGATTAATGAAAAGGAACTTGTGAAGCATTCACTTATCGTTCCATTTAGTATAGATTATGATGAATATAAAAAAGGAAAAATTGTTGAAAGTGATACGTATTTGTTTGTCTTCTTCAGACAAGGAACTACTCCATACTTTGCAACGTTTCCAAAAAACCTCATAAAATAAAAAATAGTAGTACAAACCGAATTGTTATGCTCCCTATTAGGTAGACAGTTAAAAAATAAAACTGTTTATCTAATAGGGAGTTTATCAATGATGGTTTGTGCTACTTTTTTATTAAAACATGGATTTTCTCATTGCTCGTGTGGATTGCACTCTTACTCGTGAAGATACGGTGCTTCTTGTGCAAATAACTATCTTGCTTGTGCATAAAACTCTCCTACTCGTGCAGATAATACATCAGCTCGTGCAAATACCACCCTTGCTTGTGCATATACCACCTAAGCTCGTTCAGATAGCAACCCTACTTATTTGGGTAATCTCCCACTAGTATTGAAAATCCTTCCTTCTATTCATTAACTTTTACTGAAACAATGCTAATCCAATAAACCAAAGTACAGGAACAAAAAGTGCTGGCAACATATTTAACGATTTGCTGTCTTTAATACCTAAAATCGATAATCCAGAGCTTAATATTAAAATGCCTCCTACGATGGAAACCTCCGTCATTAGTTCAGCTGTTAAAAATGGTTCAATATATTTTGCACATAAATAAATCAAACCTTGCCAAATAAACAATACAACTGCAGCAAAGGCGATACCGATTCCATAAGTGGCAGCTAAAGCCATAGATGTCACTAAATCCAGCGTAGCATTTGTAAATAAGTATGTATGATTATTATTTAAAGCACTTTCCACCGGACCTAATATCGACAAAGTACCGATACAAAATAGCAAAATGGCTGTAGACAAGCCCTTACTTAAATCTGTTTTAGAAAACCGATCAACAACATTCTTAAATTTCCCATCAAAATCAATAATGGTCCCAATTAAACCACCAACAGATAAACTAACAATAAATAAGACCGGATATTTGCTATTCGGCATATTTTGAACAATCGCATTGATTCCTAAAGCAGTAGCGGCAAACCCCATGGCTGTAAATAATGCAGATTGATATTCTTCTTTAATTCCCTTTTTTAATGCGCTTCCTACAAAACTCCCTACCAGAATACAAATTGTATTTACGATTGTGCCAATCATCACTTAACACTCCCATCAAAAGTAACAAAACTATCCTTTAATAATATTTGAATTTTGTAATATTAAAGAATTTTAACACAACTTATATTAGGAAGCATATTTTACTTTTATACTAATAGAATTTTAAAAAGTTTTAACACATATTTCTATTATCAATGTACAAAAAATAACCCCCGTAAAAGTTTCGTAATGTGTTTAACTTTTACGGGGCTATCATTTTATATTTTTTCTAATATGTATTAATACTTATAAAGCATTGCAATAAATTCGTGCCCACCACCAATTGTCCAGAACAATACGATATCTCCTCGCTTAATTCGATTGGATTGAATTCCTTCATAAAGAGAGACGAATGGTGAGCTTGTTCCAGTATAACCATACTGGTCTCCTATATAGATAATTTTCTCATCAGGTATATTAAATCTTTCTTGAAGATTTTTGATATTTGATAGGGCAAATTGTGAAAAGCAAAATGCATCCACATCTTCAATTTGTAAATTATTTCGATGCAAAAGTTTTTCTATTTTTTCATACGCATACGGCAATGAAACAGCACCATCGAATGGAAGCCAACGAATATAACCAGGAAACTCTTTATTCAATACATATTTAGAAAAACCTTGATCTGGATATAAAATATTTTCTTTAAAAGAAGAATCCGTTTCGTAAATTGCATCGATAAACCCTGTATCTTCTTCCGTTTTTTCAAGAAATACAGCCGCTGCAGCATCTCCAAAGCTAGCATATGTAATTTCTTCATCCGGATTTGCAACAAGAGACAAATAGTCAGAACCTACTACTAATGCATTGGTGATGTGGGGATTGCTTAACAAGTATCGGGAAGCTTGTTCAACCGCAATCGTCATTCCTGCACAGTTAGCATTACTGTCGTAAACAATACAATCTTTTTTCCCTTGAATTGCCTCATGAACAAAAATTGCATTTGTAGGGAATGTCAACTCAGGTACTTGGGAAGAAAAGATAATCATATCGACATCTTTTCCTTCTACTCCTGCTTTCTCTAAAACTCGCTTAGAAGCGTCGATTGCCATCGTTATACTATTTTCTTCCGAATTATTTATTTGATAATAATTCTTTCTTCCTAAAGTTTCTAATAAATTAGAAATATCTTTCCCTTTATTTTCTTTAAAGTAATCAATATACTTCTGACTATTTACAACATGATTTGGATGATAGACTTCCACTTCTTTTATTTGAACATGCGTCATGCTTACTAAAAGCCTCCTATACAACTTTGAAACGAGAAGAACAATTATACTTCAACTACTTCAAATGGCTCTAAACCTACAGTTTTTGCAATTCTATTCAATTGCATTTTAATAATTGCACTTTGTTTAATTTCCACAACTACTTTTTTAAACCCTGTAGTTTTATAAAGTTCGAAACATCCTTGTAAATGTGGAATCATATCTTGCGTTATAACATTTAAATCACGACAATCAAAGCGTAATTCATATTGACTAGCTGGAATCGGATCAAGGTTCTTATGGTAATCATTTAATAATTGTTGCACTTTTTCTGGAGAAAATGAGCCTCCTACAACCATATTCACTACTTTTTGCACTGAATTTACTTGAATAGAGTAAAATCCTTCTCTCATACTATTCCATCCTTCCAATAATAAATTTGTAATAATAAATCAGAAAAATAAAACTATATACCTAATAATTCAATAACACTATAAGTATAATAGTTTTGTTTTTCAAAGTATAACAATTTATACCAATAGTAATATATTAAGTTCATCAAAAAATATCAATTACCTATTGCGGAATTTTTTAAAAAGTTAGAAATAACTATCAATTTTTTTGAAACATAATAAAAAAGGGATATTAAACTAAACCCTAATCTAGTTTAATATCCCTAATTACAAATTTATCTCATATAAACTTTTACAATAACCGTTGCATCATCAATGCTTAATTTTAAATTGAAAGAGTCTCCTCGGGATAGCCCTTTTTCTCCTAAACCAATCATTAAGTTTATTGTTCCATTGTAGGAGATTTCATATTGATCATTTGTAGTATTAATGTTTGTAATAATTGGACGAATTTCCCTTGAGGATCCGTCTGCAAAGGTAACTAGCCCTGTATTCGGATTAAAGTTTGCTTCTTTACCGTATTGATCCTCTATTTCAAAATAACCCTCTTCATAGATTTCTTTGAATAAATCAGTTGCTGTTAATACTAAACCATATTCAGAAACTTCTACATCAATCTCTTTTAATTCTTTCTGACTTAAAGAATTTTTATTGATTAAAACGAATTTACCATTTACCTTTACCTTTTCACTTGAAAGTGTAAGAGTATGCTTGATTTGTTCGCCTGTTTGGTTAATGGTGATGAAAATATCAGCTTCATAAGTTTGATTTTCCTCATCTAAAATACCATCTGCTTCAATGGCATCAACATTCGCAGTCACTTTATTACCATCTACATTTAAATATTTGCTATTCGTTGTAATGGTGTAAGCACTGCTTGGTAATTCGACTTTATCATGATTCACGAAACCATAAACCTTAATATTTGCATCATATTTATCTACTATTTGACCATCTGGAGTAACTCCAAGAACGAATTTTTCACTTTCTACTACAAACCTTGTTTCTTCTTTTGGTTCTTCAGTTTTCTGAATACTAATTCGTTTGTCAAATGCTGGTAAAATTTTTCCTGATTTTGAAGGTACCCCTTTTATTTCGAAGCGATAGTTTCCTTCATTTTTTGAATTAAGGGTAATTGTGTATGAATCCCCCTCTTTATTTAATTCACCTTTTGCAAATACTTCATTTTCTAATCCTACTAATTTGAAATATGTTGCTATTTCCTTCGAACTAGTTGATGTTGGCAAGTTGACTGCTTCATTAAATTGAACTACGATTTCGTTCCCTACTACTTCAACCTTTTTCACTTGGAAGAGTTTTTCCGTTAGCGTAGTGTTTATCAGTCTTTGTAAAAATGAAGCAAATTGCCCTCTCTTTAAAGTAGCTTTGGGTTTGAATTCTTTTACATTCGTTATGTTAAAGTAGTCTAATACTTGAATTGATGAACGGGCACTTTCTTTCGCTTCTTGTATATCAGTCACTTCAATTTCAAAAGATTGAGCATCAACATAATGATGAACGTCAACTTGATAAATTTTTGATAATGTATTTGCTAAAATCACCGCCATATCTTCACGGATCATTGCTTGTGTTGGATTTAATCGATTCCCTTCAAAAATCCCTGCATCTTTTACTAGTGCTGAATACTGAAGCAACTCATCATCCGTATTTTTAGAAAGGTCTAAAAAGCGCATATTCGTTTTATAATCGCTAGGAATTTCATAGCCTTGTAACTTTATAAATCTACCAATCAATTTCACTACATCGGAACACGTTAAATCTTGATAAGCTCTAAATGTCCCATCAGGATATCCTTTAATAATTCCTGCATCCACTAATTGAACAATTGCCTGTTCATGAGTGTCACCTTTTATATCTGAAAATTGTGCCGCACTTGAAGCAACGGGAACTGCTGTTGCAGCAATCGTGACAGCAGTCGCTGCGGTAAATAAATTCAACCATTTTTTCTTTTTCATAAAAAATCCTCCAATATGCATTAATCAAATGAACGTCATCCGCTTCAATATGATAATTATACCTTTTCTACAAAATAGATGATAGTTTCAGCAATTAATTCCAGTCTATCTTTCGTTTGGAAAATAATACAAATTCCAACCCCCTATTTATTAGTCCGTATAAACAAAAGAAATGTTCCATATTGTTTCAAAATAGTATTCTCTCTTCCACCCATTACTTTCTGTTTATGAAAGCCTCCCAATTACCTATTCGAATATAAAATTCAAAAATTGGTATTTACGTGGAAAATAAATTGTGTTAACTTATGAATTAATCCAGTTAACAAAAAACAACTAAGAAGGTGATGTTTTGAACCATTTTTGGGTCGTTGGAACAGACACAGATGTAGGAAAAACCTTTATTGCCACATTATTAATGCGCTATTTGCAAAAAAAAGGATTCAAAGTGGTTCCTTATAAGCCGGTACAAACAGGCGTCATGAAAAAGAACAATAAAACCTACTATCATGATACGTCTAGTTACCTAAATTATAGTTTGCAACCATTATCGCCTAATTCCATTAATTCATATTCTTTCCCCGCTCCTGCTTCTCCTCATTATGCAGCAGAACTTGAGGGAGAGTGGATTAGCGGAGCAAAAATACTCAATAAAATTGAACAATTACAGGATGAATATGATGTTGTGATTTGTGAAGGGGCTGGAGGACTTTATGTACCTCTGCAATCTCATACTTCTTTAACTTTACTAGATATCATTCAACGCTCGAAACTACCTGTTGTATTAGTTACCCATCCGAAACTTGGCACAATCAATCACACATTGTTGTCAATTGGCGCATTAAATGCAAGAGGAATTGAATTGCTCGGAATCGTTATCAACCAATACGAACATAGTGAAATCGAAAAAAATAATATTCAAACTTTACAACGTTTTATTCCCCATCAACAATTTGTCGTTGTGGAAGGAAATCGAACGATTGAAAGCTTTGATGAAGAAACGATTTTCGAAAGGCTGATGAATCGTGAATTACTCCGAACTACAAGATCTTGACTTTAAATATATTTGGCACCCATGTTCCCAAATGAAAGACTATGAAACATTTCCACCAATCGTTATAGAGAGAGGTGAAGGCATTTGGCTATATGACAAGCAAGGAAATCGCTATTTAGATGCCGTTTCATCTTGGTGGGTCAACTTATTTGGCCATGCCAATCCGCGCATTAGCAAGGCAATTGCCGACCAAGCAAAAAAATTAGAGCATGTAATTTTTGCGAACTTTACCCATGAACCAGCTATACATGTGGCAACAAAACTGGTTGAAAAAACTCCGGATGGATTAGAAAAAGTATTTTTTGCAGATAACGGTTCAGCTGCCATTGAAATAGCGTTAAAGATGAGCTTTCAATATCGTGCTCAAACTGGACAACCAAAAAAACAACGCTTCTTAACTTTTACAAATGCTTATCACGGAGAAACGCTCGGAGCTTTGTCAGTCGGGGCGGTAGATTTATATAACAAAGTTTTTCAACCTCTTTTATTAAATGTTGTTCAAGCAGAAGGACCAAATTGTTATCGCTGTCCATTTGCTGAACATCCAGGTACTTGCGATGCTCCTTGTGCAATGTTTGTGGAAGAGCAATTTAAGATGCATGCTGATACTCTTTCTGCTGCCATTATTGAACCGTTAATTCAAATTGCAGGCGGCATGAATATGTATCCTCCCGTTTTCTTAAAAAAATTACGGACATTGTGCGATCAATACGACGTGCATCTTATTGCGGATGAAATTGCGGTTGGTTTTGGAAGAACTGGAACGTTATTTGCATGTGAACAAGCAGATATAACACCGGATTTTCTCTGCTTATCGAAAGGCATTACCGGAGGATATTTGCCGCTTTCAGCAGTGCTAACAACAAACAAAATTTACTATGCGTTTTATGACGATTACGGCACAATGAAAGCTTTCTTGCATTCCCACAGCTACTCAGGCAATCCACTTGCATTGCGAGCGGCCCAAGAAGTGCTTGCCATATTTGAAGAAGAGCAAGTATTAGAAAAAATTGCAAAGAAAGCAAAACTTTTAAATAAATTAGCACACGAAGCCTTCGATTCACTTCCATATGTCGGTGAATATCGACAAACAGGATTTGTTGGCGCAATTGAATTAGTTGCAGACAAAAAAACAAAAGCCCCTCTCCCAAGTGAAGAGCGAATCGGCTATCGAATTTATAAAAGAGCATTAAATAGAGGAATTTTACTAAGACCCCTTGGCAATATTTTATATTTCATGCCACCATATATCATTTCTGAAGAGGAAATAGAATGGATGGTTAATACAGCTAAAGAAGAAATTGTCGAATTTTTCAAAAAGAAAAAGGTGGGAATTATATGAGAAATTCACAGATTTTTTCACTTACATTAGTAGCGATATTCGCTGCATTGACCGCGATAGGAGCATTTATCAAAATACCATTGCCAATCGTTCCATTTACAATGCAAATTATCATTGTTTTTTTAGCTGGCTCCATTTTAGGCAGTAAAAGAGGTTTACAAAGTCAATTAGTATATATCTTTGTTGGTTTAGCAGGGCTACCTGTCTTTACTCAAGGTGGAGGACTGACATATGTATTGCAACCTACTTTCGGTTATTTAGTCGGCTTTGCTGTTGGTGCTTTTATTATAGGATACATCATTGAACGTGGAGGAGAAGAACCTTCCCGCTTACGATTTGTTGTTGCAAATTTAGTCGGCACTTTCGTTATTTATGCAATTGGTGCGCCATACGTATACTTTGCACTAAATTTCTTGCTGGACATGCCAACAAGTGCATCAACCGTATTTATGACTGCTTTTTTAAGCACTGTTGGTGTTGACATTGTATTAGCAATAGTTACTGGACTGTTTGCAAGAAGAATTTACTTCTTATTAAATAAAAAAATGTTCAATGTATTGGAGGTACCTAAATGAAATGGCAAACTTTAGCACAAGAAGTTATTAACGGAAAAGAACTTTCTAATGAAGAAGCAATGGAGATTTTGAACGCTGACGATGATGAACTACTGCCATTATTACATGGAGCTTTTACGATTCGTAAACACTACTTCGGCAAAAAAGTGAAATTGAACATGATTATGAATGCTAAAAGCGGGTACTGCCCTGAAGATTGCGGCTATTGTGCTCAATCTTCAAAATCCACAGCCCCTATCGAAAAATATCCTTTTATTACAAAAGAACAAATTTTAGAAGGCGCGAGAATTGCTTTTGAAAATAAAATTGGCACTTATTGCATTGTTGCAAGCGGCCGCGGTCCAACTCGAAAAGATGTGAACGTGGTTAGTGAAGCAGTAAAAGAAATTAAAGAAAAGTACGGATTAAAAGTATGTGCTTGTTTAGGGATATTGAAAGAGGAACAAGCAGAACAGTTAAAAGAAGCAGGGGTTGATCGATACAACCATAACATTAATACTTCAGAAAGACATCACGAATTCATTACGACAACTCATACGTACCAAGACCGGATCAATACGATCGATATCGTGAAAAAACACGGCCTTTCACCTTGCTCTGGCGCCATTATCGGAATGAAAGAAACAAAGCAAGATGTAGTTGATATTGCTCGGGCTTTACGAGCACTTGATGCAGATTCAATTCCAGTTAACTTCTTACATGCCATTGAGGGAACAAAACTGGAAGGGACGAATGAGCTGAATCCTCGCTATTGCTTAAAAGTGCTTGCATTATTCCGCTACATGAATCCAACAAAAGAAATTCGTATCTCTGGTGGGCGTGAAGTAAATCTGCGCTCCTTGCAACCGCTTGGACTATACGCAGCAAACAGCATCTTTGTCGGTGATTACTTAACAACGGAAGGACAAGAAAAAAATCAAGATTATAAAATGCTTGAGGACTTAGGATTTGAAATTGAACTCACTGAAAAACAACAGGAATTATTAAATGTTTAATGGAATATACCCTCTATGATTGAATAAGAGCGAATAGTTGTTTCGCTCTTTTTTCTTTGGAGGCATGGCTATTATGTTCGTTCCTTTGACTATTATCCTCTCGTGAATGACTATTATCTTCTGAAATTTGACTATTATCGTCCATCGCTTGCGGCTATTTTTATCGATTGGCTATTATGTTCGTTCCTTTGACTATTATCCTCTCGTGAATGACTATTATCTTTGGAAGTTTGACTATTATCGTCCATCGCTTGCGGCTATTTTTATCGATTGACTATTATGTTCGTTCCTTTGACTATTATCCTCTCGTGAATGACTATTATCTTTGGAAGTTTGACTATTATCTCCCATCGCTCGAGGCTTTTTTTATCGATTGGCTATTATGTTTGCCCCTTTGACTATTATCCTCTCGTGAATGACTATTATCTTCGGAAGTTTGACTATTATCTCCCGTCACTCTAGGCTGTTTTTATCGATTAACTATTATGTTTACTCCTTTGACTATTATCCTCCTTAGACGGAAATTGCATTCGAAATACAAGTAACTGAAAATCATTCAAAACTCAAACTTAGCAGGTTATGAGAAGAATTTTACAGCATAAATAAAACAGTAGAACCATTTATTAGTAAGCCTAGTAAAAATAAAGGAGAATTTGATGGCGAAAAATCAAATGATATTCATGTTCCTATCCCTTTGTTCTTTTTTATTAATTTGTGGATGTACAGACAAAGCGGTAGAGGAGCAAAAGGACATCTCGAAACTTGTTTCTTATGAGAAAAGCGACTACTACTCTCCTTGGCAAGAAGATACGTTTACTTTGATTCAGTTAAAAGGAATAACTGCAACAATCGATGGAAATGATGGAGCCGTTGTAGAAGGAAATCAAATTTTCATTTATACAACTGGCACATATGTCTTTGAAGGTGCACTGGATGACGGGCAAATAATCGTTGATACTAAGGATTCCGGAAATGTTCGCCTCGTATTCAATGGTGCCACCATTCATTCATCTACCACTTCCCCAATATATATTAAACAAGCAGATAAAACCATCATCACTCTTGAAGAAAATACAATTAATACCCTTACGGATGCATCCGAGTATGTCTATGAAAACGTTACAGATCAACCAACCGCTACAATCTATAGTAAAGATGACTTAACCATCAACGGACCCGGTACCTTAACAATTAAAAGCCACTTTAATGATGCCATTAACTGCAACGACGATTTAAAAATAACAGGAGGAACCATCGACATTACCGCACCTGACGACGGAATCATCGGAAGCGACTTACTAGCCATAAAAGATGCAATAATCAATTTAACGGTTGGCGGTGATGGGCTAAAATCCACCAACCATGAAGTTCAGTCAAAAGGTCATATCGTATTAGAAAGTGGTACCTTCACAATCAATGCAGGTGGCGATGGGATTCAAAGCGAAAAAATCGTTGCTATCAGAGGAGGAAAATATACTATTACTACAGGTGGCGGTGGTCAAAAAAGAATTGAAACATCTGAAGAAATATCAACGGGGACGAATTTTAATAATCGAGAATTAATCGAATATCTTCTTCATCATATTGAAGTTTCTGATGAAGTAAAAAAACAATTGGAAGGCGTGGAAACATACGATAAAGCGCTAGCCATTTTACAAGCGAATCCCGAAATGTTACAACAAATTTCCATACCAATGCCCTCTGATTCTTCTAGTTTCTCTGATAAGCAAATGAACGGGTCAATGCTACCGCAATTTTCTACGGCATCACCCAATCCTGTAAAACAACCACTACCACAAGAAGAAATGAATTCACCTATTCTTCAAAATAATCGAGTTCCGAGTAATAAAAGCACAAAAGGAATTAAGGCAGACACAAGCATTTCGATTATGGGGGGAACATTCAACATCAACTCACTCGAGGATGCCATTCATGGTAAAGATATTTTTATATCAGATGGTATCATTCACATTTCTACCGAAGACGATGCCATTCACGCTGATGATACCGTTACACTAGAAGGCGGAAATGTAAACATTGCAAAAAGTTATGAAGGCATTGAAGGGAAAAAAATTATTATTCGTGATGGAACGTACCATGTATTTGCGGAAGATGATGGAGTGAATATACAAGGCGAAAATTCACAAACAAATCAATCGAACAATGACGAAAGATTATTATTAATTGAAGGTGGCTATTTATACGTCAATGCAGATGGTGACGGACTCGACTCGAACGGTTCCATTAGAATGACAGGTGGTACGGTGATTGTCTATGGTCCAACCAATAACAACAATGGTCCATTAGACTATGACCACACATTTCTGATGGAAGGCGGTATCCTCATAGCTGCGGGCAGCGACGGTAAAGCACAAGGGGTTTCCAATAATTCTAGTCAAAACACAATTATGATGACTTTTCTTAAAGAGCAACAAGCAAATACAAGCCTTTATATCACCGATTCAAAGGAAAATGAAATTATTGCTGTTAAACCTGAAAAAGAATTCCAATCGATTGTCATTAGCACTCCTGATTTGAAATTGAACCAAACATATACCCTTCATTATGGCGGTATTTTATCTGGTGAAAGTATCGATGGACTCTATCGAAATACAAATTATCAAAACGGGAAATTTTCAGTGGAATTTACGATAACATCCCCAATGACCTTTTTACATGAGAATAATGTTATTAAAGAAAATCGCGAAGTCAATCTGTTCTTTCACAACGAACCAATGAGGGCTCCACTATAAAAAAGGGCGTCAAATTTTACGACGCCCTTCATTCATAGTAATGCTTCGCAATGATAGCTAAACTTCATTAATATTCGATTTTGCTGTTCCCAATTCAATAGTTATTCATATAATATAAAAGATACTGGAATTGGGGGGAAGAATGATGAAAAATTATGATCATTCAAATCCGATGAATTCAACATCCTCCAACTCATCTGAAGATATCTCAATAAAATTAGGGATTATCGGAATTTTTCTTTCAACAATAGGGGATATCATTTCTTCCTATGCAGAACTACTTTCCATAGATGAATTTCAACAATCTCAACAAAAAGTTCAAGAATATGATGAAAGAATAGCAAAGCTTGAAAAACAAGTTCAATATTTAACACAAGAAATTCAAAAACAGAAAGGGAGGAAAAAATATTATTGAAAGAGTGTACTGAACATAAAAGCTTGCAACAAGTCCTAATTGACTTTTCGCAAGCTACTCATTTTATGATGATGAAATAATTTTCCATCATTCCTAACTAAACAGAAATCAGCTCACAGCCAGCCACTTTCCCCTATCTTTAACGTTCGCAATCTTTTACTTAACGACAATAAGTTTCTTTTCGACTGGAATTATTTCTTTTTCCATTAATGGTTGTACTTGTTTTCCGAAAGGCATTTGAGCAATAATCTTCCAGCTATCAGGAACATTCCATTCCGGTTGAATATTTATTTCCATATGTTGAAGGGATGCTGCATAGCCTACAGCTTCCAACCCTGTCCAAACTACATATTGAAGCATACCTTGATTTTGTTGAGACCATACTTCTAACTCATCATGAAATTGAGGCATTTTTTCTTGTAAACCTCTGATTACATCTCTGTCTTGGAAGAATAAAATCGTTCCATGACCATTGCGAAACCCATTAATTCGCTCCTCTATTCGTGCAAAATCCTCCTTAGTTTTCTTTCGGGCAATTTCTTCTGTATCGTTCCAAAGTTTTTTATGATTTTCCCCAAACAAAATCACCACGCGAGTTTCCTGTCCATTGAATGCAGTTGGTGTATGATTTAATGCGGATTCTACAATTTCAATAACTTGTTCATCTGGAACAACAGCTACATCTTCCAATACACGAATAGAACGGCGATTTTTCACTGCTTCAAAAAAATCCATTTATATTCCCTCCTATTTAGTTGCGCTTGTTATATTAACATAAATTAATGAAAAATTAATAAATAATGCTTATCAACACGGATTCTTGTAACGAAAAACATTTGACAAAATCTATTTTTTGTTTTATTATGAATTAATAATTATATAATTTTTATCTAATGAATTCACATATTACAAAAAGTAATCGTGTTCGTTTGGTACTTTTTGTAATGTGTGAATTTTTTTAGTTTAAAAATGTAATTATGGAAAATTAAATTTGGAGGTTTTTTTAAAATGAATCAAGGTACAGTAAAATGGTTTAACTCAGAAAAAGGTTATGGATTCATTGAAGTTGAAGGTGGAATCGATGTATTTGTCCATTACACCGCAATTCAAGGAGACGGCTTCAAAACACTTGAAGAAGGTCAAAAAGTTGAGTTTTCAGTGGAAGAAGGCAACCGTGGACCTCAAGCAACAAACGTTGTGAAACGATAAATACGTTGATCCTCTGCAAAAGGCAGAGGATTTTTTTATTCCATATGATAAGCATTTTTTTCGACTTTTATAATAATTATTATATAATAATTATTAGAATAAAATAATAGATGAAGGGGATTAGAGCATGTCTATTTATGAATTTCTTATAAAAAAACCAAACGGTGAAATTCTTTCAATGGAAACTTATCGCAATAAAACGATGTTAATAGTAAACACTGCAAACCACTGCCGTTTTACATATCAATTTGAAGATTTACAAAGATTGTATGAAAAATTTGCAAATCAAGGTCTCATCATATTAGGTTTCCCAAGCAATCAATTTGCTGAACAAAATCCTGAAGATGGAAAAGAAACAGAAAGAATGTGTAAAATAAATTTCGGTGTAACGTTCCCGATTTTTGATGTAATTGATGTCAATGGAGATGAAGCTCATCCGCTATTTGAATATTTAAAAGAACAAGCAGAATGCCGCGAGTTCGGAATCGATTTTGAAGAAAAGATACTAAAATCTAAAATTCAAGAAAGTACCCCTCTTGCCCTTGATGGAAAAAACATTCGATGGAATTTTACTAAATTTATTGTGGATGCAAATGGAAATGTAGTGAAACGCTTTGAACCAACCGATTCTATACTAGATGTGGAAAATGCGATTCAAGACGCAGTAAAAACTTCTATTGCATAAATGATGGGATTGTCAATTTATGAGCGGATTAGAAAAGGATTGGGGATATATTCTAATTTGCTCTTTATTTGCAAAAGCTGTTAACGGAAAAATAGGAAATTTAAGAGCCTTCTAGACATTTTCTAGAAGGCTCGAGTCCCTATTCCCTTTCTAACTCTTCACCAGATGATTATGATATCGTCCAATTGGGACGATTGATGGTGATAATGAAACAGGATCTTGAACGACAGTGCAATCGAGTCCAAAAATATCTTTAATTAATTGGCTACTGATAACTTCTGATGGAGTCCCTTCCGCCACTAATTTACCTTGCTTAAAGGCAAAAATATGATCTGCATATCGGGCAGATAAATTGATATCATGAAGCACCAAAACAATCGTTGTGCCGCGTTTTCGATTTAAATCTGTAAGCATATCCAGTATTTCTACTTGATATGTAATATCCAAATAGGTTGTTGGTTCATCCAAAAATAAAATATCCGTTTGTTGAGCAAGGGCCATTGCAATCCATACACGCTGTCTTTGGCCACCCGAAAGTTCATCAATATAACGATCGGCTAAATCGGTAATGTTCATGATTTCCATTGCTTCGCTTACAGCATCATCATCTTGACTCGTCCAACCTTTTAAAAACGAATGATGTGGAAATCTTCCTCGACCTACTAAATCAACCACCGTAATTCCTTCTGGAACGATAGGAGATTGTGGTAAATACCCTAACACACGAGCTAATTGTTTAGTGGGAATTTGATGAATCGGTTTTCCATCCAACAATACTTGGCCAGAGTCAGGTTTTATTAATCTTGCCATCGTTTTTAATAATGTTGATTTCCCACAACCATTCCCACCAATAATTATACTGATTTTATTGCTTGGAATAGTGATGGTTACGTCTTGCAGAACGGTCTTCTTATCGTATCCTGCAAACAGATTTTCAACTGAAAGCACGTGTGTAGGTTTCATTACAATCCACCCTTTCGATTCAAACGAACTAATAAATATAACAAGTAAGGTGCACCAAGGATACCGGTAATCACACCCACTGGATATCTAGCTTCGAAAGCATGTTGACCAATTAAATCCCCAGCCAATACTAGGATTACGCCAACAAGCCCGGCAGGAATGATATTTGAAAAGCCTGTACCCATGATTCTATTGGCAATTGGCCCCGAAAGAAATGCAACGAAAGCAATCGGCCCTGTTGTTGCCGTAGCTAAAGCAATCATCAATACGGAACTTATCATCAACATGATTCTCGTTCTATTTACATTTACTCCAATCGATGTCGCTGTTTGATCTCCTAATTCCAACATCTCCAATTGCTTACCGTACATAATTAAAATCGGAGTCAAAAGAATGACAGTGAAAATGAGTGGATAAAGAGTTTCCAATTTCAACCCATTTAAACTGCCGCTCAGCCAGCGCATTGCCGTTGGTATATCGTGTTGATTCCCAATCAACAGTAAATAAGAAATAACAGAATTTAACATCGCCTGAATGCCAATACCGATTAAAATCAATCTTCCAATGGAGAAGGAACTCCCTTTTGCTAAAAAATAAATAATCAATACTGTACATAGACCACCCATTACGGCAGCGATTGAAATGGTTGCAAGACTGGCATGAAGAATAACGATGCAAAAAACAGCCGCAGCGCTTGAACCTGTCGTAATCCCAATCACATTGGGATTGGCTAATGGGTTCCGTAACATCGTTTGAAATACATAACCACCAGCACCAAAGGCGAAACCTGCAAACACTCCTGCCACCATTCGAGGTAACCGAATTGTTCCGACAGCAAAGGATGCCCCCTTTACTTCTTCACCAAAAAGTACCCGTATTACGTCTTTTACAGGATAAATCGTGTTACCAATCATCAGCATCATGAAGCATAAGACTACTGAGATTAAGCCCAGTAATGCTGTCAAAATTACAAAGCGACGTTGTCTTTTTGAACGAGCTGATCGAATTAAACTCAATGTATCATTCATCATATTTCACGAACTTTCGATTTCATTGTAATGAAAATTAATATAGGAGCACCAATAAAGGCTGTTACAACCCCGACTTCTAATTCCCCAGGACTACCTAACAACCTTCCACATACATCTGACAATGTTAATATAATTGCTCCTGTAAGAGCAGACAGCGGTATAATGTAGCGCATATCCGGTCCGATTACTAATCGAACAACATGAGTTGCAAGTAAACCGATAAATCCTATGGGGCCAGCAAGAGCTGTTGCAGCACCACATAATAGTACGCCACCGAATGCAGCAATTAGCCGAATGAACCCAATCCGTACACCTAAACTAGTAGCAACCTCATCCCCTAAAAGTATGGCATTTAATGCGGGAGCTGTAATAACGGCAATGATACATCCTGTTAACAAGAAAGGGAGAAAAATTGAAATGGAATCCCAAGAGCCTGATCCCACGCTACCTACTTGCCAAAATCGAAATTGATCCATAACATTTGTACGCGGAATCATGACCGCTGAAACAAGCGAAGACAAAATGGCACTTGTCGCGGCACCTGCCAACACAAGTTTCAATGGTGTTGCACCGCCACTTCCCATCGATCCAATGGAATAGACAAATATTGCAGTAATCATTGCTCCAACAATCGCAAACCAAATATATTGACTGGCAGAGCTAATATGAAAGAACGCAATTCCACATACGACAAAAAGGGCTGCCCCCGTATTGACTCCTAATATGCTTGGATCCGCAATCGGATTTCGGGTCACCGATTGCATTAAGGCACCCGAAACTCCGAGAGCGACTCCGGTCATAATACTAAAAATGGTGCGGACAACCCTTTGCCGTACAACATTTGCTTCATGGGAATCTACATGGGAATGGAATAGTCCATCCATTATATCCGTCCAACTAATGATTCGAGAACCAAATAATAATGAAGCAATGATGCAAACACCCAGCAAAACAATTAGGACAATAAGCAGTGCAAACAATTTTTTCGGGATAAGGTTTTGCTTTTTTTCTTTATAGGTTGTTGTTTTCATCATATTAATTTAGCTTTTTTGCCGCTTCTGCAAGCAAACTTAAATATTCATCGATGGTGTACGCAATGGAAAGCGGATTCGGATTACCAGCTGCTGCTAATGGTGTATTATCACCAATGACTACAACGGCACCTTTTTGAATTGCCGGTACTTTTCCTAAAATTGAGTCCTGTTGAAGAGCTTTTAATGTTTGCTCATCACCATATGTCACGATAATGTCTACATCATTTAATGCATCTGCGTTTTCTGCACTCATTTCGATATAGAAACTATTTGGATCTCCAATAAATTCTTGTAAGCTTTCAGGATATTTCATTCCTAACTCTTCAAGAAACTCTCCGCGCGGGTCTTGCGTTGTATAGACATAGAATTTTGATAAATCTGCTGCACTGATAGACGCAAAAGCAGCTTTCTTTCCTGCTAATTCAGGATATTTGCTTACCTTTTCTTTAATTAAGTTTTCTGTATCTGCAATCAGTTGTTTACCTTCTTCTTCCATTCCCATACCTTTTGCATTGTATAAGATTTGATCTCTCCAAGATATTACCCAAGGCGTTTCTGGATAAGCAACAACTGGCGCAATTTCAGTTAAAATATCGTATTCTTCTTTTGTAATGCCTGAATATGCCGCAAGAATAACATCTGGTTCACTATCTGCAATTGCTTCAAAATCTAATCCATCTGTATCTTGGTAAATATTTGGTTTTTCTACACCAAGTTCTTTTAATTTTTCTTTTGTCCATGGAAGCATGCCACTATCATCTTGAACGCCATAGTTAGCAGCAGAAAAACCTACTGGTACAACTCCTAAAGCAAGCGCAACATCATGGTTTGCCCAAGCGATAGTTGCAACTCGTTCTGGTTTCTTTTCAATTACCGTTTCACCAAATGCATGTTGAATGACAATCGGATATTCTACTGATGATTCATTGCTTGTGTTCGTTTCTTTTTCTTCACCATTTGATTGATTAGAGGATTGTTCAGAACAACCTGCTAACAAGAGTATGAATAATAATGTAAAAACTATTGAGAATATTTTATTTTTCATCTTAGTACACCTCTTTTATTTCGCAATTGATAATAATTATCATTTTCGATGATAATATAATATTTTTACAAACCGATTGTCAATCACTAATTAACTATTTATAAATGGGAATTTCATAATTCATTTCAATATAATTCCTTAATAGGATTCTTTATCCGACATACATTAAAATAAAATATCCCTTCATAATAAAAACACCATTTCTCCCCATCGTCAATGAGTAAAATGGTGTTTCATAAAAATAGTTTTCATATACGGCTAATATCCAATACAATGATTGGTTCTTGTTCCTCTAAATAATATACATCAAAAACTAGTTTATTATTGAGAAAAGCCATTTTTGCCATTTGTTTTTTGGATTTTCCGTAATTAAAATTCTCTTTTATGATTGGTAGAGGTTTTGAAATGATGTAATCAATCTCTAAAATACGACATAAGCTTATTAATTCTACCATCGCTTTTAATTCGTATCCCTTTTGCTGGTATTCATTATTTAAGAATATTTCATTTACTATTAGGAACTTAATGTAACCTTCATCAAAGGTAGATTGAAAATGTTTTTTAAAAGTAGAAATGATTGTATATTCCTCATCTGAAAATGATTTGGCTACCTTTAACAAATCAGATTTATCCATTATAAAAGAGTTGTAAATTTTGAAGTTTAGATAACCTATCGTTTTTGCGCCTTCATTCATGAGAATGATATTTGTCCATCCATTAATCAATTGATATTCCGGATTTGTTTCAATAGAAGTATCAATTCGTATATAACTATTTTGAAATTCTTCTAATATAAAATCGGTTTGTTTACCTAATAAAAACGGGTTAGTATTTGGAGCATTTCTTTTTTTCTTTGATGATTCAATAAAAAACTTGTTCATCTTTTGAAAATGGAGATCCTCGTCTCTATTTTCCATGAAAACAACTCCTCTTCATCTTTTATTATCAATTACAATAACACGAACAAAAGTTCTTGTAAAGTTTAATTTTACATTATTCTGAATTTTTTCCATTTTATTATATCAATATCATTCTACCTTTTTGCAAATGATAACTCCATATATTTTGATAATATTCCCAATTTAAAAACTAAATTGAAAATTCCTCATTTTCCTACTTTTTCAATCTACATAGATTCCTTTCTGAAAAGTTGCTAAAATTAGAATTATTCAACTTAGAAGGAGCAGAGATTATGAAAAAGATGAGTTCATTTTCTACTTATGCAGTCATTGGTACAATGCTATTTGGGATGTTTTTTGGTGCAGGGAACTTAATTTTCCCAATCCAAATGGGACAACTAGCTGGTACAAATTTTTGGCCTGCATTAATTGGATTCCTCATTACAGCCATCGGGTTACCCTTCTTAGGAATCATTGCCTTTGGGTTATCTGGTAGCAATAGTTTACGGGAATTAGCTGGAAGAGTTCATCCACTGTTCGGCGTGATTTTTGCAATCGCTCTTTATTTAACGATTGGTCCATTTTTCGCAATTCCACGAACAGCAACGGTACCTTTCGTTGTAGGTTTTGAACCATATATCAATCCCGAATATAGCACATTGTTGTTAGGAATTTTTAGTTTTGTATTTTTTGCCATTGTCTATTACTTCTCTTTAAATCCAGCGAAAATCGTCGATTATATTGGGAAATATTTAACTCCTGCCTTTTTATTGTTCTTATTCATTTTAATTATTATCGCAATCATAAAACCAATGGGGTCATTCGATCAACCAATTGGCGATTATCGCGACCTTGCATTTATAACAGGATTTAAAGAAGGATACAATACAATGGACCTTCTTGCATCATTGGCTTTCGGGATTGTTGTGATTAACGCAATAAAAGGACAAGGAATTACAAATAAAACAGAAATTGCAAAGTCAACTCTGAAAGCCGGCGTATTTGCCATGGCATTGATGGCACTCATTTATGGACTTATTACGTATATGGGGGCATCTAGCGTTTTGGCAATCGGCACTTTCGAAAATGGTGGACAAATCTTTGCCGCAGTCGCTCAATATTATTTCGGTGATTATGGGGCAATACTACTTGCGATTATCATTGTTCTTGCATGTTTAAAAACAAGTATCGGATTGATAACGTCTTGTAGTGAGTTTTTCAACCAAGTATATCCTAAAATTAGTTACAAATGGTTCGTACTCATCTTATGTCTTGTATCATTTACAATAGCGAACTTTGGTTTAAATAATATTATTCAATTCGCTATTCCTGTATTAATGTTATTGTATCCATTAGCGATTGTTCTAATTATTTTAACCCTTTGCTCACCTTTATACGGAAATAAGCAAAGTGTCTATACTTCAACGATGTTTTTCACTTTCTGTGTAAGCTTATTTGATGGTTACAGTACATTAGTTGCAAGTTTACCAAGTACAACTATTTCATTGTTCGAATCAATTAAGTCATTTTATTCCGATTATTTGCCACTTTATGATATTGGACTAGGCTGGATGTTGCCGGCTGCCTTTGGATTCATCATCGGAATTTTGTGGCCAAAAGGTTCAAAACAAATCGTGACACAATAAAAAAGGGGGCGTCACTTTATGGCGCCCTTTTTAACAATGATAAGTTTGGAAATGAAATATTACAATAATACGTCAGCAGATGAATAGATAAAACAGGAACAAGAAATTTTTTACATTGTTTACTCCAACTAAATAAGATGGAAAATTACTATCATTTAAGGTAACATAATTTGTGAATGAAAGGAGGCTAATAAGGATGTTTGACCAAGTTGCAATTACTATTTTAGAAGTACTGACTATTTTAACAGTTTTATTTATTGTATTTCTTCTACCACTTGGTGACTATCTATTAACAAAAAAGTAATATTTCCTTAAAAGAAGGGAGTCAATTCATAACTCCCTTCTTTTTTATTTTAATTTTCTCCATCATTTACTTTCTCAATCAAAAAAGTGTATCGATAAATGATTTTCCACTTTTTTATTTAAGCTACTTACTTTTTCATTAACAAAATTCCCCTATTAACCCACTTATAATGATGAATCCAGTTCGATAGAATCTTAAACGAATAGTAAAAAAAACCTGTATTTTCGATTCAATTCTACATATATGGGTATATTAATATAAATATAGTATTAATTATCTCAATTAATCAAAATACTTTTCGTATAAATTTCTTTACTATAGTAAAAAAAGTATATATAATACCACTTACAATTACCCATAAAAGTAAAAAAATGAGAGACCTTTGTCGGTGATGTAATTCTATCAACTTTTTGGTATTAGGTATTTTTTCACAATACATAGATTTAGGTTGGGAGGTTTGCTAATGAAGAGTCTATTTAAAAAATCGAAGGTAAGATGGGCAAATGAACTATTAACAGATGAAGATATGATACTGAACATTTACGATCATATCGATGCTATTGCAAAGTTTGATTGTAATGGACAACTAATCTCTTATAACCTCGCTTTTGAAAAACAATTTGGATATGCTATACATGAGTTTAACGAATCCATTGATAAGATTTTTTATGAAGGGAATTCAAATGCAATCATTAATTATTTTGAAAAAGCTTTATTTGGAAAAACTCAAAAATTTAGTACAGTTGTCAAGACAAAAGATGGGAAAAGAATAGATGTTCATATCACACTGATTCCAGCTGAAAAATGTGTGTTTGCAATCATTCGAAATATAACGGTTTTCCAAAAAGAGAGAAAAGAATTAAATCAATTAAAAAGAATGTTGGAAACCCTCAACAAACTAAAACATATTTGTAATTTTTATTATGATGCCATTAATGATATTCATTACTTCTCTAATCAAATTTTTGATTTGTTAAAAATGAATGCTCGCCATGAACAACCCACTCTATCCCTTAACCATTATTTACGTTATGTACACCCTGAAGATCGAGAAATGGTAAGAGAAGCAACAGAAATCGCCATTAAAGAAAAAAGGAGCTTTCAAATTGAATACCGAATGGTACAAAAAGATCAATCCATTATCCTTGTTCAAGAACAGACTGGTATTATTCTAGATAAAAAAGGAAATGTTGAGGGTCTCGTTGGATTCATTCAAAATATTACTGACCATAACCTTATGAAAGATGTGTTGGAAAAAGAAAAGCAACTAAAAGAAATCTATAATAATCCTGATGTCGGTATTTGGGCTTTAGATAAGCGATACAATAAAACGTTAAAAGTTTCTAAAGGAATAGAGTGCATTACCGGATATACAAAAGAAGATTTTGATAATGGTTTGCAATGGAATTCTATTGTGCACGAAGAAGACCTCGATGAATATTTGAAAAATCTTAAGGCACTAAAAGAAGGAAATATCGTTCATCATGAATATCGAATTATCAATAAAATGGGCGATAGAAGATGGATACAAGATTACATCATTCCTAATTTAGATGAGCATGGAGATGTGATTCGTTTAGATAGAGTAATTACCGACGTTACGGAAAAAAAGGTGTTAGAAGAAAAATTAAAATACATGGCAAATTATGATTTATTAACAAACCTTCCTAATCGAAAAAACTTTGTAGCAGAATTAGAAAATCTCATTAAAGAATACGAGCAGAGTAAAAAACAATTTGCCATGTTAAGATTGGACATTAATAGTTTTAAATTTATCAACAATACCCTCGGAAATGAAATAGGCGACGAAATTTTGAAACAACTTCCTAAACGATTAAAATACTATTTATCTCCTCAGGATTTCGTAGCACGTACAGGCGGCGATGAATTTATTTTATTAATTAAAGAAATAGAGTCCATCGATGCTCTAAAAGAAAAAATTAAGCAAATTACAAATTTCTTAAACGATCCATTTTTTGTAAAAGAATACCAACTTTATATTACCGTAAGTATTGGTGCTTGCATCTTCCCTGAAAATGGGACAACCAGCTTGGAGTTATTAAGAAATTCTAGCGTAGCTTTACAAAAGGCTGTGAAAGAAGGAAAAGGAACGTATCATATCCTCTCCCATACAAATAGTATCCAATCCTATAAAAATTATTCCATAGGACGAGATTTAAAGAAGGCAATCGAAAACAATGAATTAGAATTTTACATTCAACCTCGAGTGGATTCAACTACTAAACAAATCACTGGTGCTGAAGCGTTAATTCGGTGGAGACATCCAAAATGGGGGCTTCTCTTACCTGGTGAATTCATTAGTATTGCAGAAGAAAATGGCCTAATTACTGATTTGGATAACTGGGTTATAAAAGGGATTATTGCAAAAATTAGAGAATGGAAAAAATACAGAATCAAGACTGTCCCGATTTCAATCAATATCTCACCTATCCATTTTATGAAACCGGATTGGCCAGATTTTCTTGCTGCAGAAATTAATAAATCAGGCATTGATCCGAATGATATTGAATTAGAAATTACTGAAAACATATTATTAGACAACACGGTAGTTGTGAAAAAGAATCTAAACAAATTAAAAGAATTAGGTCTAAAATTGGTGTTAGACGACTTTGGAAAAGGATATTCCAGCCTTTTGTAAACGCTAAACTAGAATCAACAGTTTTCCACAAATAGAACTCAACAGAATTCCCCAAATAAGATTAAACAGTTTCCCCACCATCAATCACTTTCAAATATACTGTTACTAGTCTATTGAAAGTGAGGAATTAGGAGTGAACAGATTTATGCTTTACATCGAGATTCATCGTTTATACAAAGAGGGATTCTCCAAGAGTGCTATTGCAAGAAAACTAAATATTTCAAGAAATAGAGTGATAGATTATTTGAATATGAGTACTGATGAGTTTGAAGAATTTTTAAGTACATTACGTACAAGAGAAAAGAAACTAGACCCTTATCATGATCAAATTCTAGGGTGGTTGAAGGAACATCCTGATTTAACTGCTGCACAAGTTTATGATTGGTTGGAAGAAAAGTTAGGTTTCAGGGAAGTCGCTGAGAACACTGTACGAAATTATTTAAACGAAATGAGGGATTACTATCGGATTCCAAAGGTAAAGGTTCAGAGGACATATAGTGTAGTTCCAGAATTACCAATGGGAAAACAGGCTCAAGTGGATTTTGGACAAACTACCGTCAAAAACAGACAAGGTGAGAATAAAAAGTTGTATTTTATCGCATTTGTTTTATCACATTCAAGATATAAATATGTAGAATGGCTCGATCGACCTTTTCGTACTTCCGATATGATTCGAATGCATGAAAATGCATTTGAATACTTTGGAGGAATGCCAGAAGAAATGGTCTATGACCAAGATGCGTTATTAGCAGTTAGTGAAAATGCAGGTGATTTAATTCTTACAGCTGAATTTACTAAATATCATCATACCCGTAAATTTAATGTTTATTTATGTAGAAAGAGTGATCCGGAATCAAAAGGTAAAATTGAACAGGTTGTGAAATTTGTAAAAAATAATTTTAGCAAAAATCGAGTATTCGATCATCTTTCAGATTGGAATCAATCGTGCCACGCTTGGTTGAAAAGAACAGGAAACTATAAAGTTCATCATAATACGAAAAAGAGACCTTCTGAAGTGCACGCCCTGGAAAAGCAACACTTAAAGAAAGTCTCTGGTACTTACATTTTCGCAAATGTTTCAACTCCAAGTATAACAAGAAATATCCATAAGGACAATGTTATTCGTTATGAAGGAAATCGATATAGCGTTCCTAAAGGAACATATAGAGCAGATGCCCCAAATCTTGCTTATTTACAAGAAGAGGATGGTTGGTTAATTATTCGACTGAAAGAAACTGGGATGGAGTTAGCAAAGCACCGAATATCCGAAGGAAAAGGATTGATTATTACAGATCCCTCCCATCGGGAACATAGCACAAGTAAACGAGATCTTTTAATTCATCAAATTCAAGAAACATTCATAGATAAAGAGAATATTCAATGGTTAATACACAAATTGAAAGAACGATATCCACGTCATTTAGTGGATCAACTCAAAGTACTACAACAAGCCATCAGAATTTACCCAAATCATTGTGAGGAAGCTTTATCTGAAATGAAGAAACTTGGAATGACCAGTGCAAATGATTTTCGGGATATTGCACATGCATTATCTGTACAATATCAAAAAAGTTCACCTAAAATCGTTGAATTGAATGAGAAGTATAAAGATTTATCAGCACCAGAACGATCCGAAGACATTTATTTAAAAGTCTTATCTGGAGGTGAAAATGAATGAATCATCATCCCTATGAAATTTTACAAGATAAATGTCGTACCTTGCGCCTCGCTGAGACGGCTAAAGAATTACCGAATTTACTCCGTGAAGCTGAAGCAAAGAATTGGACATATCATGAACTGGTTTATGAAATCTTAAGCTATGAGATGCGATGTAGAGAGCAGAAAAATAATGAGAGATTAATGAAATGGGCAGAGTTCCCAGAAATATTGACGTTTGATACCTATGATTTGAAGGAACAAACAGCTCTTGGTGAAAAACAACTAAATGTATTAAAAGAACTGAATTGGATTGAAGAATTTTTTACTTTAATTTTGATGGGACCAACAGGAGCAGGAAAAACACATTTATCCGTTGCATTAGGAATACACGCTGTGGAGAGAGGATACAAAGTATCCTTTGTCTCCATGAATCAGCTTATGTATATTTTAAAAACAAAAGAATATATCAATAAATCTAAAATACGCTACAAACGTATTATAGCTTCGGATTTAATTATTATTGATGATGTCATGTACATGACTTACGAGACTCAGGAAGCCAATCTATTTTTCCAGTTTATCTATGATTTATATGATAAAGCAGCATTCATTCTAACCTCTAATAAAGGGCCAAATGAATGGGGAAAATTTCTTGGTGATCCTACTTTAACAACAGCTATACTTGACCGTTTATTACATAGGAGTGAAATTATCACTTTCGATAACGAAACGGATAGCATTCGTATGAAATACAGAAAGGTATTATTTTAATTTAGCAAACTGTTGAATCTTAATTGTAGAAAACTGTTTAAAATTATTTGTGGAAAATTGTTTAATTCTACTTGACGGTTACACCTTTCCTATATAACTGAATATCCATTTGATGCAATTAAAATCGACCGCTCTTTTATACGAAAAATACACAAATCTCCCAAAAACATACATCTTCTTAAAACAATACTCTATTTAGCTGAGGGACTGAAATTAAAAGTTGTGGCAGAAGGTGTAGAAACAGCCGAGCAATTAAAAATCCTACAACAAGAACAATGCCACGAAATGCAAGGGTATTTATTCGGCAAGCCTGTTCCAATTGCTGAATTTGAAACAGTCGTCAAGAAAAATATCCCATTACCATTTGATGGAAAAGGATTACAAGACAGAAGAAAACATCATCGTTTTACTTTCACTGACCCGCTTGAAGCAAAATTAAAAATCTCATCGATAGCAAAGCGGAACTTGGATATCGGGGTATCAAAAGTATTAGTTACAGAAATCGGTGCTGGAGGACTTAGATTTATATCAAATCTTAATTTGCCAATCCGTATGGACGTTCTTTACCAATTTATTACAGAGTTGCTTGGAGAGTCCATTTTATTGAATGCGAAAATTGTTTGGAAAGAAGAAGTGAATGAAGATCTAGCGGAATATGGTGTTAAGTTTATTTTTGAAAATGATGAAGAAAGAACTAAGTTCACCACAATTCTTGACACATTTGTAACTTTAGCAAAAAATAATAAAAAGGTACCACCATATAAGAGAGTGATTGTTGGAGATATTAATGAATATTTCAATATAGTTGTACTAAAATAAAGATGTACTAAAAATTGGGTTAGATAGGTACTCCCCTATCCAACCCAATATTTTTTTGCTTATTAGATTATCTTTCAACTTTTATCAGTTTTTTAGAATGAATATTTTTTATTTCAAGAATTTGAGTAAAGTTATAGTCATTAACAGTAGTATTTAATTTAACATTCGGATAGTTTTTCAAAATACTTTTCACATTACTTAATCCTTTTCCACGATTTTTTCCTTTCGTAGAGAATCCATCTTCGAAAATGTTTTCTAAATCTACCTCTTCATCATAGAATGTATTTTCGATGATGATCATCAACGAATCATCATTGGTTTTAATAAATGCAATATCAATTTCACTATCAAAATTAATTTTTTGATTTGATTGATAATTCGCTTCAATTGCGTTATCTAAAAAGATTCCTAGAATTCTAGCTAAATCAATGACATTCATATGAATGTCTTCAATATCTTCTGGAATTTCAATATTAATTGATATATTTTCTTTTTCAGCTTGTAAAATCTTTGTTAAGAGCAGACCCTTAATTCCTGTGACCTTCATTTTCGATAAATTTGCTAACAATTGATTTCTTTTTAATGTGTTCATTTCTGTAGAAAATATATGTTGTTTAAAATATTCTTTTAAACCCTCAAAATCATTAATTTCAATGTAACCTTGCATAGTAAACAATATATTGTTGTAATCATGTCGAAATTTTTGCATATCATTATTAATTAATTCCAATGATTCCATATAACTATTAAACTGATTATTTTCAAACTCTATTTTTTGAATATCATGTTGTTTTTTGATGTTTAATATCGTCAATGAAAGTATAAACAGCATGATTACAAAATACGTAATCTGAATCACGATATTGAATATTAACACTGTATCTTTAGATAAATAATCTGTTAAGTAGATATTAATGTAAAAAGTGACCATCGTTACAATCACAACAAAAAAAATAAATTTGATAGCACTCTTTATTTCAGGTAACAATGTAATAAATTTTTTGTGAAAATATCGATAAATGAAGACACTAATAATAAATAAAACAATAAAAAAACAATATTGATCTAAGACACCAGGTAAAAAGTTAATTGAGAGTGATTGCATAATATATTGGGCAAGATTATCTACTAAGATACCTATAATAATAAAGAAACAAAGTTGTATTAGTATAATAAATTTTTTTGTGAGTAAAAAGAAATAAATTAATGAACTAACAATAAAGTAAATAATTCCTTGCCATTGACCTACCCATAAGAAAATAAAACTTGTAGGACAAAATACGGTTAAGGCGAAAAATAAAATTTGCTTCATTCGCAATTTGATTTGTGATGTATATGTGACTGCCCACACTATCAAGATTAACTCAATCATTATCAATACTAGCTTCATTTTTTTCTCCTACTATGTATAATTCTATTCTGGAATGAATCAATAGTATAATAACTATATTACGATAGTACACATGAATGCAACGGATTTTCGTAAATTTGTACTAATTTATGTATAAATTAGTAGGACTTATAAATTAGAGGAAGAAAATTCCGACTAATAGAGTTAGTCGGAAAATAATAGAAAAACATTTTATGGAGTTATTTTTTTGTAGCAAAAGGATTATTTTCTAGTAACTCATTTGAAATCTTTTTCTCATGGAATAATGTTGTACATCCAGTAATCGTAGCTGTACCTCCAACAGCAACTACAACCATCGCAATTTTAGAAATTAAATTTTTAACATTCATCCAATTCATTTTCATAAAAATACTCCCCCTTAATTGATTGAGATATTAACATTAGAGATTCTAATAAAGCCCCATAAGCGATAAAAACTTTTATTTCGAATGTCGAAATACAAAATATTCCAACTATTATGAATACTCGGAAGGCCATTTTTCTTCGCAAATATTTTTTATGATGTTGATTGATAATCGGGTGCTTTTCTGTTCCTTTAGGTGCAAGTTTATAGATAAATACTAGTATGATGATAAAAATAATATATAAGAGGAATGTAGGGATAATTGAGTAATAATCAGCTAAATATTTAATAGTGATTGGAAATGCTATGATGCTAGTAGCGAGGCATATAATTAGGTTGTTAAAATGATAGCCGAAACAAACTTGCCTTAATATGAAAAATGTAAGATGCGCAATCAATGTTGGAACAATACAATTTAATAAATAAGCCAATAAATAAATTAATATAAGCTTGTAAGACTCTGAGATAATGATTTGAATACCTAATTTTAATTTTTCTTTTTCCAAATGAGAAAAATGTTCTTGATCTAATAGATGAAAGATTGCATTTTCAATTCTAGAAATCTTCTTGTTCCCTCCTTTATTTGGATGTATTCATTTTAAATTTATTAATTCATCACCTCCATCTCTTATTTTATCATCAGTCCATTTAATGGTGAATATTAGAATTCATTATGCTCTCATAAAAAATATCAATAGACATAATAAAACTGAATTTTCTCACTAGCGTCGCATTAAAATAATTTAACACCTTCAAATAAACCGAATTTTCTGAAATATAATCTAAACACAAAAAAATCCTTTATAATGGTTGGGTGGTAGTAAACCATCCAAATCCAATACAAAGGACAAAACCATGGATAAGTTTACACGAAAAACATCATTTGAACAATGGTTTTCACCAATTCATTTCAACTTATTTGAGGATATGGTGAAAGCCTATCAATTAGATTACTATACAAAGAAGCTTTATATGGCTTCATTTCTGAAATGACTGTTGTACGCTCAATTACATGAAACCGAGAGTTTGCGAAAACGCTGTCGTCCGTGTGTTAGAACGATTTTCGCTACCTGAAGATTCGCCTGTATTCTCCGATGAAATGGTGGTGATTGGAACCACGCAAAATCGTTCTGAAAACGCGTTCCGTCTCATCAAATTATTGGATACAAAAGGAAATGAACTTCATTTACTGACGAATCGTTTTGATATGGATGCAGATGAAATCGCCGAAATCTATCAGTCACGTTGGGCCATTGAACTTTTTTTCAAATGGATGAAACAACACTTGAATATCAAGAATTTCTACGGCCACAGTAAACAAGCCGTACACAACCAAGTATACGTAGCGATGATTGTATACTGTTTAAATGTGTTAGCTCAGTTGAACACGAATAGTGACTGAAGTACGTTACAAATAAGTCGATATTTGAAAGCAGCTTTATGGAAATCTGCACACATTTGGTTACGGAAAATCGAAGGGAAGAGCGTTCCTTAAAGGTTGATTTGTCGTTGTTGCACTCATCTTAAGCTATAGGTAATTACTACCTTTATTTAGGTGTTTTCGTTTTTCGCTAATTTTTCAGAAAAATAAAATCTAAAATTTCAAAACTTATTTATGCGACGCTAGTGATAGGAGCTGCATAAATTAATTGCCAAACGTTACATTTTTAGTTTGCCATAAACCCGCTAAAAAGAATTTAGGGGCTGTCCAGAAAGTCGAACACTTTCTGAACAGCCTTACTTCTTATAGGAATATTCTCTTAAAAACTTTGCTCCTGCGGTGGTCACATCAAACGCGCCTCCTCGTCGCAATTTATCTGCGGCGAAAGCACTAGCGCAGCCGCAATTTATCTGCGGCGAAAGCGCTAGCGACAGCCGCAATTTATCTGCGGCGAAAACTCTAGCGACAGCCGCAATTTATCTGCGGCGAAAGCACTAGCGACAGCCGCAATTTATCTGCGGCTAAGCATGTGCGACAGCCGCAAAGGGGGCGTCTCAAAATGACTTTTCAGACGCCCCCTTACTTATAAAAAATTAGCTTGAAGGAATCACTTTATTTGAACATCCTTTTTAGTAAAACAAAGTTAACCTTCATCAAATCATAAATTTTCTTTAGCAGATATTTTACAAGCTATAAAAACGAATAAAACACTAAGAATCACTAATAATGCTCTGTTTAACAAATAATAAGCAGGAGATATTGTGTAATAATAGTTTGAAGAATGGACACCTAATGAAAACCACTTAAACATCCTCGCTGAAGATAAAAAATCAAGCAATAAATAACTACCTACAACAAATAAAGCAGCATAACAATTTTTTGTTAACGTAATGAGGAATAGTAGAAGCGAAGTTAAAAATAGAATATTAGGTACAAATCTTAAACTTAAAACGATACTTAGTAAATCTAAAAAAGAAACAAATCGATAATAGAAGGTAGCCGTTATAAAATTGCTTAAAGAACAAATGAACACAAAATAACCCCATCTAAACAACATATTGTAATTAAATCTAGAAGCATTAAAGTAAATAATTAATTCATAGCGATTATTTATATAATCTTTTAGAAAAGCAAAAAAAACAAAGAAAACAGATATCATTGGAAAAGTATAATCATATAAATTATCGAATCCGTACAACGAATAACCAGCTCGTATTGAGCTCAAGTAGTCTGTAGGGGCAGGTGAAAAAATTCCTATAACTAAAAATAATAAAGTAATATATAAAACACCTTTTCCTAATGTATGATTATAATCATAATAATTAACAAACTTTGATATCTGTTCAAATTTGGTTTTGAAAATAGATATATGCATTTTCTAAAGAAATCTCCTTTTCATCATGATGAATATCAGAGTCTCCAATATATTTAACTTTGATTAAATCATCAGAAATTCGTTTTTCCTCAATAATTTTGTATTCTTTTCTAAATGAAACTAACTCAGTAATAGGTATATTTTTTGTAGAAATAAAAGGCACACTAATATTTATAATTTCTTCAACAGTACCTTGGAATTTTATAGTGTGATCTTTTAATATTAAAATCTCATTACTATATAGTTCGACATCTTCAATGATATGCGTTGATATTAATGTAATTGCATCCAAACTAATTTCAGCAAGATAACTTCTGAATTCGATTCTTTGTTCCGGATCAAGCCCAACTGTAGGTTCATCAATAATAATTAATTCCGGCTTTCCAAGTACTGCTTGAGCAATACCCAATCTTCTTTTATAACCTCCCGAATACGAGGAAAATCTTTTTTTAATGACATCACCAAGCCCAAATTTTATAATGACTTCTTCAAGAGCTTGTTTTTTTAAGTTTTTCGGTAGTTTTTTCACATCATATACATAGGATAAAAAATCATATCCGCTGATATTTGGATAAATATCAAAATTTTGCGGTAAATACCCAACTTTATGAATAGGATATTCATCTACATTGACTAAATGAGTGCCATTTAATTTGATTGTTCCAGAATTTGGTTTCTTCAATCCTGCAATTACTTTCATGAGCGTTGTTTTTCCAGCTCCGTTATTTCCTAATAATGCAATCACACCATTATGACAAGTAAAAGAAACATTCTCTAATACTTTCTTTTTTCTATATGAAAAATTGATTCCTTCTACTAATAATTGGTTTGACATAATCTATCACCTTATTAATTTCTTAGTAAACAAATCGAACGAAAATGGTGTCTCCAGAAACTTTTACAATTGCTGAAGAATCCTCTAATGGCCATATCCCCACAACCATCCTTGAATAATTTTTATCAAGAATTTTTTTCTTTACTTCATTAGGTAACTTTTCCATTGAATTAATGGACTCTACTAATATCATTTGAATTATCGATGGTTCATAACCGATTGGTATTACGTATTCAATTCCTTCTTCATGTACCACTTTGTATTGTCCCGAAAAAATAAACAAATCAGAAGCATTGCCTCTAATGACATATTTATCATCCACTTCTTTCACTACAGCCAGATTGCTAAATATTGTTCCTTTCTTCTCTAATTCAACATCAAAATAAATCTCTTTATTAGGATAATTAGATGTCTTAGGATACCAATAAAAACTATCTCCAGGTAGATTGACCGAAAATGGTGAAACGTAAAATAGATGAAAACCTAAGTCGTCAACAATATTTACTTTTCCTTGATATGTAATTTTTAATAAATGCTGTTGATCTTTTTTAAAGTCTCCTGTAATTTCTAATAAATCGTTTTCACGGGTAAAATCAAATCGAGTATTATCTATTTTGATTTCATTAATATCAAAAACTCGATCTAAAAATAATTGAATCGTATTCGTATCCTCATTAATTTTTATATTTAGTATGCTCTCGTTCGTTAATTTGTTTCCTAAATTTAATTTCATCTTATGGGAGAGAATTTGATATTCGTTTTGTAAAAACTCATTATATTGATGATGAACTTCTTTTTGGATAATGTAGTTATAAACTACAATCACTTGAGACAGTAAGATTATGGAAATTAATCCAACATTTAATAGTTTTTTCTTTTTATTTACTATAATTCTTATCAATAAACCAATTAATAAAATGAATAAAACAACGAATAATTTATCTAATAAATAGGATATATTGAAAAGGACACCAGCCAAATCATTTGTTGAAAAAAATACCTCATCATCATAAATATTAAATAACCTTCCAAATGGTGAAGTTGGATGAATCATATATGGAATTCTAATTAAAAGAATAAATATCAAAATAGAGATTACAATTGCAAAATTATTTTTTACTGTAAGGCCTACACTAATTCCAATTACAGTAAATAGAAAATTTGAAGAATAATAGATAATAAAAAAATGAATGATTCCTAGCCACAAATATTCGTTCATTGTAAAAGAATTTTTTAAAAAAAACATAATAGACACAGGAAATATTACAATTAAAGACATTAATATTAAATTTGCCATGCAGATTTTGCTTATAAATTTCCAAGAATCTTTTTCCAAAAAACTTATAATTTCCAATTGTTTTTGTGTGGTTATAGTAGAGGAAATTAAGAAAAAGAAGTTTAAGGTTATAAAGGTAAAATAACTAAATGTGGTAAATTGAAATATCGAAAAATTCAAAGTTTCACTTATACGTAATGTAAGTAAAATAGCTACTAACATTACAATAAAAAATAGAATATTCTTTATATTTAATTTTAAATAAAAAAAGGTTGATTGGTTTGGTAATAATTTAATATTACTCATATCTTATGGAAGTCCTTTCTACTTACAAGTATGGAGGTCCTTTTTATTTACAAGTGATATGTAAGTTGAATAGAGTAATGATAATTCATAACTCTATTCGCAAGGGTGTCTAAATTTTTAATTTTTAGATACCCCATTTGAAAATTAAGGATGAACTATAGAAACTTGAGCTTTTGCGGATGATGTAGAACCATTCCAGAGAACATAATAACTTTGATTAACACCACCGTTAGTAGCCTCTGCATTGAATTCTGCAGTAGAAGTATAAGGAGCTGTAACATCTACAGATTTTACATTTTGGTCAGGCCATAATACTCGGATTTTTTTTACAGTAGCGACGCCAGTTCCACTAATTCCTTTTGCTACTAATTTATGTGTTCCACTTCCTAAATAAACTTCTGAAGATTTTGCAGATGTTCCTGTAAGAGTTTCAGGTCCCAGTGTTCCTGCAAATGCCCCTGTTGATGTTAATAAGACTGCTGTAGCGAAACCGATTGCAAATAGTTTTTTGAATGATTTCATGATTTTGGCCTCCCTATTCTTTTAATTTATTTAACGGTACCGTCAAAGTAAAAAAATAACAATTTATACCTTTTTTGTAAATAATTAACTTGTATTATTTAGAAAACGATACATTCCTCCTATATAATAGAATTTCAGAACCATTTTTCTACAAAACTGTTTGTATTCGGATGAACTTAGTTAAAAGTTGGAGTTATATTTCAGTATCAAGTTAAATTTATAAAAGTATAATAGCCAGAATATTTAAGAATAAGTTCTCTTTTGTAATGACGTATAATAAATGTCTTGAATTTTTCAATCGATATTTTAGAGCTTTCTACTCGTACAATTGGAGGACAGGTACATTGACAGCATTTCTTTTACTAGAGGAGTTGATTGAGGCTCAAAAGGATCCTATTAGTGTATGGACTATTTATTCAAGTGGTGATAGTACATTTTTATAAAAGGTGGGGTATTTATGAAAAATGTTAATATAACTATTTATAATACTAAGTATTTTAATACTTTTATCCTCATGCATGTTATCGAATTCAATTAAAAATGCAGATATCCAAGTTAATAATCATGTTCCATCCTCATTAGATTCTTATGGATATGAGTTAATTGTGAATGACGGTTGGCTTGTGCGAAAGTTGAGTAACTAATTATCTCCCTATCCAAATCAATAGAGAAATCCCTCTGAATGTTATGTCATATCAAACTATCAAACTTTAATAGTTGAAAATATTTTTTAAAAAATAGATATTTTCAAATCTTCCAGAGAATTAAAAAAGTATTTATTTTAACAAAAAAGTTTGATATTATGATTATCGAGCACGCAAATTTCAGAAAAATGGCACGTCCGCGTTTTTTCTGAAAATTTTTAAAGTGATTAATGGAGGGGAAAAAATGAAAAAGAAGTTTTGGCTCTTATTAGCAGCACTATTCACACTTACTTTAGTGCTAAGTGCCTGCAGCGGCAGCAAAGAAGAAAACAAAAACGAAGGTGAAGGAAAAGAAACTTCTCGTTCAAAAGAACTTAATTTAGTCATCACTTCTGAGCCGCCTTCCTTACATCCAGGACTTGCGACAGATTCTACTTCTTCCGCAATTCTAAATAACGTATTTGAAGGCTTAACAACTCGCAAAGGTTCTGAAGTTGTGAATGCAGCAGCAGAAGACATTTCCATCAGCGATGACCAAATAACTTACACAATCAAATTACGCGATGCAAAATGGTCAAACGGAGATCCTGTAACAGCATATGACTTTGAATACGCTTGGAAGTGGGTATTAAATCCTGAAAACGCTTCCGAATATGCTTCTATGCTTTACCCAATCAAAAACGCAGAAGCTTACAACAAAGGTAAAGCGAAAGTTGAAGATGTTGGTATTAAAGTAGAAGACGATAAAACTTTAGTTGTTACATTGGAACAACCAACACCTTATTTCTTAGAAATGTTAGCATTTAAAACATACTTCCCAGTTAATAAAAATGTAGCTGAGAAAAATCCAAAATGGTACACAGAAGCTGGAGAAGATTATGTAACAAACGGTCCATTCTTGCTTGATTCTTGGAATCATAACAAAGATATCACATTGAAGAAAAACCCTACTTACTGGGATGCTGATAATGTAGCACTTGAAAAAGTAAATATTACAATGGTTGAATCTGAACAAACAGCAACAACTATGTTTGATAATGGCGAAATTGACTTCTTAGGTTCTCCATTCCAAACAGTAGCTTTAGATGCAATTGACCAATACAAATCAGAAGGTATTTTAAAAATCAAAGACTATGCAGCCATCTATGTATACAAATTTAATACAACAGATGAAATTCTTAAAAACAAAAATATCCGTCGTGCATTAGCACTTGCAATTGACCGTCAATCATTGATTGACAACATTACAAAAGGTGAACAAAAACCTGCATTAGGGATGGTTCCTGTAGCGATTAAAGGCTTTGAAGAAGATCGCGGCTACTTCAAAGACAATGATGTGGAAGAAGCGAAAAAAGCTCTTGAACAAGGTTTGAAAGAGCTAGGAATCAGCAAACCAGAAGATTTAAAAATCACAATTTCATTTAACACGAGTGAAGCTCACGCAGCAATCGCTCAGTTCATTCAAGAAAATTGGCGTAAAAACTTAGGCATCAATGCAACACTTGACAACTCTGAATGGCAAGTTTACTTAGACAAATTGTCAAATTTAGATTACCAAGTTGGACGTTTAGGTTGGATTGCAGACTACAACGATGCTTATACATTCCTAGAACAATATGATTCTGCTCAAAACGGTAACAACGATACAGGTTGGGAAAACCCAGAATATACAAGACTATTAAGAGAATCTAACAAAGAAACTGATCCAGAAAAACGTTTAGAATTATTAAAACAAGCAGAAGCAATCATTATTGAAGAAATGCCGGTTGCACCAATTTACTACTACACTAACCTAAGTGTTGCTAAAGACTATGTGAAAAACATGGAGACAGATATTTTAGGTAATATTTACTTAAAATATGTAGATGTTGAATAATAAATTGGTGTAATTAAATTCTAGGTTCATAGTTGTAAAGGCTGCTGAAATCGATTGTATTGATTCATAGCAGCCTTTCACTATTTTTTAGGACTATACAGAATTTTTAGATAAAGGAGGGAGCGCTTTGCTGAAGTACATTCTCAAAAGAATTGTTCTTATGTTCATTGCGTTATTAATTATCATCACGGCAACCTTTTTCTTAATGAAGGCTGCACCTGGTAATCCTTTTGCAAGTGAAAAGGATTTTCCACCTGAAATTGAAGCAAATTTAAGAGCGAAATATGGATTAGATAATCCTTGGTATATTCAATATAAGGATTATTTACTCAATACGTTGACGTTTGACTTTGGCGAGTCCATGAAATATAAAAACCGCTCCACGAACGATATTATTGCCGATGGTTTCCCGGTTTCATTATCTCTTGGACTTGAAGCCATGTTTTTAGCGGTTGGAATCGGTGTATTACTTGGCATCATTGCGGCCCTTTACCATAACCGCGTGATTGATTATTTTGCAACGACCATCGCGGTTTTGGGCATTTCAATCCCCTCATTCGTTATGGCCGGATTAATGCAATACTTCATCTCTTTAAAATTGGGCCTATTCCCTGTTGCCGGGTGGAACGGCTTTAAATACTCAGTTCTGCCAGCGTTGGCAATCGCTTTGACACATGCGGGGTATATCGCAAAATTGGTCCGTTCCAGCATGTTGGAACAAAACAACAGTGAATATGTGAAATTAGCCCGTGCCAAAGGGCTTGGCAAATGGACAATCACTTTTAAGCATACTTTGCGTAATGCATTAATGCCGGTTATTACTTATTTAGGGCCTTTAACAGCCGGGGTTGTAACAGGAAGTTTTGTTATAGAGCAAATTTTTGCCATTCCTGGATTAGGTAGACATTTCGTTCAAAGTATCACAAACCGTGATTATACAGTCATTATGGGAACAACCGTATTCTATGCAATTATTTTAATGCTCGCTGTATTAATCGTAGACATCTTATACACTATCATTGACCCGCGCATTAAATTGAAAGGAGGAGCAAAGAAATAATGGTAAAACAGCATGAAACGAGCAACAATTTAACTCCTGAAATGTTTACAGTAGTCGGACCGCGGTTGGAAGAAGGCGATAAATTGGCAAAAAAGCCTGTATCGTTCTGGAAAGAAGTATTCCTCCGCTTTAACCAAAATAAATTGGCGGTTACAGGTGTTATCATTTTATTCCTCATTACACTGTTTGCGATATTTGTTCCTGAACTGTCGCAATACAGTTATCGCGATCAATTAGGTGTTTATAATGCAGCTCCTTCAAAGGAACATTGGTTTGGAACAGATGATTTAGGGCGGGATATTTTTGTTCGTGTATGGTTTGGTGCCCGCATTTCATTATTTATCGGTATCACAGCTGCCATTATTGATTTAATCATTGGCGTTTTATGGGGAAGCATTTCTGGACTTATTGGCGGACGTGTAGATGATATTATGATGCGGATTGTCGATATTTTATCTGCTATCCCTTACCTTTTAGTGGTAATCATTTTATTGGTAGTAATGGAACAAGGTCTTTTACCGATGATTATCGCTTTATCGATTACCGGTTGGATCAACATGGCACGGATTGTCCGCGGTGAAGTGTTATCCATTAAAAACCGTGAATTCGTACTAGCATCGAGAACTCTTGGCGCAAGAAATTGGCATTTAATTATCCGCCACATTATCCCAAATGCTTTAGGTGCAATTCTTGTAACGATGACATTAACAATTCCAAGCGCCATCTTCACAGAATCGTTCTTAAGCTTTTTAGGTTTAGGAGTAAACCAACCAGTTGCCAGCTGGGGAACAATGGCATCAGAAGGTATGGGCGGTTTACGTGTAGCCCCTTGGCGTTTATTCTTCCCTGCTTTCTTAATTTCTTTAACGATCTTTGCTTTTAATGCCGTTGGTGATGGTTTGCGCGATGCACTTGATCCAAAATTACGCAAATAGAAAGGGGTGGAAGCATGAATAAACCATTACTCGAAGTCAAAAATTTAAAAATCAACTTCAAAACATACGCAGGGCTTGTTCAAGCAGTACGTGGCGTTGATTTTACATTATATGAAGGGGAAACTTTGGCAATTGTTGGCGAATCCGGTTCGGGTAAAAGTGTGACAACCAATGCCATTATGAAATTGATTCCGCAGCCACCAGGAATATATGCGGATGGTCAAATCTTATTGGAAGGAAAAGATTTAATTCCCCTTTCCGATAAAGAAATGTCCAAAATTCGTGGCAATGAGATTGCGATGATTTTCCAAGATCCAATGACTGCTTTAAACCCAACTATCCGTGTTGGAAAACAAATTATGGAAGTAATTTTAAAACATAAAAAAGTTTCAAAGCAAGAAGCAAAAGAAAGAGCAATTGAATTGCTTCGCCAAGTCGGCATTCCAATGCCAGAAAAACGGTTCAGCCAATATCCACATGAATTTAGTGGCGGTATGAGACAGCGTGTTGTTATCGCCATTGCGCTTGCGGCTGATCCGAAATTATTGATTGCCGATGAACCGACAACAGCCCTTGACGTGACGATTCAAGCGCAAATATTGGAATTATTAAAGGAACTTCAAAAAAAACATAAAACATCTATTATTTTTATTACCCATGATTTAGGGGTTGTAGCAAATGTCGCCGATCGGGTGGCGGTTATGTATGCAGGACAAATTGTGGAATACGGAACGGTCAACGATATTTTCTACAATCCAAAACATCCATACACTTGGGGACTTCTTGGCTCCATGCCTGATCTAAATAACAAAAGTGATGAAAGATTGTATGCGATTCCAGGTTCTCCACCGGATTTGACTAATCCGCCAAAAGGTGATGCCTTTGCACCTCGGAACAAATATGCATTGGCCATCGATTTTGAAAAAGAACCTCCAATGTTTAAAGTATCCGATACACATTATGCTAAAACATGGCTATTGCATGAATATGCACCGAAAATCGACATTCCTGAGCCAATCGTAAGAAGAATGGAAAGATATAAGAAGGAGGCTGGATTAGGTGAATAAAGAGAATAAAATTTTGGAAGTAAAAAACTTAACTCAATATTTCGGCTCTCCTTCCAATCCAATAAAAGCTGTTGACGGCATTAGTTTTCATATTTTTGAAGGTGAAACATTAGGCCTCGTTGGTGAATCTGGCTGCGGTAAATCCACTACAGGCCGCTCCATTATCGGACTCTATAACATTACTGGCGGCGAAGTGATTTTCAAAGGAAAAAATGTTCATCAAATCAAATCGAAAAAAGAACAAAAGCAATTAAAACGGGAAATACAAATGATTTTCCAAGACCCATATGCTTCACTGAACCCGCGGATGACAGCTGGTGAAATCATCAGCGAAGGATTTGATATCCACGGCCTATATAAAAACAAAACAGAACGTCAAGAAAAGATTATTTCTTTATTGGAAGCAGTTGGCTTAAATCGTGAACATATGACACGATATCCACATGAATTTTCCGGTGGCCAAAGACAACGAATTGGAATTGCTAGAGCGTTAAGTTTAGATCCAAGCTTCATTATCGCCGATGAGCCGATTTCCGCTCTCGACGTTTCCATTCAAGCGCAAGTAGTCAATTTGCTAAAAGATCTGCAAAAGGAACGAAATTTGACTTATTTATTTATTGCCCATGATTTATCGATGGTTAAATATATCAGCGATCGGATTGCGGTTATGTATCGGGGAAAAATTATGGAGTTGGGCGATGCAGACGAAATTTACAACAACCCAATTCATCCATATACAAAATCTTTATTATCCGCTGTTCCTCTTCCAGATCCGATTTTGGAAAGAAAACGGAAACGAATTCCTTATGTCCATGAAGAAACACCGGATACAGCTAAAATGCATGAGCCATTGCCAAATCATTTTGTTTACGGTACGGATGAACAAGTCAATAAATGGGTAAAACAAGCAAAGCTGTAGGGCTTAGTGTAAAAAAGGCTTAAGGGGCCCTAAATCCCCTTAGGCCTTTTTTTGTTTTTTGGGGAGTACTTGACGGAAAGAAGAGGCTAATGAAAATATTTTATTTATTTTCCGCTCTAAGAGGCTTGGCATTCGGCATCCGAATGATTAAATAAGAAGGAATATTAGTAAAAATGTTGAAAGTAATATAAAATGTCGTTTATTTCAAGCTAATAAAGGGAGAGTCATATGAGGAATAAAATCATTATGTTGATTTCTGTACTATTGTTAATGACTCTTGTCGGCTGTAAAAATTTTGATGAAAACAAAAAGTTAGAGGCAAGCCCTACTTTTAGATTACCCGTGACTTTTCATGACGGAATAAAGGGTGAGTATGTATTGATTGGGAAAGAAGGTAAGATGGGAATTTTGGTCGGTTCGGGTAACGAAGGTGAAGCAGTCGCAACAAAGTTTATTGCGAATCAACCGGATAAATATATGTGGCATTTCTGGGGAGAGGAAGATAAAATCAGCGGTGATTTTAAAGTAGTTGGTGTTGATGAAGACGGAAAAGAACATCCTGTTTTGTTATTTGGCAATGATGCAGTATGGCAATATTCTGATGTTTCCATTAGCCCACATAACGGTGCAGATTCCCATATTCCATCTAATATGATGTTCCCTTCAAGTGGATTATGGAAATTAAAAATATATTTTAATGATAAATTATTTGAGGAACTCGTTATAAACGTTGAAGAGAGTTAAAGGATGTTTCTAGCTTAATATTTTAATTCATCAATACAAAGAGGCAGGATTTAATCTACACTTTTGGAGACTAAATCTGCCTCTATTCCTTTTTTACATCACTTGTACTATTTTAGTTAAGTAAAATTATGGCAACCATTTTTTATACTTCTTGAAGAACTCTTTGAAAATTCTAATGATCACTAGATACTAAAGCTGTGATTGTTTTCTTTTTCCAAACAAGTTTATAGTACAAATATTGCAGAATTAAATTCACAGCGAATGATATCGGATAAGCTAGCCATATTCCAAAAATACCAAGTGAAGTATGAGTTGATAATAAATATGCAGATGGAACTTCTATAAGCCAAATTGTTGAGATTAAAATAACAGTTGGCCATAGTACTGTCCCTGTTGCACGCATTGTCGCAGAGATTACTTGAACATGAGCTAATAATAAATAACTCCAAAAAGAAATAAACATTAAGCCTTTTGCCAGAGCAATTGTTTCTGGACTTGTTAAGAATACTCTTAAGATAGGTTCAGCAAATAAATAGACAACAATTACTAGAATTCCTCCAAATAGATAACTTAACTTTAACCCCAATTTGGTAATTTTCTCTATGCTTTCTTGCTTCCCCGCTCCTATGGCTTGCGCTACAAACACTGATATTGCGATTGAAACTGACATACCAGGAATTTGAACATAGCTTGCAATTTGATTCACAATTCCATACGCTGCAGTCGCATTTGAACCATATCGATTAACAAAGTATATTACTGCTATCCCTGCCATAGAAATTGCAATCATACTAATACTAGAAGGGATCGCTAGTTTAAGTAAACTCTTTACTAAGTCCCCTTTAATTCGGATATTTTTGATTGTTTCTTTATCTAATTTAATGATATGACCAGTTTTTGATAAGTATAGCAGTAGTAATATAAATGTTATTAAGTTTGAAAGTACAAAGGCATAAGCTGCACCATCTAATCCCAATGCAGGTAGCCCTAACCAACCAAACATTAGTATTGGTAACAATACAACATTGACAATAATACTTACAATTAAGAAGATTAAAGGTGTTTTTGAATCTCCTGTACCACGAATAAATGTTGTATAACACATATATAAAAACATAATTGGTAATGTAACAAATAATATTTTTGCGTAGCTTGCACTTTCTTCTAAAATATTTTCAGGTGTACCCATTAATTTCAAAATACCCTCTGTGAAAAAGCCACCAACGAATGCAACTACTACAGATATTAATAGTGTTAATCCAATAGTAACCCCAACAACTTCCTTTAGCTTCTCTATATTTTTAGCACCAAATGCCTGACCTACTAATATCGAACTCCCAGACCCAACGCCTATCGCAAAAGATATTAATAGGAACAGTAGAGGAAAGAATGCTGATATAGCTGCTAGTGATTCTTCACCTAAAGTTTGTCCAACTATTATTGTTGAAATGATTTGTCCTAACGATTGTATTACGCTTGAAAACGCAACAGGAATTAGAAAGAAAATCATTGATTTTGTTAATGATATTTGATTATTTTGCATCTTCATCAATCTCCATATTTTAGTTAAAGCATGATCAGAAATTTTTTATTGCATCCATGCTTATTTTGATTCGTTTACAACAAAAAACTTTATTCTATCTTTTAAATTTTTGTCTACAACTAAGAAACTATTTCATACTAAAACATTGTTTTCCTCTTGCAGTTTAGCCTATTGAATTTAATTGATCATCCGTTTGTTATATTCCTGAACATTGAACATCTAACTGGGAATTTCTCATTTCATTTTATAAGCCCTCTCCTTCCAGAGTATTAAAAGCTTTTTATTTCAAGCAACTTGGCAATCATTTTACCAAGTGAAAGCCACTCAACAACAAAATTTGCCCTTCATTCTATCACACCAATAAAATAAGCCTCTCGCGGAATGAGAGGCTATTAATTATTAATGAGACATAATTACTAACAGGATAATGAATAAAATCGCAAAGAAGTAAAGTAATGGATGAACCTCTTTACCCTTACCTTTCAGTAACTTAAATAATGGGTAAGAAATAAACCCGAATGCAATACCATCTGAAATACTGGACGTTAATGGCATGATTAAAATTACTAAAAATGCTGGAAATGCTTCTTCTACTTTATCCCATTCGATATGGCGGACAACACCAATCATTAAACTACCCACGATAATTAAGGCAGGAGAAGTAATAGCAGGTACACTTGCTAATGTAGCTGCTAATGGCGAGAAGAATAACGTAATGATAAATAGCCCTGCAACTACTAACGACGTTAATCCAGTACGTCCACCTACTGCTACACCAGAAGAAGATTCGATATAGGCTGTTGATGGGCTTGTACCAAACATTGAACCGATGATTGTTGCCATTGAATCACCAAGGAAAGCTTGACGTGCTCGTGGCAATTTATCATCTTTTAAAATACCCGCTTGTTTCGCAACGCCAATCATCGTACCTGTCGTGTCAAACAATGTAACTAAAATGAATGAAAATACTGTCCCATATAAGCCATATTTAATGACATCGCCAAAGGCTTCAATTGGATTCCATACTAAAATCCCTTCTGGTAATGATGGCATTGAAACAACACCATCGAAATTTAAATTACCAGTAAATGCAGCGAGGATTGCTGTGACAATCATACCCCAGAAAATTGCACCGAATACACGGTACATCATGAAAATAGCCGTAACTAGAACCCCTACAATTGTTAACCAAACCATAGGGCTTGATAAATCTCCTAATCGGACTAATGTCGCTTCGTCATCTGTCACGATGCCTGCTGATCGCATACCAATGAAAGCGATGAATAAACCGATACCAGCAGTAATAGCTAATTTTAAATTATTCGGTATGGCTTTAACGAGCATTTGTCGTAAAGGCGTTAAGCTAATAATAAAGAAAATAATACCCGCTACAAATACAGCAGAAAATGCTGTCATATAGTCAATTTCGCCTTTAGACGCTTGGACAACCGAAAACGTAAAGAATGCATTCAGCCCCATACCCGGAGCCATTGCAATTGGATAATTGGCAAATAGCGCTAACCATAATGTACCAAATACTGCCGCAATAATTGTCGCTGTGAATACTTGTTCACTAGGAACACCAGAAATCGCTAGAATCGAAGGGTTAACGATAACGATATATACCATTGTTAAGTAAGTTGTTAAACCTGCAAAAATTTCAGTTTTTACAGTAGTATTATTTTCTTGTAGTCGAAACAAAAAGTTCAGCCCCCTAAATACGAACATTTAAAACAACAGAATTAATAATATTCGGTCTTTAGCTTAAATGCAAGTGTTTTTTACGGGAATTTTCTCTGTATATCAAAATTTTAAAAATAAAGAAAATTAAGAATAAAGGATTCTTTCCTCTTACAAAAAGACTTAGTGGCAACAACTGAATTCGACATTATATTTTCTCCTTATAATGATGAAATTAGTCGGTTTGAAGCTTCTGGTGTTAAATGAGGGATTTCATTAGTACGGAACATTTTTTCGAGTTATAGGCTAATATGTTCTTCTTTTACAAGGCTGTTCTTAAACATACAAAAAGACCGTCAAAGTGACGATCTCATAGTATTATTTAGAACGGACGCTAGATAACACCAACCATCACGAAGCGTATGGATATATGTAATATCAGCTACCCATTTTTCGTTGATTGTTGTTGTAGTGAAATCTTGATTTAATACATTTACCGAAAAAATTGAATTAAAAGAAGGAATAAAAAATTGGTGCTGGTTTATCGCCAACACCCATTTTCTTCTTTCTATTTATTTATTACTAAAATCTAGTTCACAATACCCTCGGGAAGTCTAAAATTTTTTTGATTGATTTCATAAGATTTTTCCCATTGTTCATGTAACTTGTTTTTATAGTATATCCATCCATACTTTAATAGCTGTACCGATAATGAGAATCGCTAGAATCCACTTCAAAATAGAAGGGTTCATTTTTTTACCAACCTTCACTCCTAAAGGTGAAGCAATGATACTTGCGACAATCATAATAATGGCTGGCAAGTAATCTACTTGCCCTGTTGATAGTTTCCCTACTGCACTTCCTATCGATGAAATAAACGTAACAGCTAAACTTGTTGCAATGGTCATGCGAGTTGGTATTTTTAATACGACAAGCATTATCGGTACAAGGAGGAAACCACCGGCTGCTCCAACAATCCCTGAACCAATTCCCACTATGAGAGATAAAATCGTTGCAAGTAGTTTATTGAAAGTGACTTGTTCTAACGGGATATCATCAATTTGCTTCTTTGGAATAAACATCATAATTCCGGCGATTAACGCCAAGATTCCGTATACAATGTTAACACCTTGTTCCGAAAAATAGGATGAACCAAAACTTCCGATGATACTTCCTATTAAAATTCCACTTCCCATATAGAAAATAAGGGATTTATTTAAATAGTTACCTTTTCGATATGCCCAAACACCAGCAAGAGAAGCAAAGAATACTTGTACAGCACTTATCCCAGATACCTCATGAGCTGTAAATGCGGTAAAGCCTAATAAAGAAGGGATATACAAAAGCATTGGATATTTAATAATCGATCCACCAATTCCAACCATCCCTGAGATAAATGACCCAACAAATCCTATTGCAAATATGGTTAGAATCCAAGCAATGTCCATGTTGATACCTTCTTTCCAGAAGAGGTGACACCCTCTCCCGAATGTCACCTCTCCTCTTTATCGATTCGTTATCCCTTTTTAATAATGAATTTGATTACATCCGCTTCAATCGATTGATCTAATATTTCATGTCCACTTGATTTAGCCCAAGCAGGAAAGTCAGATAGTGCGCCTTTGTCTGTCACATGCACTTCTAACACTTGACCTGTCGCTAACGTATCCATTGCTTTTTTTGCCCGTACAATCGGGAGTGGACAAGATAATCCTTTTGCATCTAACACTTGATTGACTTCCATTTCAAACGCTCCTTTTTAATTCTCATTAAAAAGGGGGAGTTTATCATTCTCCCCACCTGTTTCATAATTAACGTACCGCACAACGGTTTGGACCGATTTCCATTTCCATTTGTTCTTCTTCGTCTGGTGTCAATTTCCCCATATTTACTTGACGAATTTCTTGGTATGCATTTGGTTGTGGTGGCAAGTTTTCTGTTACTGTCTTACGGAATTCTTCTTCACTTTCAATATTTAAACCATGGTTTTCCGCAAATAGATTCCCTAAACGTTTTGCAACTGTTCCATCTTCATTCAACTCATCAATAATCATGAAGTGTGCAGGCAATACAATTAAATCTTCCGCTAACTCACGATAACGGCGATAAAGCGTTTCGCGAAGATCTCCTACCCAATCCTCAGCACGTCCTGCTAAGTCAGGTCGACCGATGGAATCAATGAATAAAATATCTCCTGTTAATAAATACTTGTTATCTACGATGAAGGAAGTTGAACCAATTGTATGACCTGGTGAATACAGAGCGCCTACTTCAATTTTGGAATTCCCAACCTTCACTGTTAAACCATCTTCCAATGGATTATATTCATAAACCACCTCATCTGCATCTTTTGGTGGTAAATAATATTTCGCCCCTGTTTCCTTTGCAATATGGCGTCCTCCGGAGATGTGGCCCGCATGTAAGTGTGTATCAAATACGTGGGTAATTTCCACATTTTTTTCTTTCGCAAAGTTGATGAACACATCTTTAAAACGAACTGCGTCAATAATGGCAGCTTCACCATCAGAAATGACCATATAAGATAAGCAGCCTTTCCCTAGACGAACAAATTGATACAATTCACCTCCATTAGTCAAATCACCTATTTTAATCGGCTCGAGGTAAGAGCTCCAAGCTTTCATACCACCCTCAAGGTAGTACACATCGTATCCTGCATCTGAAAGCATTTCCGCAACCATGACAGAAGAGCCCTCTTTCGCACAAACAACTAAAATATCTTGATCGGACGGTAATTTTGGAAGAATTTTTTCCACACCATCTAATAATTCAAAGTAAGGCACATTTAAATATTCAAATCGGTGTCCTTCAATTTTCCAATCTTCAAAATCATCTCTGTTTCGTACATCTAAAATAAATAATGGTTGATTTTCGATTACTTTACGAGCTACTTGTGCTGATGTCATTTTTTGAACTGCCATTCCACTTACCCCCTGCAGGTATATTTTTGTGATATGAAGTGGAAGAGTAATCCCTTCCACTAAAGAATGGAATAAAACAAATGATTAAAACGTTAATGTTGGTGCAGCATCTTTTGCAAACTCAAGGAATGTAACTGCGCCACCTACATCAATTCCATCAATAAAGTCTTCTTTCGTTAAATTCATAACATCCATTGTCATTTGACAAGCGATTAATTTTACTCCCATCTCTTTTGCCATTTCTACTAATTCCGGAATACTCGGAACATTTGCTTTCGCAAATCCTTCTGCATAATGTTCTTTTCCTTCTGGAAGTGGCAATTGTTTCATCGCTTCTTTATGAATCAAGTTCAGACCCTCAAATGTAAAGAAGATTGCTACTTCTTTCTCTGTAGCAGCTGCTGCCGTTGCGATATTAAATACCTTATATGCATCAAATAATCCACCATTACTTGCAATAATTGCAACTTTATTAGACATTTTTCAAACCCCTCCGAATTTATAATTTTTTTATTAAATCGCCTTTCCAAGCACTCATTCCTGGTAAGACGTTATAAACTTTTGTAAAACCTTTTTCTACTAATTTTTGAGCAGCTAAATCACTGCGTGTACCTGTTCGACAAATGACATAGATTTCCTTGTCTTTGTCTAATTCATCTAAACGGTCTTCTAATTCCCCCATTGGAATGGATATGGAGCCTTCAATATGACCAAAAGCGTATTCCACTTCTTCTCGAACATCTAGAAGAATTCCGCCATTTTTCACTCGACTCAGAACTTCATCATTCGAGATTGTATGTTCAAATTTCTTTTCAACAACTTTCTCATTACATTTACGAATGTAATGAAACAGCACGCCATTTTCTTCAAACATACCGATATATTGATGTCCAACACTGTCACACCATGCTTTTAAGTCGGCAATTGAACCTTTATCGGTCGCTTTCACTTCTAATACTTGGCCTTCCTCGATACCTTCCATTGCCTTTTTCGTCTTCACAATCGGCATTGGACATGAAAGCCCCGTACAATCTAACTGTACATGTGCTTTTATCGACATCTTAAAACCTCCATATACCTATTAGGGTATTTTATTTTAGAAAAATTTTTTGTTGAATATAAAATCAAAAATTTGCCGTCATGGAATCCTTTTCTTCATGTATGAATAAATATTTTATTACAGAAATTGGTTTTTTCTTCTAATATTGAATAGAATTCCAACACAAATTAGAGCAAAACTTGAATTGACAGCAATACATTATCTTAAGATAGATGATTTGAAACCTCCTTTTCCCTTTCTTTGTTACTCTAACGATATCATATACCCGTCAGGGTATAATGTCAACACTTAAATCTTATTTTTACTGTTTTTAAAAGATTAACTAAAATTTCCAATACTTTTGTACAATTCCGTAAAGGAAATGTAGCCCTTAAAAGAAGGGAATTCTCTATTCAAGTCGTAAAATTGTTGATGGTAATTAATTTTTGTAGTGTTTGGCATTATGCATAAATTTTTGCATATTTGACGCTTTACATGGTGGCGGGCATGATAGGCTACTTTGCCTTGCAAAGTCCAAATATAATTATGGCTTGCCCCCTTTGCAAGAAATCATACCCGCAAAGGCTCCATGTCAAGTTGCAACACTATGCATTTGCAATTGCACAACTGTGTACTTTTTCATTGCAAAACACATAAGTTTATTGTCTATTGTGAAGGTTAAATAAATAATATATGTTTATGCGGTTTTGAAGCAATATTTGAACATAAAATAAATGGAATACACCTTTTGGTAACAGAAAAACCTAGCCCTATTGTTGTTTAATTACCAATACAGGCTAGGTTTAATATTATTATGCAATTATATTAGTTTCGCACTGTAACTAGTAGTATCTAACAGCATCATCGAAACCTTGAGTAATAGCTTGTCTATCTTTTTCATCTTCTGGTTGTCCAACACCAATTCCTACACCTGTACCACCAATAAGTAATACAGTTTTAGAAAATAGTGTTTCACCTACGTAACCATAGTTATAATTACCGATATATTCCGTATTTATTACTCTTGTTCCTGAATAAGTATAGGCTGTCCATTCTTTATACCAGTATCTATATCCTGGTTGAACCTTGTAGTCCCATGCTCCACCTTCTCTTACCTTACCTACGAAGTAACCTACTGCAGATGCATAAGCACTTTGCGGAGAGATTTTTAGAACAGCACTTAAGTAGTCTTCTAACTCCTTTTTGTTACGCTATCATAAGTAGATATGCGAACTACCGTTAATAAATAAAATGGATATAGTATTAAACTCGCTGTAAAAACTAATCCTATAATAGGGATTGGTCTATCCCCTTCGTTGTACATAGGAAATATATTTGTAAAAGAGGAAATAAATAAGAAAATGATCGGTAAACAAATAAATGGCCCCAAGTAATTCCACTTGTTTTGTTTTAAAAATTTTTTATTGAGCATATAGAATATAAAAGTGCTGGATATTATTAAAATTAAAATTAGCAATCCAATTAAAATGGATACTGTCCCTACCTCTAAATTAATAAATCTACTAATACGATAGATATTCAGCATAAGTTCTGCCTCTATCACATAAAAGAGGGCATAAATACTACTAACACATATCAATTTAAAAAAGTAATTCAAATAACCACCTCAAACTTTAAAAATTCCTATCATATGATTTATTCCTCAAAAGCTTATAGAACTTAGAATGGACAAGGATTTTTTAGTTTTTTAACGAATTCGTTCCTTCCTCTTATTTCGACAATTAATATAAGTATCCCTTTTAAAAATATAAATAGATTCGAAAGTCTCAACATAATAACAACCCTTTGTCCTATGAGTTTTAAGCTCTCAAACTAAAAAGAGGTTGGGACATAAGTATTTTTCAACCTCAAAAATAAGGGGTGAGTTGTTTGAAACAGCTCACCCTTTTACAATTTCATCCAATTCATGAGGGTTTTACACCCCTCGTAGTGCATATTTTCTTAAATTTGTGGCCATTAGGGCAATTCCCATTTCAATTTTTACTTTGAATTTTCCTCGAACGGAAAATCGTGTGAATCCCAAAATAGCCTTCAGAAATCCAAAAACTGGTTCTACATCAATTTTACGTTGATGATAGATTTCGGCAGTTTCAGGCTCTGAAAGCTTTTGTTGTACATATGCTTTTTGTTGTTCCCATTTCAAATTTATACGCAATCTTCGATTCGTACTTTCTTTTGCTTTCGTACATAAATGACGGATTGGACAACCTGTACAATCTTCACACTCGTACACTTTAAATTGACGAACAAATCCAGAAGAATCCTTACGTGTCGAAACAAATTTAAATGAAAGAGTTTTTTGATTCGGACATATATAGGTATCATTTACTTCATCATATATCCAATTGCTTGGTTTAAATGGGTCATCCTTGTATTTTTTCTTCTGCTCTTTTTCATACATCCCATATTTAATCAAAGGTGTTCGTTCTCGTTTTATCATAATGTCATCATAATTCGGTTCACTACCATATCCAGCATCCGCAACTATATATTCTGGTAAATCAAAATACCGTTCTTCAATCGTATCCAAGAAAGGTGTCAATGTTTTCGTATCTGTTGGATTTGGAAATACATCATAAGCAAGTGTAAATTGATTTTCTGTTGCGATTTGGATATTGTAGCCTGCTTTTAATTGTCCATTTTTCATATAGTCATCTTTCATTCGCATAAATGTCGCATCGTGATCCGTTTTAGAATAGCTGTTACGGTTTTGTAGAATCTCCAAATCATTTTGATACTTTTCTTTGCGTGCAATCCAATCATTCACTTGCTTTAATATCTGTTTTGGTGTTTTCCTTTCACTACGTAGTCGTTTTCGTTCCACCGGATCTTCAGAAGCTTCAATTTTTGTAGAATAGTCATCGACTACTTTTTCAAGAGATGATGCTACTTCTTTTAGTTCTTCTACTGAAAGCTCTTCTTCATTTTCACGTTCAATTGCTGGTAAGACTTGTTCTTCAAGTAAACGGTCATAGACTTCATTTGATTTTTTAATTAAATTGGCATGATGCTTTTCGATCGACTTTTTCCATACAAATGTAAATTTATTTGCGTTCGCTTCAATCTTAGTACCATCAATAAAAACGGCTTTTTCATCTATTAATTTTTCTTCAATAAGTTGACAACGGAATTGTACAAAACATTGACGGATTAATTCTTGCATTTGGGGATGTACACGAAAACGATTAATGGTACGATAGCTTGGTTCATATCCTTGAGCTAGCCACATCATCCGAATGCTATCTTTTGTTAAATCTTCAATACGACGACCTGAAAAGACAGATTGCGTATAACCACACAAGATAATTTTTAACATCATTCGGGGATGATAGGATGGACAACCAGTTTCTTTATAAAACGGAGCGAAAGCTTCGTCTGGAATGCTTTCGACTAAATGATGAATATGGTAGGCAATATCATTTTCTTGTAATATAACTTCTAAATCTATAGGTAAAACTAATTGATTCATGTTATAATATTTAAACATAAAGAGGCTCCTTTCTAAGATTTTGTTGTGGTGACTTAATTTTATCAAAAGAGCCTCTTTTTTTGTTTATATAAATTTAAGAAAGTTAAGTTGTTCGACGTGGAGGCCGCGACTCCTGCGGGAACAGCACGAGCCTCAAGACCCCGCAGGTGCGAGGTACGAGTACCGAGGAGGCTTGAGCCGTGCCCGCGGAAAGCGTCGGCCGGAACGGAGAACAACGTTTTCCATAAAAAATCGTCACTTCATGAAAAATCATAAGTGACGATTTTTTATTAGCTAGGGTTTTGTCCCAAGCTCATAAATATACAATAGCTGTACTGAGTCTACGGTTGATTCAATTATCTTCACAAAATATCAGATATGATGGAGGCTTCCCATCCAAGTGTTTTCTCCAAGAAAACAAGGGAAAGTGATTTGGTAGACAGATTACCTTCACCATTGATAAGTTATTAATTATGTTAATTGCTGGCTGAAACACGAATAATTCACTTTAGTTCTTCTCTTATTAATCCCATTCGCACATAAACTGTTTGTTTACCTTCTACATTTACGTTAAGAATGAGGTTTTTTTATATCTAATTGCTGTACTTCCTCAATAGGGACGTTAGTGATAATGGTTGCTAAATATTTCGATAACATTGCCTCTTTTTGTTGAGATTTAAATTTAGGTAAGTACCCTGTAAACGCTAAACTAGAATCAACAGTTTTCCACAAATAAGATTAAACAGTTTCCCCACCATCAATCACTTTCAAATATACTGTTACTAGTCTATTGAAAGTGAAGAATTAGGAGTGAACAGATTTATGCTTTACATCGAGATTCATCGTTTATACAAAGAGGGATTCTCCAAGAGTGCTATTGCAAGAAAACTAAATATTTCAAGAAATAGAGTGATAGATTATTTGAATATGAGTACTGATGAGTTTGAAGAATTTTTAAGTACATTACGTACAAGAGAAAAGAAACTAGACCCTTATCATGATCAAATTCTAGGGTGGTTGAAGGAACATCCTGATTTAACTGCTGCACAAGTTTATGATTGGTTGGAAGAAAAGTTAGGTTTCAGGGAAGTCGCTGAGAACACTGTACGAAATTATTTAAACGAAATGAGGGATTACTATCGGATTCCAAAGGTAAAGGTTCAGAGGACATATAGTGTAGTTCCAGAATTACCAATGGGAAAACAGGCTCAAGTGGATTTTGGACAAACTACCGTCAAAAACAGACAAGGTGAGAATAAAAAGTTGTATTTTATCGCATTTGTTTTATCACATTCAAGATATAAATATGTAGAATGGCTCGATCGACCTTTTCGTACTTCCGATATGATTCGAATGCATGAAAATGCATTTGAATACTTTGGAGGAATGCCAGAAGAAATGGTCTATGACCAAGATGCGTTATTAGCAGTTAGTGAAAATGCAGGTGATTTAATTCTTACAGCTGAATTTACTAAATATCATCATACCCGTAAATTTAATGTTTATTTATGTAGAAAGAGTGATCCGGAATCAAAAGGTAAAATTGAACAGGTTGTGAAATTTGTAAAAAATAATTTTAGCAAAAATCGAGTATTCGATCATCTTTCAGATTGGAATCAATCGTGCCACGCTTGGTTGAAAAGAACAGGAAACTATAAAGTTCATCATAATACGAAAAAGAGACCTTCTGAAGTGCACGCCCTGGAAAAGCAACACTTAAAGAAAGTCTCTGGTACTTACATTTTCGCAAATGTTTCAACTCCAAGTATAACAAGAAATATCCATAAGGACAATGTTATTCGTTATGAAGGAAATCGATATAGCGTTCCTAAAGGAACATATAGAGCAGATGCCCCAAATCTTGCTTATTTACAAGAAGAGGATGGTTGGTTAATTATTCGACTGAAAGAAACTGGGATGGAGTTAGCAAAGCACCGAATATCCGAAGGAAAAGGATTGATTATTACAGATCCCTCCCATCGGGAACATAGCACAAGTAAACGAGATCTTTTAATTCATCAAATTCAAGAAACATTCATAGATAAAGAGAATATTCAATGGTTAATACACAAATTGAAAGAACGATATCCACGTCATTTAGTGGATCAACTCAAAGTACTACAACAAGCCATCAGAATTTACCCAAAGTAAGCGTAAAATAACGCCCACGAAAAAACACGTGGGCGTTATTTTACGCTTACATTTATAAATGGATTAAGCAACTCTCTCAGCTACATGAACAATTAATAAAGTATAACGATGGATATATACGCACATATCACGAAAAAATCAAAAGCTAGCACTGTGGAAAAATTCGATGCTTATTTAAAAAAAAACTGAATTGTGACATAAAAATGACTAAGTTTGACCGAAATTTGACCGAACATCTCTGCAATCCATTGAAACTTTTTGAAAATCAAAAAGTGCCAAAACCCTTGATATGAAAGGATTTTGACACTTTATAAAATCAAATGATAAAAGATTTATGGAGACGGTGGGAGTCGAACCCACGTCCAGAAACTTCAACACTTAAGCATCTACGCGTGTAGTTTGTCTACTGAGGTTTCGCGTTGCATTCTGCCGACAAACAGGCGTCCTGCACGCTAGCTTGTTGAATCTCTTGCCAGCGCCCCAAGCAAGGCACTCGCCGTAGCCCACTCAGGATGAACCCTAATGCAACCACATGGGCGATGGTTGATTAGAGTGCTTCAGCAATTAAGCAGCTAAAGCGTAAGATTGTTTGTTGCCAGTTATTTTTAACTGCCGTTGATCACGGAGACGAGCCCTCCGACGCGCAGCTTAAGCTTGAACCATTCCTGTCGAATCCGTAACGTCCCCTTCATAGTATACTACAAAAGGACTACGGTTATTTTAGAACGTCCAAACTGGCTGTCTACGTTTATTATTATACTTCACTCATAAATAATTTGCAACTATCCGAAATAAAAATTTAGCATTTTTCTTTCATAAATATTATTTTTTTGATCAATACACTATTGATTTTTCAATTTCAACGCGCGTTCCATTTCTCGTTTTGCTTCTTTCTTCCGCTCATCCGCACGTTTATCATATTTTTTCTTACCTTTGCCAAGGCCGATCAACAACTTGGCATAGCCGTCTTTAATATAAATTTTCAAAGGTACAATCGTGTAACCGTCCCGTTTGACTGCACCGGCAAGTTCTGCGATTTCTTTTTTATGTAATAACAGTTTCCGCACTCGCAGCGGATCATGGTTGAATCGGTTTCCTTGTTCATATGGGCTGATGTGCATATTGTGAATCCATGCTTCCCCGTTCCGTACCAACACGAATGAATCTTTCAATTGCACACGGCCGGCGCGGATGGATTTAATTTCCGTTCCTTGCAATACCATGCCAGCTTCAAATGTCTTTTCAATAAAATAATCGTGGTTTGCTTTTTTATTTTGAGCAATGACTTTTCCTGTACCCTTTGGCATAATTTACACCTCGCTGAACACACAAAATAAAAGGCTGCTAGAAATTCCTTCTTCTATTTTAAAGTAATTTCATAACAGCCTCTAGTATAATTGTTCGACAGATATTTGTCGAATCATCGGGCTACTTTCTTTTCTTCTTTTTCCCTTTTTTTGCAACGCCTTCGTAGAATTTCTCTTTCTTTTTCCCTTTGCGGCCGCGCTCTTCTTCCTCTTTCCGTTTTTTCTTCTTCCGTTCAGCATGAATCACTTTTGGCGCTTCTCTGCGAACTTTATGGAAAGATTTCACCATATCCACAATCTCAAAGTCGATGGATGATTCATCCAAATTCACATTCGCCACACGGACTTTCACTTCATCTCCAATGCGGAAGATGCGTCCTGTATATTCGCCCACCATAATCATTTGGCGTTCATCAAAATGATAATAGTCATCCGTTAAGTTTGTAATATGCACGAGCCCTTCAATCGTATTTGGCAGCTCTACGAAAATACCAAAGCTTGTGACAGAAGAAACAATTCCAACAAATTCTTCACCAATTTTATCTGACATGTATTGGGCTTTCTTCAACGCTTCTACATCCCGCTCTGCATCCACCGCTCTTCGTTCCCGTTCAGAAGTATGATCTGCAATGTCTTCCATTTCTTGAGCCCATTTGAAGATCGTCTCTTTTGAAACGTCCCCTTCAAATAAATACGTCCGAATTAATCGGTGAACAATTAAGTCTGGATAACGACGAATCGGTGATGTGAAATGCGTATAAAAATCAGTGGATAGACCAAAGTGTCCCAAAGATTCTGGATAATATCTTGCTTGTTGCAATGAACGTAGCAACATTGTCGAAATCACCGGTTCTTCCGGCAATCCATCAATGGATTCAATAATTTCTTGCAACGCTTTCGGATGAACGGAATTACCTGTTCCTTTTACAATTAAGCCGAAGTTTGTGATGAATTCAAAGAAACGTTGCAATTTTTCCGGTTTCGGATCTTCGTGGATACGATATAAGAAAGGAACTTCCATCCAGTGGAAATGCTCTGCTACCGTTTCATTTGCACAAAGCATAAATTCTTCAATAATTCGTTCAGCAACCGTGCGTTCACGTAACACGATATCAATTGGCCAACCCTCTTCGTTCACAACCACTTTTGCTTCATTAAAGTCAAAGTCGATTGCTCCTCGATTCATGCGTTTTTTACGTAAAATCGAAGCTAATTCTGCCATCTCTTTAAACATTGGAACAAGAGGTTTGTACCGCTCGATAAGCTCCTCATCTTCCTCTTCTAATATTTTATAAACATCTCGATAAGTCATTCGCTCTGTTGTACGAATCACGCTTGGGAATATTTCATGTTCAATGACTTGTCCGTTTTGGTCAACAATCATCTCACAGGAAATCGTCAAGCGGTCGACTTGAGGGTTTAATGAGCATATGCCATTTGATAACCTGTGGGGAATCATTGGAATGACTCGGTCCGCCAAATAAACACTCGTTCCTCTTTCAAATGCTTCTTGGTCGATGAGAGACCCTTCCTTTACATAGTAACTTACGTCCGCTATGTGAACGCCTAATTTGTAAGTACCATCTTCATTTTTCGTGACCGTTACCGCATCGTCTAAGTCTTTTGCATCGGCGCCGTCAATCGTTACGATCGTTTCATTTCGCAAATCTCTGCGGCCTACTAAATCTTCTTCCGTAATCACATCAGGCATTTGTGCTGCTTCTTTTAGCACTTCATCAGGAAATTCAGGCGGTATTTCATATTGATAAATAATGGATAAAATATCAACACCTGGATCATTTTTGTGCCCTAATATTTTAATAATGACCCCTGTAGCCGATTTAATTTCGCTCGGCCAGTTTGTCACTTCCACAACCACTTTATGGCCATCCACCGCACCTAAAGAATCTTCTTTCGCTACGAAAATATCCATGTTTAATCGTTTATCATCCGGCACAACAAATCCGAATCCTCGATTTGCTTGATACGTACCAACGAACGTTGTTTTCGAACGTTCTACCACTTTGATGATGGTACCTTCTCGCTTATCGCCTGAAGATTCTTTCAATACCCGAACTAGCACAATGTCTCCATTTAATGCGCCATTGACTTCATGTGGAGGGATGAAAATATCATCCAATTCTTCTTCTTCAGGCACCACAAATCCATAGCCTTTAGAATGGCCGATAAATTTTCCTCTAAGTAAGTTCATTCGCTCCGGCAAGCCGTAACGGTTCGAACGGGAGCGTACAATATATCCCTGGTCTTCCATGCGTACGAGCGCTTTTACTAATTCCTTAAATTCATCCGCACTTTCGATACCGAGCACTTCTTCTAGCTCATCCACTTTAAGCGGCTTATAATCTTCTTCCTTCATTAAATTAAATATTCTTTGTTCTAGCTCACTGAACACTACGATTTCCCTCCTTTATTTCGAAATGAGTTAATCTTCCCAATCTAGGCTTTCTAGAAATTCGAAGATTACTTCATGCAGTTGATTTTTTTCTTTATCTAATGTAATGACATGTCCGGACTCTTCAAACCATATCAGTTTTTTATTTAAGGATTCCACATTTTCATAGATAATATGAGCGGATTTCGGGTCAATAATTTCGTCGTTTCTTGATTGTATGACTAGAATCGGTGCATACACTAAATCCAGTTCATTTCGAACATTTTGCACGAATTGCTGCAGTTCAGGTAAGCTTGGCATTCCTTTTTGGCGAATAGCTTCAACTTCTTCACTAATTTGTTGTTCTGTTTTTCCCTCATATTTTTTATACTCTTTTGCATATTTGATAACACCTTTGAACATGATATCCGTCGTTTTCATTGTCATAGGAGAGCACATGGTGATGACTCCTTTGAGAGGGAAGTTCATGGCAAGTTTTAATGCTAAAACGCCGCCAAGAGAGAGTCCGGCAACTGCAATTTCTTCATATCCTTTTTCTTTTAAGGTTTCGTATGCTTTAACAACATCTTCCCACCAATCTTTTGGACCTGTTTCAATCAGTTGTTCTGGCGGTACACCGTGGCCTCGGTAGTGAGGGGCAAAACATGTATAACCTTTTTTCTCAAGAAAACGACCTAGCATTCGTACGTCGGATGAACTTCCTGTAAATCCATGAAGCAATAATACTGCCCGCTTTCCTGCTTGAAAAAAGAATGGTTGTTGCTCTTTAATTTTCATAAAATCCTCCAATTATATGTGAATCTTGTTGAATTGATGCCAGTATTTTCACGAGTATGCAAATTTTTCTCAAACTCTACTCCATTATAAATGAAAAAGCCTAACCATGCTCGGTTAGACTTTTATTTTATCCATTAAAATTTAATTATTAACAATGTCAAAATGAAAAATAATACTGCAAGAACAATTGTCAATCTATGTAAAACTAAATCCATTCCTCTAGCTTTCGTTTTACCGAATAGTTGTTCAGCTCCACCAGAGATGGCACCTGATAAACCTGCACTTTTACCAGATTGCAATAATACTACGGCGATTAAAGCAAGAGACACAAGAATTAATAATACTAATAATACAGTATGCACTAGTCCCACCTCCTGAACGAACAGTACTTTTACACTAATAGTTAGTATATCAAAAACGATTCTCCGTTACAACAATGTTAAAAAATTGAAAAAATATTTATCAAAACCGTTATTTTTAAAACGCTTTCATAATTCATTCCATTCTAAAAGTTCTTTTTTTTAGAAATTTATTGATTTTTCTATATTATTCTCATAAAATAAATTCCACTCACAAATTTAATAGAAAGAAGAGGGTTTCAATGAATACGTTTCAAAAAATCGGAAAATTTGCAGGAGATACCTTTGCACTTTGGGTATTATTAGCTGCTGCTCTCGCAATGTGGGTTCCACAATATTTCACATGGATTGCACCTTGGATTACGACGCTTCTCGGAATTGTCATGTTCGGTATGGGGATGACATTAAAATTAGATGATTTTAAACTCGTTTTGCAACACCCTAAAGGAGTTATTCTTGGAATCATTTCACAATTTACTATCATGCCGTTGCTTGCTTTTGTATTAGCGAAAACTTTCCAACTTCCACCTGAAATTGCTGTCGGAGTGATTTTAGTTGGATGTTGTCCTGGCGGTACTGCTTCAAACGTTATGACATTTTTAGCGAAAGGGAATACGGCATTATCTGTAACAATTACGTCATTTACAACGTTGCTTGCTCCAATTGTAACACCTGCATTAATTTATTTTTTAGCAAGTGAATGGCTTCCAGTATCTTTTATGGCCATGTTTATGTCTGTCGTAAAAGTGGTTTTAATTCCTATTATTTTAGGGATTCTTGCTCAAATATTCTTTAAACCAGTTGTTGCAAAAAGCATCGATATTCTGCCAACAATTTCGGTTGTAGCAATTGTGTTAATTGTTGCAGCAGTCGTAAGCGGCAGCCGCGATAAAATTATTGAATCTGGGTTATTAATTTTAGCTGTCGTAATTTTACATAACGGATTAGGTTACGCTATCGGATATTTAGCAGCGAAAATTTTCCGCATGGATTATGAAGATAAAAAAGCTGTTGCCATCGAAGTGGGAATGCAAAATTCTGGATTAGGTGCAAGTTTAGCGGCAACACATTTTGATCCAATTTCTGCAGTACCAAGTGCCATCTTCAGCTTCTGGCACAATATTTCCGGACCGATACTTGCAACCTATTGGTCAAAGAAAGCTGGAAAAGTGGAAGAATAAGCAGTTCTATATTTGTATGGAGGCAAGGTGATTCGTCATCTTGCTTTTTCTGTGAAAATAATTTAATTCCACTTAGCCCATGAATAGCTTCAATCTATTGAGGGTAATATATAAATAACCTAAAAAAGACAATAAGAAAGCAGAGCTACCTAATGGAAGGTAACTTTGTTTAAACTTATTCTTCTTTGGTTATACTAATTAATTAAAGGTTCTTTATAAGGCTCCTTATTAATTAGCATGGAGTAAATGATTCGAAGCATTCGATGCGATATGGCAACGAGTGCTTTTTTCTTTCCTCTTCTTGCAGCAATCGACCAATATTTAGCAGCTAACCAACGATTCCTACTTCTAGAGATTGCCCATGCTACTTCGCACAGTACAGTTTTGATATGAGGATTCCCTTTAGTCGTTTTAGTTGACTTTCGTTTTCCTGCACTTTCATGATTTCCTGGAGCAACTCCGGCCCAAGACGCTAAGTGTTGAGAGGTAGGAAATTGTTCCATGTTCACCCCAATCTCTGCAATAATAATTGCTGCGGAATCCTTTTTAATACCCGGAATCGTTAGTAATAACTCCACTTCTTCTTTATAATTCTTCAGAATTTCATCTATTCTTTCCTCGATTTGGCTGATTAATGATTCTAAATAAACGATGTGTTGCCAAGATTGTTTGATTAGAAAGATTTGATGATCGTTTAAAGTACCGAATAAAGAGTCTGTAATCATTTGTTTTTTGTGCTTCATTCTTCCGTGAATACTATTTTCTACATCAATGGAATCAACATATCCATTTTGAATTAATTTGGATAGAAGTTTTCTTCCAGAAACACCAAACACATCTGAAATAACTGAATTTAGTTTAACATTTGAGCATTCTAATACTTTCAGAATCCTATTTTTTTCTGAAGTCAAATGGCCGATCCATTTTTTACGAAGCCGAGTTAAATCACGAAGGTTTCGTATATCTTCTGGTGGAACAAAACTTTTTTCAATCAGTCCATAACGCAATAACTTCGCAATCCACTCTGCATCCGAAACATCTGTTTTTCTTCCAGGGACATTCTTGATTCTTTGAGCATTCGCTAATGTAATATCAAAGTAATCCTCCAAAATGTTATAAACAGGTTTCCAATAAACTCCAGTACTCTCCATCGCAATGTGCGTAATGCCATGGTTTTCCAACCACTTTAGTAAACGAAAGAGATCCTTTGTTAAAGTGGGGAAAGTTTCTGTTTCAATGAATAATTCATCGTCCTGTTCGCCAATCATGACACAAGCAACAATTGTTTCAGCATGTACATCTAATCCTGCACAACGTGTCATCAGTACATCCAATATAATCCCTCCCATAAAGTAGATTCACAAACAGCGAGTGAATTTGAAATATAAGCATTTTTCTGTACGTAGTCATCATTCCAAATGAATGAGCTAACAATGGGTTGTTCACCAAATCCACTCAAACAGTTTTTTATTCAGGGTATCATCCACCATAAAAGCCTACGTATTGTTAACTGTTTGTGTTATCTACATTATGGGAAAGAAATATCCATTTTCATGCCAGGGTTGTGAATGAAAATTCATGATTGTTTTTTATGGCTAATTTAAGGTAGGCAAATTTTTATTTTCATAGCTATTTTCCGTCCAAAATAAAAGTTTCAGGAAATTTATTCCTTTTTGATACTCCAGGTTTTATTATGTTGGATAAAGGGGGTGATACGTTGCTTTTATTGGATCGAAAAACTCCAAAAAGCATTATCATTATCGAAGCTCTTTTACGCAGATTAGATGCAAATGATCGAGACTTCACTTACTTTCAAGATTACTTGACACGGCTAAAGTATGGATACGAGGGTGAGCACAGAGTCGACCGTGAATGGTTTGAAATGCCATATTTGAATGAGCATTACTTATTTTTTAATTATGAAATTGAAAATGAATTTGGATTTTCTCATCAAGTGGATACGGTTCTATTAACGAAACACTTTTTGTTAATTTTGGAAGTGAAAAATATTTCTGGCCGGGTTGATTATGATGAACAGAAACATCAACTCACTCGCACTCGTCCAACAGGCACAGAAGATATTTTAACGAATCCTTTTGATCAATTGCATCGCCATGAAGAATTATTTCAACGGATTTTATCGAAATTAAAAATTTTCTTACCAATTGAGAAAGCAGTTGTCATGGCAAATCCTTCTTCCATTATCGGAAATGTTCCGAAATCTCCTCCAATTTTTCATGCGAGCGGGTTACGTTCATTTATCAAAAAATGTCTAGTTCGGAACGAAAGTAAACTTACTACCAGTCAATTGGATAAATTAGCGAAATATCTTCTATCTAAAGTGGTCGCACGAGATTTTGATTTAAATATCAGTGTTGAGAGAATCCGAAAAGGAGTGCTTTGCGAAAATTGCAATTATAGTGTGGTCATGACTTACAAAAGAGGAATTTGGTCTTGTCCGCAGTGCGGCGTTCAAAGTAGAAAAGCTTTTCTAAGAGCGTTAGATGATTATCGATTATTGATTAGCGACCGGATTACGAATCAAGAGTTTAGGGAGTTTTTCCATGTGGAATCAATGTATGCATCTTCTAAAATATTGTCTCGACTAAATTTAAAAACGGTGGGTGATAAGAAGGGGAGATATTATATTATTCCGGAAGATATCTTAAATCGTTAACATGTGAAAGTACTTTAGCTATCTAGGGGTCTGGGGATTTCTAGATAGCTTTTTTTCTCCTTTGACTATTATTTCCTTGGGGTTGACTATTATCTCCTTAAAATTGACTATTATCCGTTCCCTCGTGGTGCTGTTTTTTCCCTTTGGCTATTATATTCCCGAGATTGACTATTATCGCAGCCACTTTGACTATTATCTCCTTGAAGTTGACTATTATCCGTTCCCTCGTGGTGCTGTTTTTTCCCTTTGGCTATTATATTCTCGAGGTTGACTATTATCGCAGCTACTTTGACTATTATCTCCTCGAAAGTGACTATTATCCATTCTCTCTTGTAGCTGATTTTTCCCTTTGGCTATTATGTTCTCGAGGTTGACTATTATCGCAGCCACTTTGACTATTATCTTCTTGAAGTTGACTATTATCCGTTCCCTCGTGAAGCTATTTTTTCCCTTTGGCTATTTTTCCTGAATTTAGCAATAACCCCTTCCTTTCACTAGCTGTTTTTTCTCCATAAAAAACCCGAGCCTCCGCTTTTCGGAAGCTCGGTTCAGTTCAATTCATGTTATTTTTTCAAATTATAGAATGACTTAATGCCAAGATATTGAGCAGTTGAGCCAAGTTGATCTTCAATACGTAATAATTGGTTGTATTTTGCTACGCGGTCTGTACGAGAAGGAGCTCCAGTTTTAATTTGACCAGCGTTTGTCGCTACTGCAATGTCAGCAATTGTGTTATCTTCTGATTCACCAGAGCGGTGAGAGATAATTGCTGTGTAACCTGCGCGTTTTGCCATTTCAATTGCATCTAAAGTTTCTGTTAATGTACCGATTTGGTTTACTTTAATTAGAATTGCGTTACCCACGCCTTGTTCAATTCCTTGCGCTAACTTCTTCGTATTAGTTACGAATAAATCATCACCTACAAGTTGAACGCGATGGCCAATACGCTCAGTTAATAGTTTGTGGCCTTCCCAGTCGTTTTCATCTAAGCCGTCTTCAATGGAAATGATTGGGTATTTAGAAGTTAATTCTTCGTACCAATCCACCATTTCTTCAGAAGTTTTAACAACGCCTTCACCAGCTAAATGATATTTTCCATCTTCTTTGTTGTATAGCTCAGATGAAGCTACGTCTAATGCAATGCGAACTTCTTCTCCTGGTTTATAGCCAGCGCGTTCGATTGCTTCTAAAATCACTTGAATCGCTTCTTCGTTGCTATTTAAGTTTGGTGCGAAACCACCTTCGTCACCTACAGCTGTGTTGTAACCTTTTTCTTTTAATACAGCTTTTAAATTGTGGAAGATTTCTGCTCCCATGCGTAATGCGTGACGGAAAGATTCTGCTCCAACAGGCATAATCATGAATTCTTGAATATCTACGTTGTTATCTGCATGTGCCCCACCATTTAAAATGTTCATCATAGGCACTGGTAATTGTTTTGCATTCACGCCACCAAGATATTGATATAAAGGAATATCAAGATAATTTGCCGCTGCATGTGCGCAAGCAAGAGAAACACCTAAAATGGCATTGGCGCCAAGTTTTCCTTTATTTTCAGTACCGTCAAGTTCGATTAAAGCATTGTCAATTTCTACTTGATCTAATACAGAATAGTTGTTTTCTAAAGCTTCTGCAATGATTGTGTTAACATTTTCTACAGCTTTTAATACGCCTTTTCCTAGATAACGAGATTTATCGCCATCACGTAATTCAACAGCTTCATATTCACCAGTTGATGCACCAGATGGAACGATAGCACGTCCAAATGCACCTGATTCCGTAAATACTTCTACTTCAACTGTTGGGTTACCGCGAGAGTCTAAAACTTCACGAGCATATACTTGTGTAATAAATGGCATATCAATTCTCCTCTATATAAAAAATTTTAATTTAGCTGAGATTGGGTATATTTATAACAATTAAGCGAAAATCATAATCAATATTCTTACTTTTCCACTACCTCAAAAAGTGGTTGTCCTGTCATTTCTTCAGGTTGTGGTATATTTAATAATTTTAACATAGTTGGTGCTAAATCGGCTAAAATTCCATTTTCTCTCATCTCAATACCATGTTTTGTGATAATGACTGGTACTGGATTTGTTGTATGAGCCGTCATTGGTTTGCCGTCTAATGTAACCACTTCATCAGAATTTCCATGGTCTGCCGTAATGATGGCAGTGCCGCCAAGTTCTAAAATTTTATCAACAACTCGGCCTAAGCATTCATCTACTGCTTCGATTGCTTTAATTGTCGGCTCTAACATACCGCTGTGTCCTACCATATCAGGATTTGCGTAATTTAAAATAATGGCATCGAATTTATCTGCTTCTAATTCATTAAGCAGTGCCTCTGTTACTTCATAAGCACTCATTTCAGGTTTTAAATCATATGTAGCTACTTTTGGGGATGCAATTAAGATTCTTTCCTCACCAGGAAACTTCTCTTCTCTGCCGCCGCTCATGAAATATGTAACATGAGGGTATTTTTCTGTTTCAGCAATACGTAATTGCGTTAAACCGTGTCTTGAGATTACTTCCCCTACAGTATTAATTAAATCTTCATTTTCAAACACTACATCTGCATATACTTCGTCGCTATATTCAGTAAATGTGACGAATTTTAAATTTTCAGGATGCTTATCTGATAGCTTAAATGCGATAAATTTGTTATTCGTAAATATAGTCGATAGCTGAATAGCGCGGTCAGGTCGGAAATTAAAATGAATGACTGCATCGTTTGCGTCAATGGTTGCTACTGGTTTTCCTTCTTCAGTAATGACAAATGGAATGACAAATTCATCGGTTACATCACGATTATAGGAGTTTTCTACACCTAATTTTGCACTAGCAGCAGTATGACCAATACCATCAACTAGAGCTTTGTAAGATAATTCCACTCGTTCCCAGCGTTTATCACGGTCCATTGCGTAATAACGACCATGAATCGTAGCGAATTTTCCGATTCCGATTTCATCCATTTGTCTTTCTGTTTCTTCAATATAACCAATTGCTGTTTTCGGACCTACATCGCGTCCATCTAAGAATCCGTGAACATACACTTCGTCAAGGCCATGACGTTTTGCCAATTTCAATAATGCAAATAAATGCTCATAATGGCTATGTACCCCACCATCTGACAATAGCCCCATAACGTGGAGTTTGGAATTATTGTTCTTTACATGTTCGATTGCTCCAAGCAATTTTTCGTTCTCGAAAAATTGACCTTCACGAATGGATTTATGAATTCGAGTTAAGCTTTGGTATACGATTCGGCCAGCACCAATATTTAAATGTCCGACTTCCGAATTACCCATTTGGCCTTCTGGAAGTCCAACTGCTTCTCCACATGCTGTTAGAGTTGCATGTGGATACGTTGACCAGTAACGATCAAAATTTGGTTTCTTACTTTGAGCCACTGCATTACCAAATACTTCATCGCGTAATGCAAAGCCGTCTAAAATAATTAATGCGACTGGCTTTCTAGGCATTTGCCCCCGCCTCCAATAATTTTAAATATGATTCAACTTGTAAGCTGGCACCACCAACGAGTGCGCCATCGATATGTTCTTTTGATAATAATTCTTCAATATTTTCAGGCTTGACACTTCCACCGTATTGAATGCGAATGTTTTCAGCCACATCTTTTCCAAACAATTCCTCAATTCCCTGGCGAATATGGCCACATACCGCATTTGCATCATCTGCCGTAGCCGTTTTACCTGTTCCGATTGCCCAAATTGGTTCGTAGGCGATAACTATATGCTGTACTTCTTCTGGGGATAAGTCAGCTAAAGCCTTTTTCACTTGGTTCGTTACTTTCTTTTCTGTTAGGCCAGCTTCACGTTCTTCCAATGTTTCCCCGCAGCATACGATTGGAACAATACCGTGAGCTAAAGCAGCTTTTACTTTTTTATTTACCGCTTCATCTGTTTCATTGAAATATTCACGGCGCTCAGAATGACCTAAAATAACATAGTCAACTTGAATAGCCTCTAACTGTTTTGGACTAATTTCGCCTGTAAAAGCACCTTCTTCCTCATAGTGCATGTTTTGAGCTCCAATAGCCAAGTCTGTTTCCTTAGCAATTTCCACAAGGGTTGGCAAATACAAGGCTGGGGCGCAAACAACTGCATCCACTTTATTCTCAGAAGGAATTCTGTCTTTAATTGCCTCTACAAACTCCACTGCCTCATCAAAGGTTTTATACATTTTCCAGTTAGCAGCAATAATCGGTTTACGCATTAAATTTCTCTCCTTATTTGTCGTTCAACGCGGCAATACCAGGTAAAATTTTACCTTCCATCAATTCTAGAGAAGCTCCTCCACCCGTTGAAATGTGATCCATCTTTTCAGCTAAGTTGAATTTTTCAACTGCAGCGGCAGAATCTCCACCACCAATAATAGTATACCCTTTTGTTTCGGCCATCGCTTCTGCAACTTTTTTCGTTCCGTTAGCGAATTTGTCCATTTCAAATACGCCCATAGGTCCATTCCAAATAATTAGATTGGAATTGTTAATCACTTCTGCATATTTTTCAGCTGTTTTTGGTCCAATATCTAAGCCCATGTAGTCTTCTGGAATTTGATCGATATCTACCACTTTCGCTTCTGCATCTGGTGAAAATTCTTTTGCTACAACTGCATCGATTGGCATGTAGAAGTTAACGCCTTTTTCTTTCGCTTTTTCAATGAAGCCGCGAGCTAATTCTATTTTATCTTCTTCTAATAAAGATTTTCCAATTTCATAACCTTGCGCTTTGATAAATGTAAAGGAAAGTCCGCCGCCGATAATTAAGTTGTCCACTTTATCAAGCAAGTTTTCGATGACACCGATTTTATCCTTTACTTTTGCTCCACCAATGATGGCAGTAAATGGTCTTTCAGGATTGGATAAAGCTTTTCCTAATACTTCTAATTCTTTTTCCATTAACAATCCAGAAACTGCTGGAATGTATTTTGCAATTCCTTCAGTGGAAGCATGAGCACGATGAGCAGCACCAAATGCATCATTTACGTAGATATCCGCTAACTTAGCAAATTGTTTAGCTAGCTCTTCGTCATTTTTTTCTTCACCTTTATGGAAACGGACATTTTCAAGTAACACAATGTCCCCATTTTGCATTTCATTTACCGTTTTCTCTACAAGCTCTCCAATGGATTCATCCAATTTTTTAACTGGTTTATTCATTAGTTGAGAAAGGCGCTCTCCAACAGCTGTTAAACGCATATCTTCTTTTACTTCACCTTTAGGACGACCTAAGTGGGAAGCTAAAATCACCTTTGCACCTTTTTCTGATAATTGTTGAATAGTTGGAATAGCTGCACGAATTCTTGTATCGTCAACTACTGCTCCATTTTCCATTGGCACGTTAAAGTCTACACGTACAAATACTCTTTTTCCTTGTACGTCAATATCATTCATCGTCTTTTTCGAAAACATGAAGTAACCTCCTAAGTGTTTACCGTCATTCCACATTAATATAAGACAACAGTTATTGAATTATTGTTCCAATTTGATTAGCAAAAAATAAGAAGCGATGGGTTATTCCACCACTCCTTTTACCCTCCATTATTATAAATCGTTCTTTATATTTAGGCTATACTTTTTCATTAGAAATTCACTAATATGCTACACTTTTTCAATAATGCAAAATGAATATGACACATTGATTAATAAGAGAGCCCTTGATTTGCAATGTATAGCGCTAAATCGATTAATCGTGCAGAATACCCTGCTTCATTATCATACCAAGCAACAACTTTTACCATATTATCATCCAATACCATCGTCGAAAGCCCGTCTACCGTTGCTGAATGAGGATTGCCATTGTAATCAATTGATACAAGCGGCAAATCACTATAATCTAAAATGCCCTTTAGTTCTCCAGTCGCTGCTTCTCGAAAGGCTGCATTGACTTCATCAATTGTGACATTCGAATTTAACTCTGCTACTAAATCCACACAAGAAACATTAGGCGTTGGTACGCGAATGGAAAAGCCATCTAGTTTTCCTTTCAACTGTGGCAACACTTTTGCAACAGCAATCGCTGCGCCTGTCGTTGTTGGAATCATAGATAAATTTGCTGCACGAGAACGGCGTGCATCTTTGTGAGGTAAATCAAGAAGCCGCTGATCGTTTGTGTACGAATGAATGGTTGTCATCAAACCTCGTTTCATGCCGAACTTTTCATCAAGAATTTTCGCTACTGGTGCTAAACAATTCGTTGTACATGATGCGTTGGATATAACATGATGTTGATTCGGATCATACTGTTGGTGATTAACCCCCATCACAAATGTTGGCATATCTCCTTTTCCAGGGGCGGATAAAATGACTTTTTTTGCACCAGCCGTTAAATGTTTAGAGGCATCTTCTTCCGAACGAAAAAGTCCCGTACATTCCAACACAATATCAACATTCATTTCCTCCCATGGCAAATTTTCAGGTTCTTTTTCTGAAAATACTTGAATTCGTTTATGATTGACGATTAACGCATCTTCTTCATGTTGAACTTCCGCATCATAAATGCCATGAACGGAATCGTATTTTAACAAATGAGCTAATTGCTTTGCATCCGCTAAATCATTTACTGCAACGACTTCAAATTGTTCTTTTTTCATTGCTTCTCGAAATACTAGACGTCCAATTCGACCAAACCCATTAATCGCCAATTTTATTGTCATATAGCATCCTCCATTTTGCTATTTTCCTTCATTCCATTTTTCCTCAAAACATGTATTCATAAACCTCCAAAGGAATAGTCACAGCAAAGGGTTTTATATCAATATAATGATTTAATGTTCTATTTATTCAAAAAAGCTTCGTATAACGTCACATAATCTAATTGGCCATATTGAATGATTTCACCATCTTTTACAACGACCGGAATCATCAACATGTACTTTTCATGAATGTCATCATCATCTTCAATATTGATGATTTCTATTTCAAAATGAATATCGTCTTGGACTAGCTTTAAAATACTTAATCCTTCATCACATAAATGACAGTTTGGTCTGCTAAAAAATTGAACTTTCATTGACATTCCCTCTTTTCTTCAATTCTACTTTCACTATCCCAAATCTTCAATGAATAATCAAATGATGAAGAAGCCAAAATAGTTATGTACGAGTGTACAGAAACATAAATTAAGGAGGATACATGCAATGGAAAATCAATTTACAAACCAACAACAAACTTCAGAAAATATCCCTATGTCGATGAATCACGGTGCTCACGAGGTGATGGATGTTCATGAAGTATTAAGTGCTTCCATTGGCGCATTAAACATGTTTGTCATGTTACGTCCACATGTTCAAGACCCTGAATTATTAAATATTTTAGATAGACAATATGCGTTTATGCTCGATGAATACAATATTACTGCTGAATGTTTTAAAACGGGTCAAGATCCAAGCCATCCAACTCGTAAGTACTGCATGCAAATCGGAAATGATTCAAAATACGGCTTAACACCATCTGAACCGAAAAAACCAATTACTTCAGCAAATGAAATTGATGACAGCATCATTTCAGGTTTCATGTTAAGTCAGCATAAAGCGTTGGCGACTGGTAAAACAGCCGCTGCATTAGAAGCTACAAACCCAGTAGTACGCCGCGTATTGCAAGACTCTGTTCCAAACTGCATTGAAATGGCATACGAACTTTCTCTTTACCAAAACAAAAAAGGATATTATCAAGTTCCACAACTTTCACCACAAGATATGCAAACTATGTTAAACATGTATGGTCAAGCAGATAGAGCAAAAGATATGCCTAACTAATGAAAAATCAAAAAGGACATCTCTTGATATGTGGAGATGTCCTTTTTGATTTATAAAACTTTACTTAAAAATGCTTTTGTTCGTTCGTGTTTTGGATTTCCAAAAATGTCTTCTGGTTTTCCTTCTTCCACAATAACGCCGCCATCCATAAAGATGACCCGATCCGCAACTTCACGAGCAAATCCCATTTCATGTGTAACAACGACCATCGTCATTCCTTCAAAAGCCAATTGTTTCATTACATCCAACACTTCATTTACCATTTCTGGGTCAAGAGCAGAAGTTGGTTCATCAAACAACATGACTTTCGGTTTCATCGCTAGTGCTCTTGCGATGGCTACTCGTTGTTGCTGACCTCCAGATAACTGTTGAGGATAATTGTATGCCTTTTCACGAAGACCTACTTTAGAAAGCAATTCAAGCGCCAGTTCCTCAGCTTCATGTTTATTCATTTTTCGAATGAGCATAGGAGCCATCGTAATATTATCTATCACCGTCATATGTGGGAATAGATTAAATTGTTGAAACACCATTCCTACTTCTGTACGGATTTTATTAATGTCTGTATTTCGATCATTGACTTTCGTACCGTCAATATAAATGGCGCCATCTGAAATTTCTTCTAATAAATTGATACAACGTAAAAATGTACTTTTTCCAGAACCAGAAGGACCAATCACACAAACAACTTCTTTTTCTTGAATCTCATAATCGATTCCATTTAACACATGTAACTCGCCAAAACTTTTATGAAGATTTTCGATCTTAATCATGCACCAACCCGCCCTTCATTTTTATTTTTGCGCGGATTGTATTCAATGCTAAAGCGTCTCTCAATGAGTGATACGACTTTCGAAACGATAAACGTTAGTGTTAAATAAAGCGCTGCCGCAGCAAGATATGGTTCCCAGAAACGGAAATATGCTCCTGAAACGACTTTTGCTGCATATAGAATATCGTTGGCAGCAATTACTGTTACTAAGGACGAATCTTTTAATAGAGTAATAAATTCGTTTCCAAGAGGGGGAATCATGCGGCGGAAAGCTTGCGGTAAAATAACTTTCCGCATCGCTTGGAATTGATTTAAACCAAGTGATCTTGCCGCTTCCATTTGCCCCTTATCGATGGATTGAATCCCTGCTCGGATAATTTCAGCTGTATATGCAGCACAATTTAATACAAGTGCTGTAATCCCTGAAACCATAAACCCTAGCGAATGTCCAAACAACGTTGGAATTAAAGCTAAGTGAATAATAAATATTTGAACTAGGAGAGGCGTTCCTCGGAATAAATCGATATATAATTTACAAGGGAAATAAATCCATTTCTTTTTCGAATTTTTCCCTAATCCGAGTAAAACTCCTAATATGAATCCGCCTATAAATCCACAAATTGTTAAGATTAATGTTACCCAAATACCACGTATGAAGCTTTCACGGTAGTTCCAGATTATATCCCAGCGAAAATCCAGGAATTCCATCTGAAACACCCCCTACTCTGTTATTCAATTTCTTGTCCAGTAATTTCTGCTAATTTGCCGTTTTCTTTAATTTTTTGTAATCCTTCATTTAATAAATTTAATAGCTCAGTGTTTCCTTTTTTCACCATAAAGCCGTAATATTCTTTATCGAATTCATCGTCTTCAATAACTTTTAATTTTACATTTGGATTATTTTTAATATATTCATACACTACCGCGTTATCACCAATTGCCGCTGCTGTTGTTCCATTGATTACTTCTTGAATCGCTAACGGAAGGTTTTCATACGCTAAAATATCTGGGCTTGTTTCTCCTAAAAGTTTTTTCGCTGCTTGGTGTCCAGTTGAGTTGATTTGTACAGATACTTTTTTCCCTTTCAAATCTTCAGCTGATTCAATTTCTGAATCTTCAGTAACTACAATCACTTGTGTAGCCTCGAAATATGGGTTAGTGAAATCGAAAGTTTGTTTACGCTCATCAGTGATTGTGATACCAGAAGCCCCCATGTCCAATTCGCCGTTTTGCACTTGTTGGAACACTGGATCCCAACCAACATGGCGAATTTCATATTCCATGCCTAATTCTTCGAAAATTGCATCTAAAATATCTACGTCGATTCCAATGATATTTCCTTTATCGTCCATATATTCAAATGGAGCGAATGTCGCTTCTGTTCCGACTAAGATTTTTTTGTCTTTTAATCCTGAATTTTCACCTGTGGCATCTCCTGTATTCTCGCCAGCATCTCCTGTTGTGTTCTTTTCACCACCCGCTCCACAAGCAGTTAACATTAATAGTAGTGTTAAAAGTAACATCATAAATAAACTGCGATTTTTTTTCACCACTTGCAATATCCTCCTTTAGTCATTAACTTGTTCATCAGCAATAGATAAAAATTTGTGACACTGATATGTTTAATTATATAAATCAAGAAATATTTATACAACATTTAATTTTTCATATTATTAAAAAAGTTATATTTTATTACATTATTTTTGTGAAATATCTTAGTTTTCGATGTTATTGATATAACATTTCGAAAAGATAGATTTTTCAATCTCTTGTATAAAAATACCCTACACACCCAAAAAACCCCTCCATACCTAAGCGAAATCGCTAGATGAGGAAGGGGGAATCTTATTGAATGAATATTAAATTTTATGAAAAAAGTTATTTAAAAAAATTGATTAAAAAAATGAATAAGGGATAAAATGAAATGTTCACTTTCCATTTTATTCCACACATCTATCTTTAGGCTGTTAAACTATAGAGTACAACTTATTTACTTGCTAGCAAGTAAAATGGCACCCTCGAAGGAATAATAACCATGCACCTAAACGTATCGATATTTCAATGCTTTTCAGTTGTTAAATTTATGTCTGTACATAATTATTTTCAGTGCGTAAATCCATGAAGGCGGAGGTCTCTCCGCCTTCTTTTTGCACAATAAGCCTACTTAAAAAAGTAGGCTTATTGTCCTGTCGTTTGGAACAACATCTATATTTATGTTATATCAAATGTAATGTCATGCCCAATTCCATCCTCAAAATTGTTTTAACTTTTTCATCATCAGTAGTATTTTCTGTTGAATCTACCATAGTTTTTAATCTGGCCGCTTTTGTTGTTCAACATCGCCAACTACACATTCCATATATTATAAAGTTAAAAGAATCAAAGTCTTCAGAAGTAAGAGCATCTCCACTATTTTAAAATAAAGAAATCTCCTGAAAAAGTTTCATTTTATTTTGTTGCAGTTTCACTTGTCTTAAATCGCTTAATCATATCTTGAAGGTTGTCAGCCAATAGTTTTAGATCTGAATTTTGTTGTTTTAAGTAATCAATTGTGTTGTTTTGTTGAACAGCAGAAGCAGAAATTTCTTGAGTTGCAGCCACTCCCTGTTCTGAAATTGCAGAAATTTCTTGAACGGACGTTAAAATTTTATCGGATGCTTGATCCAGATCTTCCGTGCTTTTAACAATCGTTTCAATTCCATCTGCCAATTGCTCTACTGACTCAAAAATAGAATTGAATAATCGCCCATTATCCTCGACAATCTCAACACCTTTTACAATGTCTTCATAATCTTGTTGGTTCAGATTTAGCACGATATTAGCCTGTTCATTGATTTCATCTATCGCTTCAGAAATTGTTTTGATTGATCCATCTGTTTGATTTGCAAGTTTCTGAACTTCTTGGGCAACAACCGAAAATCCTTTACCCGCCTCTCCAGCACGTGCTGCTTCAATGGATGCGTTTAAAGACAGAAGATGAATTTGGGATGAAATTTCTTGGATAATCTTAATGATTTCATTAATATGTTCTAATTTTTTACCTAGATTAGACAAGTTCTCTTTACTTACCATGCCATTTTGTTTTATTTTGTTCATTTGTTCAGTAATCATTTGAACTTGAACATTTCCTTGTTCAGCTTGCTGACTTGTTTGATCAGTAAGGTCTTTTATTAATTTAGTTTGCTCATCCACATTGGATATCGAAGTTGATATTTCAGATACCATATTTGAAATTCGTTCAATATGGTTGGCTCTTTCTTCGGCACCTTTTGCCTCTTCATCTGTACTCGTCGCAATCTGTTTAGAAGCCTGAGCTAATTCTTCAAAGGATTCGAAAAGAGTTTGGCTAGTATGATGAATTCCTACCGATTTCTCTTTTACATTATCAATGATGTGACTTAAATTTTTTCTCATATCTTCAAAGCTGTTTGCTAAGATTCCGATCTCATCTTTCCGCTCAATATTTACAGATTTGCTAAGATCTCCAGTAGAAAAGATTTGCGCATATTGTACCAAACTATTAAGAGGTTTAGAAATTCTATTTCCAATAAATAAAGCCAACAAGATTCCAATAACAATCATAACAACTGTTACAATAAGCGAAACAATCAATATCCGATTCTCTAAATCGTCTATAAATTTAGCGCTCATATCAATTCCAAAAATGGCTTCCACACCATCTTCGTCTAAAGGAAGGAAAAACGATTTATGTACACCCCAATTATCTCTATAAATAGGACTCAGAACAGTCTGTTTTTGTTCATATGATAATTTTTGATTATCTGTAAACGGAGACTCAACCATAAATTCGTCACTGCCATTTAAAGCGACAATAACATCTTTTCCATTTTGTCTGGACAATACATATACATATTCGATTCCTTTTTTTCCTTCAAAAAATGAATCTAATTTCTGCCTCAGTTCCGTCCCATATATCTCTGGGGAATCCATTGTATTCTTAATTAAATCTGTATCAATCGACTTTGCTAGTAATTGCCCATTTTCTTTTAACCGTTCGTCAAACTGTGGGATTACATGTTCATGAATAATGTAATCTGATACATATCGAACAAATCCAAAAAGAATCAGTGAAAATATAAGAAAAGGAAATAAAAAACTAACAATTAATTGGGTTTTTATCGATTTTTTCAGAGTTATTTCTCTCATTCCTTATCTCTCCCTTGAATGTTCCATTTCCTTTAATGCAATAAATGGCCGTATATCCATTTGCAGTAATTGATAAAGTTCTTCCATTGTTTCGTTTTTGAAAAACACAACAGCAAACGTTCTATCATTTGTTGCTTGTATTTCTCGATATTCCAAAATTTGGTTAAACTGTTCTTTGAATGATTGATGATCAATATGCTTTATAAGATTTTGTGAGATGTCCATAGGGATTTCCGCGCAGAAGAAACCGTAAATACCTTGGTCCATCTGGCGAAGCACTTCTTCCCAGTTAGGGCTAGTTCCTTCAAAATAATGCTTATACACATTACAGCCATAAGCATGAAATCCGAGATCTGTCGTTCCCGCCCCAGCAAATCTGAGCGGATTCATTTCAATTGGAATAATGCCGTGATTATTTTTTCTCACTTCAAAGTGAACTGGAAAATTTTTCAACGGAACAACTTCTCTAAACTTATGCATAAAAGCCAATATGTCATCGTAGATTTCATGAATCACTTGTTTTGATGTATAGTAGATTCGATCTGATGTATCATATTCGTCTTTAAACAAATGTTTAAAAATATTTAAAATCACAGGATTACCATTATGATCGTAATAACAGTCAACAGCATATTCTTCTCCAAATACCCATTGCTCGATTAAAATGCTCTCTCCGTTAATCACTTCATTGTCGTACATGTTTTTTATAACAAGTAAATCTACACTTAACTTATGTATTGCATCCTGCCATTCATCTGCACTTTTTACTTTATACACTCCAACGCTTGAATATCCTTTGCTTGGCTTAATTACAACGGGAAAAGGAATATCCTCCACCGGAATGTTAAAAAGCTCATCCAGGTTTACTACCTTATAAAAATAATCAGGGTACATTTTAGAAAGGATTTGACGGAACATCCCTTTATCTTTTAATTGTTTTGACCAACGATTTTGAACACTATTAGGAGCATAAGATTCAAGCAATGCTAAGCAGCTTTCAGAGTTTGTCAATATCTTTTGGTGTTCGTTAATGATAGAAAAAAAATCTCCATCTGGCATTTCCGAACTGTTACCTTGTTTAATAACAGGTACATTAAGTTCTTGCAACGATTTGACCAGAATTGGAGAAATAATTTGATCATTTATGAGAATCATTTTGAATCCCCTTTCTTAAAGCAGAGTTTCTGTTTCTTTCCATAAAGTTAAAATGTTTCAAACGCAAAAATAAGATAAACTAGACAGATGGCTCTTTTACCTCTCGTTCTGCATACATTTATATGGCATCTAATCAATCCAATTGCTGAACAAAATAAAACGAATTGAGACTTACTTCCTATGACGGAAAAGTTGCGATGAATGGGCCATTTTTCTTATCGTCAAAATAATGAGAAGTTTAAACTTTTTAGGTAAATTTATTATTCATTGTTAAATAAATGAACTTATTAAGTTTCCCAGCATAATTTTTTACTATAAAATACTCCGACTCTTATTGCTAAGTAAGTAGCGAATTATATACCAAATTTCATAAATGAAATCAGTAAAAATTACTCAACTGGAACGCATTGAGGACGGAATCATTACTTGAGATCATATAAAGTGATAATCAAGGGGGGAGGTGGATACAAAATAGAAGGAATTAAAGCACCTAAACGTTGATGGGGTTAAGAAATTGGTAATTCTATCGGATATTTTCAGATATCCAAAAAATAAAAAAGACTGCAAACGCAGTCGTATCATCGGATGTTTGTAGCGCCCTCGGAGGGAATCGAACCCCCAGTGCAAGAACCGGAATCTTGAGTGTTATCCATTACACCACGAGGGCACATATCAAATAAAAGGTTCTTCCCAAAATTTGCATATTTTATTACTATTTTTCATATAATAATAAATATGCATTGTGTTGTAAATAATCTGTTTCGTCTATGAATATTAACGACTTTATCATTATACACAGGTCTTCATAACAATTCAACCATTTAGCAAGAAGAAAGTTATTCTATTATAGATGATTTGGGATTTGTGTATATTCAATAAATTGCCCTTACTTTATATTTGACCATTCTTGACTAATATGTGTATGATAAACATACAAGCTGAAACAATTTCCGTTTCGGTACGTAGAAATATAAAGAAAATCAATTATTGGTTTAAGGAGGACGTAATAATGAATTTAGTTCCTACAGTTATTGAGCAAACAAGTCGTGGTGAGCGTGCTTACGATATTTATTCTCGCCTATTAAAAGACCGAATTATATTACTTGGAAGCCCAATTGATGATAATGTAGCAAACTCTATTGTAGCACAATTGTTATTCTTAGCTGCAGAAGATCCAGAAAAAGATATTTCGTTATACATTAACTCACCAGGTGGTTCAATTACTGCAGGTATGGCAATCTACGATACAATGCAATATATTAAACCAGATGTACAAACAATTTGTATCGGTATGGCAGCTTCCATGGGTGCTTTCCTCCTATCTGCAGGTGCAAAAGGAAAACGTTATGCATTGCCTAACGCAGAAGTGATGATTCACCAACCACTTGGCGGTGCTCAAGGGCAAGCTACTGAAATTGAAATTGCAGCTAAGCGCATTCTATTCTTACGTGATAAATTAAATAGACTATTGGCTGATCATACTGGTCAACCAATTGAAAAAATTGCGCAAGATACAGACCGTGATAACTTCATGACAGCTGAACAAGCTAAAGAATACGGTTTAATTGACCACATTATTTCTTCAAGTGAGGAAAAATAATCACGTAAATAAAAATTGTCACCCAATTATTATTGGGTGATAATTTTTTATTTTATCGATTTTCTTTCGCTGGATTCCAAGGCCAAACTCGAGGCCCTCGCCCTTTTTCAACCCTAGGTTTTGTCATTAATAAATTGCGACAAAGCGTATGCGACAAGTTTACTTGCCGTCTTTACTCAAATCGACATATCAAATATTCATCATAATTTATACTAATATATCGTTTCGTTCAAACCCTATTCTTTGTTATATTCCCCACTTGAAAATTTGTTTGAATATTTAAAAATAAAAAACTCACAATTCTCGAAATGATTCGAAAAATTGCGAGCGTTTTCAATTTTTTCATAAATCAAACTTCTTTTTGGATGAAGGAAGATAATCCTTCAATTGCCTCATTTTCATCATTACCCTCAGCGATTAATTTTACTGTTGTACCTCTTGCAATGGCTAAGCTCATGATTCCCATTATAGATTTTGCATTTACTTTTTTATCATCTTTTTGCAGAAAAATATCTGCCTTATAACGATTCGCCTCTTGAACAAACAACGCCGCTTGTCGAGCTTGCAAGCCGGTCTTCAGTTTAACCTCCACTGTGGTTTCAACCATTTTCATTTTCACACCCTTTCTAAAACCGTTCATCTCATTTTATATCTATCTTAACGAAATTATTTAAAAAGAACAATGTGAATTCAATTTTATTATTTTATTACTTTTTCGCCACGGCGCAGCTTTTCGGCAATTTCATCAATCTTTCTTAAACGATGATTGATTCCTGACTTGCTGACTGTTCCCGTCGACACCATTTCTCCTAATTCTTTTAACGTGACATCTTGATGTTCGATGCGCAGCCTAGCAACTTCTCGCAATTTTTCTGGCAAATTATCGATACCAATTGTTTGATCAATAAATTTTATGTTTTCTACTTGCCTTAATGCTGCACCAATGGTTTTATTTAAGTTTGCTGTTTCGCAATTCACGATTCGATTCACGCTATTACGCATATCTCGTAAAATACGAACATCTTCAAACTTTAACATCGCTTGAAATGCGCCAGTTAAGCCAAGAAAATCTGAAATTTTTTCCGCTTCTTTTAAATAAGTAATGTGCCCTTTTTTACGATCAATGGTTTTCGCATTTAATTGAAATTCATTCATCAAATTGGCTAAAGCTTCACTATGCTCTTTATACATTGAATAAATTTCTAAATGATACGATGACGTCTCTGGATTATTAACAGATCCACCAGCTAAAAAAGCTCCTCTTAAGTAGGCTCTTTTTTGCTCATCTGTTTTCAATAACGATTGGGAAATAGAATGATTTAATTGAAACTCTCCTTGTAAAATATCAAGATCTTTTAATATTTCTTGCGCACCTTCACGAATGCGACAAATGTAAACATTATTTTTCTTTAATCTCATTTTTTTGCGAACCAGCAATTCTACATTATATGGATAAAGCTTTTTAATAATCGTATAAATTCTTCTAGCTATTGCAGCGTTTTCTGTTTGCACATCTAAACTAAGTTGTTTATTTGAAAAAGAGAGCGTCCCATTCATGCGGATAATTGCAGAGACTTCTGCTTTTAAACATTGATCGCTCTCTTCAATTTGAGTCAATTCTTTTTTCGTTTCTGAAGCAAATGACATCGAAGCCCCCCTCTCTTATGTAAATCGTTCATACTAATTTTTTATTTTTAATGAGTAATCGAGTAACCATTCTGCAATCGCTTCACCTTCATGTCGCACAACGCCGTTTTTAATTGTAGCGATATCTTTTTTAATTATTTCTAATCCGAGCTTTTCTAATTCTTCCACATCAACTTTAACGGGTTCAGCGTTTTGTTCTTTATAATTTGCTTTTATGGGGGATGGCAAATCATTGCTGTTCACTAAAATGGCATCTAAGAACGGTTTCCCGACATGCTCATATATTGCTTTGACATGATCAGCCGCTTTATATTGATTCGTTTCCCCTTGTTGCGTCATTAAATTGCAAATGTAAATTTTTCTAGCCTTCGATTGTACAACAGTTTCACCGATTTCTTTCACTATCAAATTCGGTATGATGCTTGTATAAAGACTACCAGGACCGATTAGTATCAAATCTGCATTTTTGATTGCACTTATTGCTTCTGGAAGGGGCTTTACATCTTCTGGCACTAAAAAAACGCGCTTTATGCGTTTGTTGGATAAAGGAATTTTCGATTCACCCTTTATGATTTCTCCGTCCCACAATTCTGCATGTAAATTCACTTGTCTATTTGCTGATGGAATAACTTTTCCGTGAACTTTCAACACTTTACTCATCTCGGCAATGGCACTGGAAAAATCGCCAATGATGTCAGTCAATGCAGTAATCATTAAATTCCCTAATGAATGACCCCCAAGATCTTTTGAATTGGAAAAGCGATATTGAAACATCTGTTCCACTAAAGGCTCCGTATCAGATAAAGCGGCAATGACATTCCGAATGTCTCCAGGAGGCGGAATATCATAATCATCCCGAAGTCTTCCGGAAGAACCGCCATCATCCGTTACCGTGACAATGGCAGTAATATGAAATGGATAGAGTTTTAACCCGCGTAATACTGTTGATAAACCGGTCCCTCCTCCAATGACAACGATATTGATTTTTTCCATTAAAACAATCCTCTCTAAGATCGAATATCACGGTGTGTTATTTCCGTTTGATATTTTTCACTTAAATATTTTCCAAAATATTCAGTTAATGTTACAGAGCGATGTTGACCGCCTGTACATCCAAAGGCAATCACCAATTGCGATTTTCCTTCTTTAACATATTGAGGAATAATAAAATCAAATAAGTTTTCTAATTTTTGAATTAATAATTGTGTTTCATTTGTGCTATAAACGTAATCATAGACTTCTTTATCCAACCCTGTTTTATTGCGCAATTCCTCAACATAATAAGGGTTTTTTAAGAATCTTACATCGAATACTAAGTCCGCATCAATAGGAATTCCATTTTTATAGCCAAAAGACATCACATTGATTGAAAACTTTGGACTCGTTGATACGGCGAATTCCTCTCCAATTCGCTCACGAAGCTCTCGTGGTTTCATATTGGAGGTATTGTAAATATAATGAGCCCTGCCTTTTAGCTCTGATAGCATTTCTCTTTCTTTTTTTATTCCATCTAATGGTAATCCACCCTGTGCTAACGGATGTTGGCGTCTCGTTTCTTTATATCGACGAACGAGCGTTTCATCATCTGCGTCTAAAAATAAAACTCGCATCTTTACATTTTTCTCTTTTTCTAAAATATCAAGTGCATCAATGAGAGAGTTGAAAAATTCTCCCCCTCGCATATCCATTACTGCTGCAACTTTTGAAATTCTTTTTTTCGACTGTTTCATCAATCTTAAAAAAGTTGTTAACAATTCTGGAGGTAAATTATCTATACAATAATACCCTAGATCTTCAAAACTTTGAACAGCTACTGTTTTGCCTGCACCGGACATGCCAGTAATGATGACTAATTCATGTTCGTGATCGATTTCACCCATTTTTTTCATCCCCTTCGATTAGCTCCATCGAAGTTTGATATTTCGCCTCGATTAATTCATAATCTTTTGTATAAACACACGTACCGTATTGAATCCCTTGTTTTAGCGCTGCAAATAATAAATTTTTTCGATCTCCTTCCGCCATTGGAAGGTGGTAAAGATCTTCAATTGGACGCCACTCTAAAATTCCCTCTCGATTTTCTTTATCTGGAATTCCTTCAACACCAGTCGCTACAAATGTAAATAGCATCCATTCATCAATTACTTCATCATTTTCTTTAATAACAATTGTATTGACACCTTTTAAATGGGCATTTTTAGGAGTAACATTCGTCTCCTCTCGAAATTCCCTTACTGCTGCTTCAACAATGGATTCACCGCTTTCCATTTTCCCGCCTGGTGCGACATACCAACCTCTTCTCGGTTTTTTAAGAAGCAGAACTTGTCCATCTTGTATTGCTAATAAATTTGCAATTCTTTGCATAAACGACACCTCGAATCTTTGTTACTCCTACTACTGTTATTATACCGCGACTCTTTTCGTTCGGTACAAAAAATGCTATGGAAACAATCTATTATTTTAATTTATGATTGGAAGGCGTTCCGTAGAATATTCAAAAAAAAAGTTGTTCCCAAAATGGAAACAACAAAATATATAAATCTAAAAGGGGGGTTAAATTCTAATTTTATTATACCCCTTATCAATGGTAATAAAAGTTACAATATAGTTAATTTCTCATTACCTTTTGTTCACTAATTTTTCTTTTAGTTCTTCAACATAATGTTGCGCAGACTGGGCTGCAATACTTCCGTCTCCCGTTGCTGTAACAATTTGTCGCAACATTTTATCACGTACGTCTCCTGCTGCAAAAATACCTTTTACAGATGTTTCCATTTTTTCATTTGTCATAATATAACCATCATCGTTTAAAATACCTAAATTTTTAAACGGAGCAGTTAATGGTACCATACCGATATAAACAAAGACACCATCACATGGAACTTCCTTTTCAGAACCATCTACTGTTGAAACAAGCGTTACACTGCCGACTTTTCCGTCTTTCTCGTTAATTTCTTTCACTGTGTGGTTCCAAATGAAGTCAACTTTTTCATTAGCGAAAGCGCGGTCTTGTAAAATTTTCTGTGCACGTAATTTATCGCGGCGGTGCACGATTGTAACTTTTTCAGCAAATCGAGTTAAATATACTCCTTCTTCAACTGCTGAGTCTCCACCACCGACAACAATTAAATTCTTTCCTTTAAAGAAAGCTCCGTCACATACTGCACAATAACTAACACCACGGCCTCCTAGTTCGCTTTCACCAGGAACTCCTAATTTTTTATATTCAGCACCAGTTGCGATGATGATGGAACGAGCTTTATACTCTTTTGAACCTGCTTTGATGATTTTATATTCCTCTCCATCAATGATTTCTGTTACATCGCCATAAGCATACTCCGCACCGAATTTTTTCGCATGTTCAAACATTTTTGTTGATAATTCTGGTCCTAAAATGGATTCAAATCCTGGATAGTTTTCCACTTCTTCCGTATTTGCCATTTGCCCGCCAGGAATTCCACGTTCTAACATTAAAGTTGAAAGGTTTGCACGTGAAGTATATACCGCTGCAGTCATCCCTGCTGGACCTGCCCCGATAATAATGCAATCATAAATTTTTTCTTCAGCCATTTTTAATTCCTCCTAATTACTTCTAATGTAGTCTAACGAATTAGGAACTTCAAATAGTTTGCTTATTCCTCGTCAAAAGGTAGAAATTTTAGTAATTGGTCAACATACTTCGTTAATGTAGAAACAGTAATTTCGTGTTTTTCCGCAAATTGTTTTTTCGTCACTCGATTTGACTTAACCGTTGAAAAATACATATATTCCACTGCAGCGGCAAGAGCTTTTACATTTTTAAATTCATAGCCATTCAAAAAGGCTTTTTCAGATAGGACAAACCACATTTGATATAAGTATTGTAATTCAAGTGTTAATGCTTCCGTTTTATTATAAAGTTCTTCCGCCACTCCAATTAAACGAGTGAAATTTCTTTCCATTTTGTTTTTAAGATTAAATTGATGATTAAGTGCATAAGCTAAACAAAGTTTTTCTAAGCCGTTGTATTTTGAAAGATCTATTAATTTTGGATGAGAAATAATTTCCTGTTTAAATGCCGATTTACTGAGCAGGAAAAAGCCAAACATTCGATGTGCCGGATAATCGCTATTAATTTTCTTAATAATGTATTCTCGATTTTGATCAAGCGTTGGAATTTCTGTGATTTCTTTATTTTTAATGTGTTTCCATGGCTCCATTCCCTTTTTCGAAGGATCAATACGAATTAACATTTCCCAAGCTTTTTCAGCTTCCTTCACATGATTGGAAAAGTAAGCCGCTTGACTTAACCAAAAATAAAAACCTGAATCACTTGGTGCCATTCGTTTCGACATGCTGTGAAGCCATTTGTAGGCTAAATCATATTCTCCAATCAATGCTAATGTTGCACCAAGTTTATATCGATTATCAAAATCAAATGGATGTACTTTTTTTAATATGTCCACTAATTGTTTCAGATTTGACTCGTCTTTTTCATAATATGCAATGATGGTTAAATTACATAATGCATGCAAATTTCCAACATTTTCTCGAAGAACATGATGTAAAACTGCTTTTGATTGTTCCAAATCTCCTACATAAAAGTATGCAAGAGATAAATTGTTATAAGCAGCCCAAAGCTCAGGATATTGATCAACAAGCTCTTCTAACACTTCAATCGCTTCATTAAATTGGCTATTTTCCATTAATCGACGAGCTTTTTCTTGCTGAATGAATTGATCGTATGAATCCTCTTCCAAATCTTCCAATTCATTTTGTTCAAAATAAGCGAAATCGATTATTTCCTTAGCTTCCAATGCATAATAACCATCAGGATCAAGTTCTAAATATTTTTCTGCATATTTTTTTGCATCATTCATTAAACCTAAATAACCGGACACTTCCGCTAAATAATAAATATGTTCCGGTTCATCTGGTTCAATGCAATATGCAGTATGAATCAATTCATAAGCCTTTTCAAAATTTTGGGCGCTTAATTCTAATAGGCCATAATGCATTAATACATGAGCATCATCCGGACTCAATTCTGCAGCTCTTTTCATATATTTATACGCTCGATCCATTTGGTCCTTTTCCAACGCTTTTATTGCTTTATTGAAATAATATTCACCATCTGGAATAAACGAGACAATGTTGTTTTTACCTTTCTGTTGCTTCTTTTCCAAAATGAACCTCCGAGACAATAAATAAGGAACGTTTTAAAAACGTTCCTTTTCTAATCCATTTTATTATATCACATTTCCAACCTACGTCATGGCAAATGCTTTAAAAGAATGATGAAATTATTTTGTATTTTTTGTGCTCGCTCTCTTTTGTTGATGGCGTTCTACCAACACTTCTAGCACATCGTACACGCTAATTTTTTGTTCCTGTAATAATACAAGTAGATGATAAATCAAATCAGCTGCTTCCCATTTTACTTCTTCCGGATTTCTATTTTTCGCACCAATCACTACTTCTGTTGCTTCTTCGCCAACTTTTTTACAGATTTTATCAATGCCTTCATTGAATAAATAAGTAGTATAAGCTCCTTCTGGCATCTCTTTTTCGCGTTTCTCAATGATTTCTACTAATTCTGGGATAATACCAACGCTTCCAACTTTCCCTTTCTCCACAAGTGTTTCTGTGAAGCAGGAAGTTGTTCCATTATGACAAGCAGGGCCAGCAGGGATGACTTCAACAACTAGCGCATCTTGGTCGCAATCAGTTGTTATTGAAACAACCTTTTGCGTATTTCCGCTCGTTTCTCCTTTATGCCAAAGTTCATTACGAGAACGTGAAAAAAACCACGTTTCTCCAGTTTCCACCGTTTTATGTAGCGATTCTAAATTCATATAAGCGACTGTTAATATTTCTTTCGTACGTGCATCTTGTACAACAGCAGGGATTAAACCCTTTTCATCAAATTTTAAATTTTCAATTTTCATCATCTGACACAAACTCCTTTTTCGCGCAAATAGGCTTTTACTTCTGCCACGCTTGTTTCTTTATAGTGGAAAATCGATGCTGCAAGGGCTGCGTCAGCATCAACATCTTGTAATACTTCTCGGAAATGCTCCTTATTGCCTGCACCACCGCTTGCGATAACCGGCACAGTCACCGCATCACGAATTGCTTTCGTTAACGCTAAATCAAATCCTGTTTTTTCGCCATCTCTATTCATACTTGTTAATAAAATTTCTCCTGCTCCAAGTTCCACCGCTTTTTTTGCCCATTCAACAGCAGTCCAATTCGTTTTATTTCGCCCACCATGGGTATAAACCATCCAAGTACCGTCTTCTTCAGAATAACGTGCATCAATAGCGACAACAATGCATTGCGAGCCAAAATAATCTGCACCTTCTCTAATTAATTCTGGTCTTTCGATTGCTGATGTGTTGACTGATACCTTATCCGCTCCAGCTCGTAAAATTCGTTTCATATCCTCTAACGTGCGAATTCCGCCTCCCACCGTAAATGGAATCGCAAGTTCTGTAGCCGTTTTTTTCACAACTTCAACCATCGTTTGTCTGCCTTCGAAAGAGGCTGATATATCTAAAAACACAAGTTCATCTGCACCTTGTTCATCATAATACTTTGCCAATTCTACCGGATCTCCTGCATCCCGCAGACCTACAAATTGTATACCCTTTACGACTCTTCCATCTTTTACATCTAAACAAGGTATGATCCGTTTTGTTAACATCTAATTCACCCCTTGCAGCCACTTTTTCAGTAAATAAACGCCGAATTCTCCTGATTTTTCAGGATGGAACTGCATACCGCAAACATTGCCGCTTTGAACAATGCCGGGAACATTCACACCAAAATAGTCGGCAGATGCCACCACTTGAGAGGAGGTAGTATTTGCATAATAAGAGTGAACAAAATAGACATGTTTGTCCTCTGGCATTCCTTCCCCCTCTAACCATTTTGGAATTGAGTGAAATATCAATGAGTTCCAGCCCATATGAGGAACTCGGTATTTTTCTCCCTGCTCAGAAATTCCAGAAAAACGAACGATTTTTCCTTCAAAAAATCCGAAACCTTTTGTCGGAGCAACTTCTTCACTTTCTTCAAATAACAGCTGCATTCCTAAACAAATGCCAAGAAGTGGTTTACTGTTCTTTACTTCATTTCGAATAAACTGATCAAGCCCAGTTTCTTTTAGCTTCTTCATTGCATCAGGAAAAGCGCCGACTCCGGGCAATATGAGAGCATCAGCTTCACTTAACACCTCTGTTTTGGATGAAAGAATTACTTCTGCATCTAATTTTTTTAACGCTTGTACAACACTAAATAAATTTCCCATGCCATAATCGATTACACCAATTTTCATGTAAGTAGTCCTTTCGTTGAAGGTACTCCTTTAACTCGTGGATCGATTTGAACAGCGTCATCAATCGCGCGAGCAAGGGCTTTAAAAATCGCTTCTATAATATGATGTGTGTTATGTCCATAAGGAACGATTACATGGACATTCATTCTTGCTTCTAAAGCAAACTTCCATAAAAATTCATGTACTAATTCCGTATCGAATGTTCCTACTTTTTCCTTCAATTCAGGCGCAACACGATATTCTAAGTGAGGACGATTAGAGCAGTCTACAACCACTTGTGCCAATGCATCATCCATTGGTACAAAAGCATTTCCGTATCGACGAATGCCTCGTTTATCACCTAACGCTTCTCGAACTGCTTGTCCTAAAACGATTCCGAGATCTTCTGTTGTATGATGATCATCAATATGAGTATCACCGTTTGCAACAATCTTCCCATCAAACAATCCATGCTTCATAAACAAATCGAGCATGTGATCCATAAAAGGAACACCTGTATCAACTTCTGCTTTTCCTTCTCCATCTAAATAAAATTCTATTTTGATTTGCGTTTCTTTCGTTGTTCGTTCGATTTGAGCAAATCGTTTCTTTGTTTGTGTCATTTAGTTTTCACCTTTCTTCCAACCTCTCGATTCTACAGCTCTTGCGTGAGCTTCTAAGCCTTCCATGCGGGCAAGTCTTGCAATTTTTTGCACATTCTCTTTCCATGTTTGTTCTGTATAATAAACAATGTTTGTCTTTTTAATAAAATCATCTACATTTAATCCGCTAGCAAAGCGCGCTGTGCTATTTGTCGGCAATACGTGGTTCGGACCAGCAAAGTAATCCCCGACCGGCTCAGAGCTGTAACGGCCGATAAAGATTGCACCCGCATGGCGGATACCCTCACTCACTTTTTCCGCATTTTCAGTCACAATTTCTAAGTGTTCAGGTGCAAGCGTATTTACTGCTTCCACTGCCTGATCCATATTTTCTGCAATATAAATATGTCCAAAGTTTTCAATAGAAGCTCTTGCAATTTCTTCTCTCGGAAGTTGTTTTAATTGATTTTCCACCTGTTCGCTCACAGCTTGTGCCAACTTTTCGCTCGTTGTAATTAGAATGGCGCATGCCTGTTTGTCATGTTCCGCTTGGCTTAATAAATCTGCTGCGATTTCATCTGGATAAGCCGAATCATCTGCGATTATACAAATTTCACTTGGTCCAGCAATCATATCAATCGCTACTTCACCAAATACTTCTCTTTTTGCTAATGCAACAAAAATGTTCCCTGGACCTGTAATTTTATCGACAGGAGCAATTGATTCCGTTCCATAGGCCAACGCTGCAATCGCTTGGGCACCGCCAATTTTATAAATTTCATTCACGCCCAGAATGTTAGCTGAAACAAGAACTGCAGGGGGAAGTTTACCATCCTTTCCACAAGGAGAAGTAATGACGATGCGTTTTACCCCTGCAACTTGAGCAGGAATAACATTCATCAATACAGAGGAAGGATAAGCGGCAGACCCACCCGGCACGTATAATCCTACCGAATCTAGTGGAACAATCCGTTGAGCAAGGTACGATCCGTCAGTTAACGGCAATGTATACCCATTTCTTTTTTGCGCTTCGTGATAATTGCGAATATTGTTTGCCGCTTCTTCTAAGTCCTGCTTTAATTGAGGGTCAAAGTGTTGAAGCGCTTCATTGATTTCTTCTTCTGTCACACGTAAATCAGAAAGAACAATTCCATCCCACATTTCCGTATATTTACGAACAGCTTGATCGCCGTTTTCACGAACATCTGCCAACACTTGACGTACCGTTTTTAGCTGCTCTTCATTTCCGCTCTCAAGTTCTCTTTTTAACGAAATGTTTTTAGATAACTTAGAAATTTTCATGTTGTTTGACCTTCCCTCTATTTCACAATTTTCTTCAATCGGGATACAATTTCTTGAATTCGTGCATTTTTCATTCTGTAGCTTACTGGGTTTGCAATTAAACGAGAAGACACATCGGCAATGTGTTCATATTCCACTAGTCCATTTTCCTTTAATGTTCTTCCCGTTGAAACAATATCCACAATGCGATCAGCAAGACCAATCATCGGCGCAAGTTCAATAGACCCGTTCAATTCAATGATTTCCACTTGCTCACCAATGCCCTTATAATAATTCATTGCAATATTTGGATATTTCGTAGCTATGCGAGGTGCAATTTCATCCATTTCTGTATTTGGCAAGCCTGCTGATGCGATATGACATTTACTAATTTTTAAATCCAATAGCTCATGCACAATTCTTTGCTGTTCTAATAATACGTCCTTCCCTGCAATTCCAATATCTGCAACGCCATGCTCTACATAAACGGGAACATCCATTGGTTTCGCTAAAATAAATCGAATGTTCTCTTCTGGAATTTCAATCATTAGCTTCCGTGACATTTCCACTTCTTCCGGCAATTGAAATCCAGCATCTATTAACATTTGAAACGCTTCTTCAAAAATGCGTCCTTTCGGCATAGCAATCGTTAATTCACTATTCATTGTTCTTCCCCCTGGCTCAATTCAACGACCCGACTAAACAATTTTGTAAATGCATCTTTATTAATCAATCCTTCTTTCGCTTGTACCGTTACACGAGCACCCTGTTGTCTTAACTTATTTGCAAGTTCTAACGCCCTATTAAATTCCTCATCTTCAAATAGGATGCAAACAGTCTCTTCAACCATTTCTTCTTTAGGCAATGCCTCAAGAAGTCGATCGATGCGAATGCCAAAACCTGTTGCTCCTACATCACTACCGAATAAATTTAATAAACCATCATAACGTCCACCATTTCCTAGTGGGAAACCACTTCCTGATGCGAAAATCTCAAATAACATGCCAGTATAATAATTCATGTGGCTAGATAGTGTAAAATCGAAAGAAACATATTGTGAAAGATTGCATGCTTCAATTAATTTAGCAAGTTGTTTCATATATTCTACACCATCGTTTTTTCGTACATATTTTTCCATATCTTCGATGGCAGCTAAGTTTGTTGCTTCATTAATAAATTCGAGCAATGCATTTGCTTTTGTTACAGGCAAATCAAATTCATGCACCGCTTCTTCAAATCCCACATAGTTACGCTCAACAAGCAATCTTTGTAAAGTTTCCCGTTGATAATCGTGGTCTGTATAATCATTTAAAATATCATGCAGTACACCTGCATGCCCAATGGTTAATTTGAATGATTCAATTCCAAACTCTTTCATCAATTCGATTACTATTATCAGTACTTCCGCATCAGCGTAAACCGATTTATCTCCAATAATTTCAATGCCCATCTGACCAAATTCGGCTGGTCTTCCACCTTCCAGTTGTTGCGCACGGAAAACATTTGCCGAATAAGCTAGTCGGAGTGGGATTTTTTCTTTTAATAATTTAGATGTCGCAACCCTTGTGATGGGTGTCGTCATATCAGGACGCAAGACAAGGGTATTTCCTTGGCTATCCACCAATTTAAAAAGGGATGCGTCAGAAATAGCTGATGCTTTTCCAACAGTATCGTAATATTCTAAAGTTGGTGTCTCAATAAAATCAAACCCACGAGAACGTAAAAATTGTCGACCTATTTGCCTTGTTCTTTCGATCTTTTCATATATAGGCGGGAATGTATCTCTCATTCCTAGAGGTTTTTCAAACTTTTTGATTGATGACATATTCACACATCCTGTTATTTATACTTTAACATATTAGAGTGTTAGATAATTAGAGAATTAGTATATGAAAGCATTTTATCGAACTTTCAAAGATTCGTCAATTCAAAATTGGAGGTAATAGGAAATTATATATTTTCTAAACTGTTGCTACTATTCTGATAATTTGAGTGATTATGTTATATCCTTTGAATAGAACTTTTAATTACTCCTATTTTATAAAAAAAGATGCCTAGAAAGATTCATCTTTCTAAACATCCTCTTTCCCACTCACCTGTTTTTTTCTTCTCCGCTCCGCCATTTCTTCAGCTGTGAAAATGATGCGCATGGGATTTCCACCGACCATCGCCCCAGCTGGAACATCTTTATTCACTAATGTAGCAGCCGAAACGATTGCTCCATCGCCAATTTCGACACCAGGCAAGATGGTGGAATTCGCTCCCACCATCACTTCATTTCCTATTTTCACATCGCCTAATCGATATTCATCAATTAAATATTCATGAGCTAAAATCGTTGTATTATATCCAATAATCGTGTTATCACCAATTGAAATACGCTCTGGAAACATCGTGTCAGGCATTACCATTAGTGCAAGAGAAGTTCTCTTCCCGATTTTCATTTTCAAAAAGGTGCGATAAATCCAATTTTTTAATCCCATAAACGGAGTAATTCGACCAATTTGAATAAAAATAAAACATTTTACAACCTTCCAAAAAGAAACGGTTTTATATACATGCCATAAAGAGTTGGCGCCTCCTTGAACTTTGTATGTTTCAGTTCTCCGCATATTACAACCCCTTCACGATTGTTAGTAAATCGGAAATATGATGCAACATATAATCCGGTTGGAATTGTCTTAAATATTCTTCTCCTTTAATTGACCAAGCAACTCCAGCTGTTTTAATACCTGCATTTTTTCCTGCTAAAATATCGTGATAATTATCCCCAATCATCAAAGCTTTCTCTTTTGGCATTTTCAAACGCTCTAATGCTAATAAAACTGGTTCCGGATCTGGTTTTACTTTCGTAACATCTTCTAAACCTATCCAGAAATCAAAGTAATGTTCTGCTTTCATGAATTGAAGTCCTCGTTCGATCGTATCCCTTTTTTTCGTTGAGACAATTGCTAATTTATGCCCTTGCTTTTTTAATTCTTCTAAAGTTTCATTGACACCATCGAACTCTTTCACATAATGATCATGATAAGCATGATTCCATTGGCGATATTTTGCAATCATTTCATCGACTTCATTTGGCGCAATTTGTTCAAAAGTCTCTTTTAATGACGGACCAATGAAGTTGATGCAATCTTGTGGCGAATATTGCCCAGGAAATTTGTCGTTTAATACATGCATAAATGTTTGGATAATTAATTCATTTGTATTTAATAACGTTCCATCAAAGTCAAATAATAAGGCTTTCATTCTTACTGGACCACTTCCCTATTTAATGCCTTTAGTTCTGTTCTATTCCAAATAAATGCAACAATAATCGTCAGTACAAATGCTGTAATTACTCGTATAATTAATAAAGGTAAAATCGGAATTCCTAAAGGCGCAAAAATAAGCGTATCCTCAATCACCGCGTGACATGCAACTAAAAAGATAAAGCATAATGTAGCATCTTTTTTACTCACACCATCTTCTTGTACTGATTGAATCATCACACCTGCTCCATAGGCTAAACCAATTACTAATCCAGCAACTAATGTCATCGCTGCATTTGGTTTTACTCCAATTACTTTCGTCAATGGAGCCAGTAAATTTGATAATTTATCTAAGAAATGATAGTCACGTAAATATTGCACGACAATCATTAAAGGAATGACAATAATTAATAATTGCAAAATCCCTAAACTCGCTTTTTGGAGTCCAAGTAATAATATTTCTCCCCAACCGTCCGGATTAGGATTTTGTGCAGGAACTAAGCCATACTTTGCAATTTCTCCTCCACCGTTCCAAAGAAATCGAATCACTAAAGCAGATAAAATCGCTAAACCAAATCTAACAGTAAGAATTACCCATAGTTTTACTCCTACCTTTAATGCAACACCTGTTTCAATGAAAATGTTGTGGGAGAAAGATAGCATAACTGCAAGAATAAACACTTCTTTGACAGTCAACTCAACTGAAAGTATTCCAGCAATCCCTGCATATAAATTTAAAAAGTTCCCTAGCACAAGGGGAATAGCGGCTTCACCACTTAATCCTAGAATTCCCATGAATGGTTCAATCAAGTCAATGAGCCAAGGTAATATTGGTGTAAATTGTAAAATTGTCACAATAAACGTAATTGGAAAAATAACTTTACTTAAAGACCAGGCTGTTTTACCGCCTGCAATGAACCCCTTTTTCAACGTTGACATTCTCATTTTTCCTTTCTATCTATTCATCAAGATATCGAACAACAGGACGAACTTTCCATCTGCGATAAAAAATGCTGGCAAATCCGACGATGATTAACGTCACTGAAACGACTTGGGCTGAACGTAAATCTCCAATTAAATACAAGCTATCTGTTCTCATCGCTTCAATAAAGAATCGTCCTATTGAATACCAAATTAAATAAGAGAAGAAAATTTCCCCTCGTTGTAAATTGGCTTTTCTAAATAGCAATAAAATAATTAAGCCCACTAAATTCCATAATGATTCATATAAAAAAGTTGGATGAACATATGTCCCTAAATCATGAATGTACATTTGCTCAATAATCCAATCTGGCAAAAATAAACTTTCTAAAAATTCACGGGAAACGGGGCCGCCATATGCTTCTTGATTCATGAAATTTCCCCAACGACCTAAGATTTGGCCAATTAATATACTTGGAGCAGCAATATCCGCAACTTTTAAAAAGCTTACTTTTTTCACACGACAGAAAACATATGCAGTCGTAATTGCCCCAATCAATGCTCCGTGTATAGCAATACCACCGTTCCAAATCTCAATAATTTTCTCTGGATTAGCACCATAATAATCCCATTTCATGATGACATAATATAGGCGGGCACAAAGTATGGAAATCGGCACTGCCCAAAGCAACAAATCTCCAAAGAAATCTTCAGGCAATCCACGTTTTTTTCCTTCCGCTTGTGCGACAAAATAAGCAATGATGATACCAGTAACGATGATAATACCATACCATCGCACAGATAATGGACCTATGCTAAAGGCAACCGGATCGATTGCTAACAAAATATTATCCATATGAACTCCTTTCAAATTTAAAATCATCTTTCAATAATTAATATTCATCAATCTCATCATGCATTGCAATAACTTCGTCTAATCTTCTTGAGAATTCCAATGCAGGATTGATGCCAATCCTTTTTAAACGATAATTCATTGCTGCTACTTCAATAATAACGGAAACATTTCGTCCAGGGCGAACCGGAATCGTTAATTTTGTAATTTCCGTATCAATGATTTTCATTTTTTCTTCATCTAGCCCTAATCGATCGTAAGTTTTATTTGGATCCCAAGTTTCCAACTCCACGATTAATGTAATGCGTTTATATGGTCGAACTGCACTTGCACCAAATAAAGTCATAATATTGATAATGCCGATTCCGCGAATTTCTAATAAATGCTCTAGTAAAGGTGGGGGACTCCCAATCAATATATCTTCGGCTTCTTGTCGAATTTCTACACAATCATCCGCTACGAGTCGATGTCCTTTCTTAATTAATTCTAAAGCTGTCTCACTTTTCCCTACTCCACTTTTTCCAATAATTAAGACACCTATTCCATACACATCGACTAATACACCATGGATGGCTGTAGAAGGTGCTAATTTACTTTCTAAATAATTGGTAAGCCTACTTGAAAACCTTGTTGTTTTCATAGACGTAACTAATACTGGTACATTGTTTTCATTAGAAGCATCAATTAATTCTTGAGGAACATCCATATTTCTCGAAATAATAATTGCTGGTGTTTCCTGCGAACATAGTTTCATCATCCGCTCTTGCCTTAATTCCGGAGGGAGCATTTCAAAGAATGATAATTCCGTTCTTCCAATAAGTTGCACACGATTCGCAGGATAATGGGTAAAATAACCTGCCATTTCTAAGCCTGGTCTAGAAATATCGCTCGTTGTGATATGGCGACCAATCCCTTCATGACCACTTACAAGGGTTAATTTAAATTTCTCCATTACATCTTTTGTTGTTACTTGTGCCATTCTTCTCTCCCACCTTTTTTCACATATGTATTTATTTTAGCATTATAGTATACTTATCCAAAATAAAAAAGGAGACGTGCTCATAACGTCTCCCAAGACTCACTAATGTAAACGCTTTTATTTTTTAAACAAAATTATTTTTGTTGTGCCAACCATGCAGCAGCGGCTTCAGCATCTTCACCTTTCAGTAATCCGCCAGGCATTGCACCTCTACCGTTTAGAATGACATCTAAAATTTCTTCTTCAGACAATCTTGAACCAACATCTGAAAGTGCTGGAGTATTCCCCATACCTTGCAAGTTACCGCCATGGCAAGTTGTACAACTGCTCATTACAAGTTCTTCACCTTTGTTAGCTTCTGAACCGCCATCTGTTGTTTGTTCATCTGTAGTATTGTCGTTAGTTGAACCTCCGTCAGTAGCTTCGTCTCCGCCGTCACCACAAGCACCAAGAACAAGGGCGGATCCGAATAATAATGCCAACCATGCTTTTTTCATCTGAACCCCTCCAAAAAAATAATAAAAAATGTGCAATACATGTTCATTATATCAAAATTGTTGAACAAAGAAACATTTGGACAAATATCCAAAGTTTAGATAATACCGCAAAAAGCAATAATATCAACACTTCTAACATTTGTTTCAGGTTTGTGAATTATTTGTGAAAGAGTGTTCACATTCAAATAAAAAAGGAATAAATTATTTTAGTATAATTTTGAAATCCATTTACGAAGGTTCATGTAAGAATATTGTGCGCAAATAAAAAAATCCTATTCAACAATCATTGAATAGGATTTTTTCGCCATAATTTATATGGAGCTTTTCGTATATTCTAAAGCCATTCTGTATATATATCCTAAATCAGCCGTAGAAATGCCTAACTCTTTCGCTAATTGATTTGCTTTTTCCAAATCCATTTTTGTCAATGCAATGCTCAGTTGTAAATAAATAGTCATCTCCGTTTCCCTGCCACAAATCGTTTCGATGACTACTTCCGAAAACGGTAATTGTTGAACAATTAATTGAATGGGTCTTTGTAAAATTGTATCGATTAATGAAAACATCCCTACTAAATAATACTCGGAATAATTTTGTTTATTCTTTTTTCTTGCAAGCAATTCACAAATTTTGGCACGGAAAATGGATGTTCTCATTAATTCAATGTAAACATCTGATGGTTCATCCGCTAGCCCTTCATCAACTGCTAGTAAATAAAGAAATTTACGCAGTTCGATTAACCCTAACATCACGATCGCTTGTTTTACCGATCGCACTTTCGATTTTTTTCTGGAAATATTATTAATTAACTGAAGTAACTTGTAAGTTATAGATATGTTCTGTTCTATTTTTTCAGCAATTTCTTGAACGTTGGAATTTTCTTCTTTTAATAAGCTCATTACTTCAAAATACTGCAACATATTCATGGGTATATCCACTGATTTAATAATTTGAGGCTGTTCAAAAAAATATCCTTGAAATAGTGAATAATTTGCCGCTTTTGCTTCTTCAAATTGAGTACGATTTTCTACTTTTTCTGCCAACAGTTGAATGTGGGGAAAGAAATTTTTCACACGCTCTTCAATAATAGCTCTTCCGGATTTAGGAGTGCTTAAAAAATCGACTTTAATAATATCTACATTTGCAAATAACGTGTTGTAATATTCTATATTTTGTCTTAAAACAAAATCATCTAACGCAATTGTAAAACCTCGATTTCTCAATTCTACAATCCGCATAATCAATTGATCCGTAATCGGCACATCCTCTAATATTTCGATTACAAATGTAGAAGGATCAATTAAATCAATGATATTATTCGTCATTAACAAATTTTCCGTAAAATTTACGAACCCTGGTAATCCATTTGTTAATTCATTCATTCCTATAGTAAATACGGAGTTTTTCAACACTTGAATTGTTGCATTATCTGAATCAACTTGTTCAAATTGATTTGATTCATTTCTTCTGTATAAAAGTTCATAAGCAACCACTTCCTCATGTGTATTAAAGATTGGTTGCCTACCTACAAGCACTTCCATACCAATATCCCCACTTTTTCATTATGTACAATTCCAATAATATACAATTTTTACGATAAAATACAACGAAAAATAAAACTAGAACAAAAATACGACATATGAAAATTATACAAAAAAGTATCATCCTTAAAAGATGATACTGCATAAAATTTATTCTCCTTTAAAAACAATCGACCATTCACTACGTTTTTCCAACATTTCTTTCGCCAATTGTTTGGCCCCTTCTAAACTATGATTTGCTGCCCAGCCACATTGCACTTCATTGCAAGCAGGTACTTCTGTCGCTTCCAATACATCGCGAAGCGTTTTTTCTAAAATATTCAAGACTTCTTCATAGTCATCATGGTTAATCATTGTAAGGTAAAATCCTGTTTGACATCCCATCGGACTCAAATCCACCACTTGATTTGTATGATTACGAATATGTTCAGCCATTAAATGCTCAATTGAATGAAGTGCTGCCATTTCCATATGTTCTTTATTTGGCTGTTTAAAACGAATATCATATTTTCGAACCACATCACCATTTTTTCCTGTGATTACACCAGCTAGGCGTACATATGGTGCACTAACTTTTGTATGGTCTAAATTAAAACTTTCCACATTCATTTTTTCCATTTTTCTTCCCTCTTTCTTCCATATTTCGCTATCTTTAAGGTTACACTTCATCTATTGTACTGCTTCCCCATTATTCTGTCACTTTTCGCTCAATCCGTTCTTTTAAATGGCGTTTTAAAATTTTCCCAGTAGAATTTTTCGGCAATGATTGTATAATATGAAAAGCCTCTGGAATTTTATAAGTTGCCAAATGTTTTTCACAATGTTGAAGTAACTCATCATAATAGGCTTCTTCCTTTAAAACAATAAAGGCATGTACTTCTTCTCCATAATCTTCATTAGAAAAACCTACTACAGCTGCTTCCAATACTTTAGGGTGGGTATATAATACTTCTTCCACTTCACGCGGATATACATTATATCCCCCAACAATAATTAAATCTTTTTTGCGATCAACGATATAAATATATCCTTCTTCATCTTGTCTTGCCAAATCGCCAGTATATAACCAACCATCACGAATGGCTTTATCTGTTTCCTCAGGAGACTTATAATATCCTTTCATGACATTCGGTCCTTTACATATCAATTCTCCAACTTCTCCAATCGCTACATCATTCCCCTGGTCATCTACCACTTTATTTATTACGTTCGGAATGGAGGTACCAATTGAACCGGGTTTTGGCTTTTGTGTCGGAGAATTAAAACATGTAACTGGCGCTGCTTCCGATAATCCGTACCCTTCAAAAATTGGGATGTTAAACCTTGCTTCAAACTTTTCGAGTACTTTGATTGGGAGCGGAGCACCTCCGGAAATGGCTAATCGTAAACTAGAGAAACTTGAAGGCTCTCCTTCTTTGTATTGATGAAGAAAACTATACATCGTAGGAACCCCAGCAAACACGGTCGCATGATATTCCTTTGCAAGCTGAAAAATATATTTTGGAGAAAACCTTGGGGCAATTAATATCGTTGCACCAGTGCTTAATGGAACATTCAACACGACTGTTAAAGCAAATACATGATAAAAAGGCAAGGTGGCAATCACTCGATCTTCTTCCGAAAACAAAAAATAATCTCCAACGTCTCGTGCATTAGCATATAGATTTCCGTGAGTCAACATCACACCTTTAGGATGGCCAGTCGTTCCAGATGTATATAAAATGATCGCGATATCGTCCGCTTCCAACGATACCGGCTTCATAGAATATGAATGCTTTATTAAATCAGAGTAAAAATGGTACTTGCCTTCTTGCCGATCATGAAAAAGATGTGATGAATCTTTATCACAAAGAATTGAACCTTTTATTTGTGAAAATTTATTGGACAATTGATTAATTCGCCCTATCGAATCTTCTCCAGCAATAATCCACTTTACATCTCCATTGTCAACAATGTAAGACATTTCATCCAGCGTATACATCGGATTGATGGGAATTGAAACTGCTCCAATACGCATCAATGCATAATAAGCAATTAAAAAATGGGGACAATTTTGAAAAATTAGTGCTACATGGTCCCCTTTTTGAATGCCCAGTTGATTCATCGAAAAAGCAAGACTGCTTACTTTATCTTCAAATTCACCGTAAGTTGTTGAACGACCTTCAAAAATATAAGCAATTTTTTCTGGGTGGTTTAAAGACTGTTCGCGAACTTTTTTTACTAAATTCATACTAGCATCCCCAACTTAATTTTTTACGTGAGCAATATATCTCCATCGAATTAAATAGAAATAAATCACTTGCAATAAAATGATGAAAGAAAAAGCAAAGATGATTTCTTTTACAATTGATATATTGGCAATATCCTTTAATATATTTTGCAAAGCTAAAAAGGCAAATAAACTATGAACCATCGCCACACCCCAAGGCAAGAAAAACTGAGGAAATAATTGTGTTGTCACAAGGCGTTTTATTTCACTATCTGCAATGCCCATTCGCTTTAACACATCAAACTTTCGCTTTTCTGAATCTAAATTGGTATGAATTTTAAAGTAAATAAAACTACCAGCAGCCAGTAAAAATACTGCTGCAACTAATAACCCTACCAGTGTAAATAATGCGTAAGTTGATAAAACAAAAGAATAATTTAAACCGGCATTTTCAAAATAAAAAGGTAATCCATACCGCTCTTTTTCATATTCTTTTTGCACCTGTTTGTAAATAGACAACCCAACATCTTGTGCTTCTAACCATTGGGGAATATCAAATGCAAACAAATGATATCCAGGTTCCACATGTGGATATCCACTATAAGGCTTTTTTAAACGTAAAAAATCTTCATCGCTAATAATAATAGCATTTGGACTGACAATGGAACTTGGAAATATCAACTCCGGATATACTTGATTAATCGAAATCGGTACATTATTTTCTTTCAATACTGTATGCACAGTTCTTTTCGATAGTTTTTTAATTGCCTCTTCGGAGTACGGAATAAACATTCCTTCACCAGAATCTAATCGCACCATCGGATAACCATAAGAGAACAATAGACTGTTTATATCCGATTCTCGAAATACTTCTACTTCGTAATTCGTATAAGAGGACGTCTGTTTTTTTACTTCAAATCTTGTTAAATGGTATGAAAGACCTTTCAATTCCAACTCGTTCAAAATAGATCGAATATGAGCCCTTTCATAAGGGTTATCAATATGTCCCTTATATATCAAACCTAATGGATTTAGTTGATCGTATTTTGAAGTGTACGAAGACAGGGCTGCTAGCAACCCTACACATAAAAAAGCAGCAGCTGAGACCATTGTTACAACAAAAAACATTTTTCCATTGTTTTTCATGATCAATGTTTGCTCTGCAATGGATAACATTCTTGATTTTTTCCACGAAAAACTCTTCCGCTCTTTCATGTAATGAACGAAATATGAAGTAGAATCTGTAAAGAAAAAATACGTCCCAATGGTAATGAGAATTGGTATTAAAACAACGAACGGATAAAAATTCACTCGATTTGTTAATAACGCTAATACATATCCAATTGCTAAAAGAATGACTGCTAAAATTGCTCTCTTTTTTGAAAAATGATCGTTAATATTAACAAAATGATACCATTTCAATAAATCAATTATTTTTCTTTCTGGAGAAAAGTTAATGCTAATAATGGAAATGATGACGAATGCGCTAAAATAAACGGCTGCTGTTAAGACAAACGGCTCCCATTTAAAATATAAAGGCAGTTGGTCCAACATTAAAATTTCCCGAACAATCATAAAGAAAAATTTTGTGAAAGCATATCCAAAAAGGATGCCACACGCAATCGAAAGAGTTCCAATCAACGTTGTTTCCAAAAAGATAAGTCTGCTGAGCTGACGCTTTTCCATTCCTAAATGAAACAGAATGGCAAATTCTTTAGCACGCGCTTCTAAAAATGCTTTCATCGAATAAAAAATAAAAAACCATGAAAACACGACTAAAATAATTTCAGCAAATACTAAACCGCCAATCGGCACATTCCCTAAATAACCTTCATCAATTTCGGGATGGAACATAATCATCGAGTAAATAAAAAACACAAATACGGAGAAGAAACTTGCCATAAAGAATGCTGCATATATTCGAAAATTACGGATGACGTTACGGTAAGCGAATTGATGAAAGGTCACCGACTCTTCCCCCTAACAAGCTCAACACATTCAATATTCGTTGGAAAAATGTTTGCCTACGATCATCTCGATAGATTTCGTTAAAATATTCTCCATCTTTGATAAAAAGCACTCGATCACAGAAACTAGCTGCAATCGGGTCATGAGTTACCATGATAATGGTTGCATTTCGTTCTTTATTTATTTTACTTAACAGTTCGAGCACTTCTCTTGAATTGTGGGAATCTAAATTTCCAGTTGGTTCATCTGCCAAAATAATCGCTGGCTCGTGAATGAGAGCTCTTGCAATCGCTACTCTTTGTGCTTGACCACCCGATAACTCATCTGGCCTTTTCGTTAGTACTCCCATTAATCCCAACTTTTCTGCAAGCGTGTTTACTCGCTCTTCCATTAAAGAAACTGGCTGATTGTCAAGGGTAAGAGGCAGTACAATATTTTCTTCCACCGTCAACATTGGAAGCAAGTTAAAGTCTTGAAATATAAAACCAAGTTCTCGTCTTCGAAAATAAGCAAGTTCCGTTTTATTAAATAAATGAGGTTTCGTCCCATTAAAAATTATTTCGCCTGAAGTGGGTTTATCAATTGTGGAAATTAAATTTAATAACGTCGTTTTGCCGCTTCCACTAGGCCCCATGACCGCTAAAAATTCGCCTTTCTCCACTTCAAAACTCAACTGATTTAATGCTCGATTCGTTACCTTCCCTTCATACACTTTTGTTACATCGATGACTTGTAAAATTGCCATATAAGCTCCCTCTTTAAGCAAATTCTGTTTAAGATTCATTATTATTGGGAAATGTTTTAGAAATTCACCGAAATGATTGTTCCCTTACCGACTTCGGATTCAATCTTTAATTCGTGACCCAACTTCTCACAAATTTCCTTCGCCAAATATAACCCCATACCTGTAGACTCTCCCGTTTTTCGACCATTTTCTCCTGTAAAAAAGGGGTTAGTCACTCGCGATAAATCAGATTTTGGAATTCCAATTCCTTCATCTTGAACATACAACGTAACATTTGAATCGTTTTTTTTCACAAAAATTTTTACCTTTTTATTTTGCTCGAAAGTATATTTTACTGCGTTCGTAATAAACTGGTTAAGCATAAATTTTAACCATTTGGAATCTGTTGTAACTGTTATATCTTCATCAATATCAATGACCGGAAAGACATGTTTCGTAATAAATAAACGCTTATTGTCATTAATTGTTGCAGTGACAACACCTTTTAAGTTCACTTGTTCAATTTGCATATCCTCTTCAAACTTCTCAAGCCTTGCATTCATTAATACCATTTCCATGCCTCTTTTTAGTCGATCCACTTCCTCTTGGAGACTCGTTTTATCTAGGTTATTTTCCTCTTCCTGTAATAATAATTCTAAAACAGAGATAGGCGTTTTCATTTGGTGAATCCATTGATTTAAAAACTTTTCTTGTCTATTTTGGGTTGCATATAGATTTTGAACTTCATTTTGATACAGTCGATACAGTTCTTGGAAATAGGCTTCTGTTTGTAGATGCTCTGGTGTTTTTGCATTTTTTTGAAGCGCATCATCCATCGAGTTCGGCATATTGGAGATTCGTTCTAGAAAGTTTTTTCGAAACACATAACGAATGGCAAGATAGGAAAATGTAAGTAATAGGCTAATGATGACAGAATAAATTGCTGTATCTAAATTCCGAAAACCATCTAGCCAATATAGCGATAAAATGAATAAAACGACAATTAGCTCAAAGAGGATGAACGAAATATTTTCCTTTACAAATAATTTCAATCCCATGCTTACATTTCCTCCGAACTTAAAACAAATCGATAACCAGCCCCACGAACTGTTTCAATCACAGATTGAACTTCATATTCTGTTAGTTTCTTTCGTACTCGGGTCATATTGACATTCAATGTATTTTCATCGACAAAGGCTTGGTCATCCCAAAGCTCTTCCAATAATTTTTCTCGCGATACGACCTTTGGCGACTCTCTCATTAAAATATTTAAAATGGCACATTCTTTTTTCTGTAGCGGTATCTCCGTATTCTTCACATGCAATTCCATTCGTTCTAAATAAAGAGTCAATTGACCTAATTGAACAGTTCTCTCTTCTTGTCGTGAAGAATATTCACCATAAGTCCGTCTTAAATGACTTTTAATTTTTGCTAACACTATTTCATAATTGAATGGTTTTGTAATAAAATCATCCCCGCCATTCTCTAAAGCAAATATTTGATCCATCTCCCCGGAACGTGCGGAAATAAATATTATTGGGCATTTCGTATATTGTCTTAACTGTCTGCACCAATAATAGCCATCATAAGAAGGCAAGTTTATATCAAGCAAAATTAAATGTGGTGAAAATGCCATACATTCTTCCACAATTTCCTCAAAGTTTTTCACAATCTCAACTTCATATTGGTATCTTTTTAACGTATCAGCCAATAGTGAAGCAATTTTATAATCATCCTCTATTATAAAAATCCTCGAATTTTCCATAATCATTCCCCCTTTTCTGGAATGTCTAACTCTATTTTATCAAAAAAATTATAACGTTCATTTCATAGCACATTTTGATTTTCGATTTTGGCAATTTTTTCTTACCGATTCACAAAATATTCACAAAACAGTTTTGTAAAATGGGCATTTTCCTTATTGACGAATCCAAACTGTTATAATACAATTACAAATACAAACACCTATTATAAAACAGTTAATCATAAGGAGGTCCCCCTATGTTAGAAAATATTGTTGAATTCTTCAAAAATTTGCCAGATAAAATCTGTGTAAAATGCGGTGAAAAAATTGAAGAACAAAGTGAATGCTACACGAACACATGTGACAAATGCAGTTCACTATAATGATTGTTTATAAATAGTTGCTTACCTAATTGAATGAACTTACTATTAAATCGCTTAACAACATTGAAAATCGCTTATAAATTCGCTTATTTATTTTCAAACGTGAAGAGGCTTGAACAAATTCGCCTCTATCAATAGATAAAGATTAAATTCGCTGTTTCCTGTTATCATAAATGTTTGTCGGCTTAAGTTTTCAATCAGGAGAACTTAAGCCATTTTTTTCATTAGAAAAGTCAGTCATGATGGATGTTTATTTCAAAAAAAGTAGCAGCACATCCCTTGTAAGGTCTGTACTGCTTTAAATTTCGTTTCCAGCATTGATGATTACTTGTTCTGACAATATTTCCTGACTACCTATAAGCGGTTTTGTTACATATCTAGAAGTAATGGATAGTGGTGCGATCCCTTTACCTACAATATAAGATCGAACATCTAAAACTATGATACCTGCAGTTAACACATAATTTTTCCCATCAATTCTTTTCCTCGAATCAAAATCCGTATAGAATTCATCAAGAAAATTTACAGGTTCCAGTTCAGCCATTTTATAAACAATATCATTTTGATCTTTTGAATCGACATATTTTAACGCCGTATGAATATTTTTCATTATAAAATTGTTATATGTCACGTTAATTGCATGTCTGTTACTACTAGGTTTATTATTCCATTCGAATTCAATGATGATTCTGGCTGCCTCTCTCTCTTCATCTCTTGCTAAATCCATGACAATTGTATTAAACATTAAATGATTATGCTGTTTAGTAAAATCATTTTTCTCATAAATAATTTTTCGATGTTCCTCAATTATTCTATTATTATATCCATAGTGTTTAACTGTATTATTTTCAATCATCTTTACTAAAGATAAATGGTTTTGATAGTTTTTATCAAACTCTTTAATTTTCTCAATATCTACTTTCGAATATCCTTCGTTTTCTAATTGAGATTTATTTTTCGTTGAAAGCAATTCCATTTTTTCATAATCATCGTAATCTAATTCTTTCTCTAGATTTAACCAAAACAATAAAATAATGAAACTAATGCCAAACAAAATAATGAAAATTTTTCTCATCATTAATAAACTAATACCTCTTTCAAAAGTGAATTATTTTTTTCACTATATATCAATAACCAAAAATTAGGAATAGACTGAAAATACTATTTTTATCAAAAATCGGAAAATATATATTTAACGAAAAAATTCTCCTTTTACTCATGTTATAAGATTTAATGGCTCTATAATATTTGGTGTTGGTGGATACAACCAGCACCATTTTTTTACACAAAAAAATGAGACATGTGACAAACTCTGGTAAAATGTAATCGAACAAAACCTCATTTCCCAAAGGAGTTGTGTCACATGTCTCACCATCATTCTATACGAAACCTACTCAATATAAAAGACAAAAATATCACATTTGATGAAAATTTTTGTGCAGAAGAACTCATTAAAGGGGTCCAATCATATGGCTAATTAACTTACCAACCAAAAGCGTGCTATGCTTGTGGACATGTCTTTGATGATCAAATCATTAAACACGGTTTTAAAACGTCTCTCATTAAAATGCCTAGCATTTCAGGTTTTCATACTTACTTAAAATTGCGTAAACAGCGTTATTTCTGTAAACATTGTCATTCCACGTTTACTTGAAAAACGAGCGTCGTGGCTAAAAACTGTTGTATTTCCAACAATACCAAAGAATCAATTGCTTTAAACGCCAAAGATAAAATATCCGAAAAAGATATTGCCATCAAACACAATGTATCTCATGCCACTGTCAGTCGTGTCATTGACAGCTTTTATAGCTACTATCAACCAAATGTTCACTACCTTCCACAGCATTTGTGTTTTGATGAGTTTAAATCAGTGAAATCCGCAGCTGGAGCGATGTCCTTATTTTCTGCGACTCTGAAACGGGGGAGATTGTGGTTATCGTGGAGGACCGAAGATTACATGTCCTCAAAGAGTATTTCTTACGGTATTCCAAGAAGGCGAGAGATGCGGTAAAAACGATTGTCATCGATATGTACAGCCCTTATATTTCCTTAATCCAAGAAGTTTTCCCGACAAATTCCATATCCTCCAACTATTTAGCAGAGCTTTAAACAAAACGCGCATCAACGTCATGAATCGGGATAAAAAGAATTACAATAAATTGAAAACATACTGGAAGCTCCTTCTGAAAGATCAAACAAAACTTGATTATAAGAACTATACATATCATCGTTGCTTTAAAAAGCATATGTGTGAGGTGGAGATTCTCCACTATCTCATTGATTTAGATTCTGAATTAAAAGCGTCCTATGAGTTATACCAATACGTGCAACATTGCATAAAAATCAAAGACTTTGAGCTCCTAAAGAAAACATTAGAGAATAAACAAAATATCGTTTCCAGCTATATGAAAACCGCCATCAAGACAATCAACAAATACATCAATTACGTCGAGAATACGCTAAAGTACGATTATAATAACGGCATTTTAGAGGGGATTAATAACAAATTCAAAGTGATTAAACGCATTTCTTTCGGTTATCGATCCTTCTATCACTTTAGAAACCGAATATTCATTACCCAAAACTTAGCGAAAATAAAAACAGCTTAGGGGAACCTCGAATTTCCCCTAAGCCATCCGATTACATATCACCAAATAATGTCACTAAAATTTATTCACCAACACCATTTGACAAAGAACCGATTTAATCATAAAAGTATCTGTTAATTCTAAAAAATATCATAGCCTGTGAAATTTTTACGAAACGTAAAATTTCACAGGCTTTCATTTCTGAAGTGTATATTATTTTTCATTATTTGAAACTAGTGATTACTTCCATGAGAATCTCCATGTCCATGCTGACTATGATCGTGTTGCATTTGTTCAGTATCCTCTTTTGAAGTATCTTCTTCTGGGATTACTTTATCCATATCCGGCTCTCCTGCCACGATTTGTTGTTTCGGCATGACATGTAAGCCGCGAGCTGTCGTATGTGCATACATATAATAAACGCCATCATGATCAAAAGTATATTCTGCTTTATAAACACCATCACCGACATGTTCCCCTGTAATCATTGTTCCATGATCGCGCAATCCTGATTCCCAAACTTCAAATTTTACTTCATCTGCATCCTCCACATTTTCATTGTTTTGTGTTACATGAGCAGCTAGTTCCACCGGTTCTCCGACTTTCACTTCTGTAGGCGTTAAAATTTCTACTTTTACTTCCAAATCGGATACATCAATTGGTTCTTCATTTGTATCAACTTCCGGTTCATTTGATGAACACCCAATCATTAACATTGGTACAGCTAATAATGTAATCAACATTTTTTTCATATTAATCTTCCTCCATTATTGGTAATGATATTTTCACAAGCGTTCCTTTTCCGAGAACACTATCTATATGCAATTTTCCATCATGTAACTTCACCAATTGCTCTACTATTGATAATCCTAATCCTGCCCCACCGTCAAATCGACTTCGCGCCTTATTGACCCGGTAGAATCTTTCGGTCACATGAGGGAGATCTTCTGCTGGAATACCGATTCCTTTATCTTGAAACTCGATGATTGCATGATGATTAGATTGATAACAATTGATGGCAACTTTGCCATTTTCATTTGAGTAGCGTATTGCATTTTCAATCACGTTAATGAAAATTCGTTTTAATTTTTCTTCATCCCCTTGGACAATTATATTGTCGTCTAGGTTTGTTGCAATGATAATGTTCTTTTCATGAGCTTGTCCTTCCAATAGCTTAATTGACTCCCGAATGGTCTCGGATAAAACAATCGGAAGCAGTTCCATTTCTTCACTATCTTTTCTAACGAGCTGAAGCAATTCGTTTGTCATGCGTTCCATGCGATTCGCTTCACGATGAATTAGCTCCATTGCCTCATCTCGTTCTTTTCCTACTAATAGTTGTTGCTGAATAGCCTCACTATAACCTTTAATATAACTAATTGGTGTACGTAATTCATGAGAAACGGTTGCTAAGAAGGATTTTTGTTTTTCATCTTCTCGTTGAATCGCTTCTGCCATATGGTTAAATGCATCTGACAGCATTCCGACTTCATCTTTTGAAGTCACCTTTACCCTTGCACTGTAATCCCCTTCTGACATTTGTTCTACTGCTCGTTGCAATTCATTGAGCGGACGCATGATTCGCTGTAAACTTTTATAAACAAAAATGGCAATGACGAGAGTAAAAAGCAATCCTCCCACCATCAATATAGCCACTTCATTTTTAGCTAATTCAGTAATTTTTGCCAAAGGATAATAAATATAAATAATTCCTTCCAATCTTTTTTGATCCGTGAGTGGCAATATCACCGAAACTACTTCTCGCTTGAATCGCTCTTCGTATCCGATTTTTGTAACAGTCTCTCCATTTAATAAAATCCGCCGTTCGTTCGGACCAATCAACGTATTATAATCGATTTCAAAAGGGACGCAAGCACTTAGTTCACGAGGGTTCCGGACTGCAAATACATGATAGTTCGAATGCATATTAAACGCTTCAACCATCTCCACATATTCATCGGTTACTTTACCACCTGTATACATGGATTGGATGTTTTCACCAATCTCCATCATCTCGCTTTTTGTATCTTCCACATAAAATTGTTCATAGAGAAAATCTGCAAATAGATACATAAATACGATGGTCACCATTAAGTAAGCAATGATTAATACCCAAATTTTTGTTGATAACTTTCTCATACTAGTTCGAAGCGATAGCCAATCCCCCACACTGTTTGGATGTAGTCGCTTGCCTCCTTTGAAATTTTCCCTAATTTTAATCTTAATGTTTTGATATGGGTATCGACCGTCCTCGTCCCACCATCATAATCAATCTCCCAAATCTTCTCTAATAATTGTTCGCGGGAAAAAACTGTACTTGGATTTTTCATAAATAATTGAAGCAAATCGAATTCTTTTAATGTTAATGTTACTTTTTGATTGTTGACATACACTTTTCGAGAGACTTCATCTAACTTAATAACGCCTCTTTCAAGAATCGGTTGTCTATTTAAGCCCGTCCTTCTTAAAACTGCCTGTATTCTGGCAACTAATTCGCTAGCAGTGAAAGGTTTCACGATGTAATCATCCCCACCGATTGTCAAACCTTTCACTTTGTCTTCATTGCCATCTCTTGCTGTTAAAAAGATTATTGGTACGGAAGAAATATTACGGATTTTTTGGCAGACAAGAAATCCGTCTTCATTGGGCATCATGACATCCAGAAGGACGATATCCGCTTCATTTGATTCGATTATTGGATAAGCATCTTTTCCACTTTCAACGGCGATTGTATGAAAAAAGGATTTAGAAAGCATCACTTCTATTAAATTTCTCATATCTTGTTCATCATCTATGATTAGTACTGTCGGCATCTTCAAACCTCCCTCACTAGCAGCTGGAACGGTCCATGTTCGGTGGAAACCGATTTCTGTATCTCCCCATTTTGTATAAAATAAATTTGATTGTCGTCAAAGCCAGCAACGATGATTTGATCTTTAAAAGAAGCTACAGCAAATGGGTTTGCACCTACTTCTTTTCTCCATAACACATTACCCTTCACATCACAAGCAAACAATTCATTTGAGCCATGATTCGTGATGTATATAATATCTTCATTTCTAGTAAATCCAACAGGCATATGGGAAACTTGAATTTCTTGAATGAACTGCCCCGTTTTTAAATCATGTACTTTTACAACTTGATTTGGACGACTTCCAGCGCCGTGTCCACCTATCCAAAGGGTGTTTGTTTCTTCCACAATCATTAAACCACTAGATGATTTATCTATACTCCATTCATCAACCAGTGTCATTGATTTTATATCTACAACTGAAAGTACAGGTGCCTTGTAGTTGATAATATATAATTTCCCTTGATGACTATCCATTGACATTGGATAATCCGTTAAACGAAGTTCTCCTTGTTTTTTTCCATGTTCATCAAAGGAAGTGACTGTATTATGTTTACTATTGGTAATGAACAGTAAATGTTCTTCTTGATCGTAATAGGCATTTGTTGTTCCTATCCCCGTTTCAATCGACTGAATTAATTTTCCTGTGGATAGCTCATAAATATCGATTTCATTTAGTTGATGCCCGTATAGCACAAGTCGATCGTAAGGAATTAGCGTTGCACCAGTATATGATTTATCGAATTTCCATGTTGCAATTCGTTCACCTTTCGAATCAAAAAAATCAAGGGAAGGATCTATTATATTTAGAGAAGCAACAAAGGATTGATGTTGATTTATCGATTGAAAACGCTCATCTTCACATCCTTGTAATATCCAAAAACAGAAAATGATTATGAAGGTTATCCATCTTTTCAAACAATCACCCCAAGTTCTATAGTAATGAAAAATTGTGAAGTTTGAATGAAATAAATTTGACAATCAATTCAATTTTTTTATTTATTATAGCTAAAATTTGTGTCGATACTATTTCGGCTTGTGCAGATGCAACTTCGGCTTGTGCAAATAATCCTCGCGTTTGTGTTTATGATACCCGTTCTCGTGTACTTATCCTTCAAACTTGTGCATATAACTCCTCCGCTCGTGCATTTAACCCCACACTTGTGCACTTAACCCCCAAGCTCGTGCACTTATCCTACGCACTTGTGCACTTAAACTCAAGCTCGTGCACTTATCCTACGCACTTGTGCACTTAAACTCAAGCTCGTGCACTTATCCTACGCACTCGTGCACTTAAACTCAAGCTCGTGCACTTATCCTACGCACTTGTGTATTTAACACTCAAGCTCGTGCACTTAACCAACGCACTTGTGCATTTAACACTCAAGCTCGTGCACTTATCCTACGCACTTGTGCATTTAACACTCGAGCTCGTGCACTTAACCAACGCACTTGTGCACTTAAACTCAAGCTCGTGCACTTAACCAACGCACTTGTGCATTTAACACTCAAGCTCGTGCACTTAACCAACGCACTCGTGCACATACCCCTCAAGCTCGTGCACTTATCCTACGCACTTGCACTTGACCTTTTTTCCCGTGTATTTACCTCATTTGCACGTGCATTTCATATGCATTATTAGCTTTTCCAGTTCCTACTAAAAATACGAAAAGTGCTGTTCCGAAAGTCAATGAATATTGACATTCCGGAGCAGCACTTTAACTAGTGAATGATGAGATACCATAAAACTGTTCAGCAATTTTTTTACTCTGCTACCATCACATTATTACGCTAAAATACTAGACTCTTCATGAAATAATTCCGACATGATTTCACGTGCAGCCTGTTTTCCTTGCGATACACAATCTGGAACACTGATTCCTTCATAAGAACTTCCGGCTAATTTAACATGAGGGAATTCTTTCTTCAGGATTTCTCTCATTTTCTGCAAACGTTTCTCATGGCCAACCGTATATTGTGGCATTGATTGCTTCCAGCGAGAAACTACCGTAAATTGAGGTTGTTGCTTAATGCCAAGAGATTTCTCTAAATCATGAAGAACCGTTTTTTCTATATCTGCATCCGACAATTCAACGATTGCTTCATCCCCTACACGACCAATATACGTTCGGAGTAAATCATATCCAGCTGGAGCTACATTGTCCCATTTATGATTACACCATGTACAAGTCGTAATTGAAATATCACTATTTCTCGAGAAATAAAAATTAATTGCATCTTCATAAAGCTGATTTTCTAATTTTTGAAAAGCCATCGTTACCGTTGCAATCGTTGCATAGTTCATATCGGGTATTTCATGAAAAAATCCGTAATGCTCAAACATTTTTTTCGCTTCATTTAAAGGCGTTGTCACAATCACTGCATGGCATTTTAATGGAGCAATATTATTAAAGTAGATTTGTAGTGTCCCATCTTGCAATTTATCAATCGATTCAACTTTGACTCCTTTTAAAATCGATTTAGGCGGTAAATGTTCCTCTATTTTTTCCACTAAAGTTTCCAAGCCATTTTTGAAAGTTTGAAACCCTTTCACCTGACTATGAAGTAATGAAAATTGCGTTTTTTTCATTCCATAAATTAAGCTACGATATTGTTTTTCCATTTCATATATTTCAGGAAACATTGATTGGATACTCAACCGATCAATGTCTCCTGCAAAAGTACCTGCTAGCAGCGGCTCCACTAAATTTTCAACTACTTCTTTCCCAAAACGGCGCCGGAAAAAGTCCCCAATCGGTTCATCCTTATCTTCTTTAGTTTTAGGCAATAATAAATCTCCTGCAGCACGAAATTTTCCACTTAATGAAACAATCCCAGAAGTTAATAATGAGGGGACAATAGGTGCTCCACCAAACAAAATGCTTTTCGGAATTGGATATAGGTGTTTACCTACAGCCACATAAGTTTGACCTTCTCTATTGCATACAACTTCATCTTGAATGCCTAAATGTTTGGTTATTTCAATCATGCTCTCATCATGATCAATAAAAGATTCCGGACCCCGTTCAATAATGAATCCATCTTTCCTTAACGTTTGGATTTTACCACCTAATCGTAATGAAGATTCGATTAACACCACATCTAATGGTAAGTGATTTTCCCGTGCACACTTATCTAAATAGAACGCTGCTGTTAATCCCGTTATACCGCCGCCAATTACAGCAATTTTCTTTCTAATCGTCACCCTCATCATCACTTTCTATTATTTCTCTAACTTTTTAAAAATGGCATCTACCATCGCATCGATAAATAAAGGATGGGTACTTGGCATTGGTGGGCGATAGTAATGCGCCCCCAGCTCATCACATACATCTTTACATTCAATATCGTTGTCATATAAAACTTCCAAATGCTCTGTTACGAAACCGACTGGTGCATATACGAACGAACGGTATCCTTTTTTCTCATAAAGTTCTCGAGTCAAATCTTGAACATCTGGACCAAGCCACGGTTCAGGAGTTTGTCCTGCAGATTGCCATCCAATTTCAATATTTTGAATCCCCGTTTTTTCTTGAATCAAACGAGCCGTTTCAATGAGCTGTTCCTCATATGGGTCGCCCAAATTTTTAATTTTTTCTGGCAGTGAATGGTTGGAAACAATTACACAAGCTTTTTCTCTTTCTTCCTCCGTCATTTTATCAAATTCTGCTAGGATCGCTTGTGACCAATATTCAATAAATTTCGGTTCATCATACCATGCTTCTACTGAAGTGATGTTTAGTGTACCGCCTAATTTTTCAGCAGCTTCTTTCGCTCGACCATTATATGATTTAATAGAAAACGTTGAAAAATGAGGCGCCAATACAATCGAAACGGCTTCTCGAATTCCATCTTTCACCATTTCTTCGACTGCATCTTCAATAAATGGTTCAATATGTTTTAATCCAATATAAAGTTTATATTCCACTTCGTCTTGTACTTCATTTAATCGATTGACAAGTGCTTCTGCTTGTTTTTTAGTCATTTCTGCAAGAGGAGAAATTCCGCCAATCGCCTTATAACGAGCTTTTAAATCCTCTAAATGTTCATCAGAAGGCTTTCGTCCATGACGAATATGTGTGTAATATCTTTCAATATCTTCTTCTTTATATGGCGTTCCATAAGCCATTACTAGTAGACCGTGTACTGGTTTCAATGTTTTCACCTCAAAAAAATTTTTTTCATCATTCATTATTTAGTTTTGCAATCCGTTCACGACTATAATCATGAATCAATGCTGTTAATCGTTTTAATACTTCCGGATTTACTTCTGGGAATATACCATGTCCTAAATTAAAGATATGTCCTGGCACTTCAATTCCTTGATCAATAATGTCTTTTGTTCTGCGTTCAATTACGGACCAGTCCGCTAATAAAATGGAAGGGTCTAAGTTTCCTTGAACAGCTTTCTCTACTCCTAGTTCACGAGCTTTTCGAATTGGCATGCGCCAGTCAAGTCCAATTACATCAATCGGTAAGTCATTCCATTCGTTGATTAAATGACTTGCGCCCACACCAAATAAAATTAATGGTACATTTTGATTTCGTAATTCTGCAAAAATGCGAGTCATAACTGGTTTAATGAATACTCGGTAATCTTCAACGTTCAATGCGCCAACCCAAGAGTCAAACACTTGAATTGCACTAGCTCCAGCTTCCACTTGAGCTGTGATATCAGCAATAATCATATCTGCTAATTTATCCATCAATTTAAACCAAGCTTTTGGATCGGATACCATGAACGATTTTGTCTTGCTGTAATTTCGAGATGGACCGCCTTCAATCATGTAGCTAGCTAAAGTAAAAGGAGCACCTGTAAATCCAATTAACGGCACATCCAATTGCTCTTCCGTTAAAATTTTAATCGTCTCAAGCACATATGGAGTATGTTCTTTCGGATAAAATTCCCCTAACTTTTCAACATCTTCCGCACTTCTAATAGGGTTTGAAATCACTGGTCCAACACCGGCTTGAATTTTTACATCAACCCCGATACCAGGCAAAGGCGTCACGATATCTTTATAAAGTATTGCGGCATCAACGTTATATTGTTCCACAGGTAATCTTGTTACATATGCACAAAGTTCTGGTTGTTGAGTAATTTCCTCCAGTGAATATTTTTCTTTTAATTTTCGATACTCTGGTTGAGAGCGCCCTGCTTGACGCATATACCAAACAGGAGTATATTCCGTTCGTTCTCCTCTCGCTGCTCTAATCAGTGTGTCGTTTATTTGCCTCATTTTTTCTTTACCTTCCCCTCAAAAATAATCAATTTGACGAAAAGTGCAATGAAATCGATTTCAATCTTTCACTTTTCTACAAATTTCATCGCTATATAATGCTACAATTCATAATAATAACTTTATACTTACAAATAATCTACTAATCATTGATACCCTTCAATATATACTGTTCCTTTACCATTGTATAGCTTTCTCTGACAAATGTCATAAAATTGTTCTTTAAATAGCACATTTTTCTCACTTAAATTATGACAAATTTTAGACAATAAATCGCATTTATTATTTAAGGAGGAATAAAATATGAATATTTACATGACGACAGGAACTCCACAATTTATGGAAAAATTGTATCATAAGTATGAAAACGAAAATATGTATATCTTGTATGGCATAAACGAAACGCTTTTACTACATGAAACTGAAAGAAAAACCGTCTTTCAAACACCGCGAAAATATGAAGTGGTAGATGGATTAAATGAACTACAACAAGCAGGTTTCTTTACTTTTTACCATATCCCAGTTTCTGATGAAGGACGACCTGTCTTTGAAAAAAACATTTTACAGCGATTGGGCGGAATGAAAGATCAAACTGGATTAATGGCTTATCGAATACTACGCCCAAAAAAATCTGAGACATATATAATTCTCTTCCAATGGACAAATAAACGTGCTTATGACATATGGAAAAAATACGATCCATTCGCTTATGAACTCGAACATTTTTCCGTAGGAGTAAAAAAAGACAATATTTTTAATGCTGCAACATACATTACAACTTATTCTGGCGCAAAACAAAAAAATAATGAAGAAAGCTGACTCAAGTATTGAGTCAGCTTTTTACATTAAATCGATAATTGTTCCTATACGATGCTCTAATGCTTTATAGTAAACTCCTTTTGCAACTGCAAGGTCATAGTAGGATGCGCCAACCGATTTGAAAAAAGTAATTTCTTCCTCACTTTCCCTCGGAGCAATTTTCCCACTCACTAATAATTCAAGTTCACCATGCACATCTTCAAAGGACCATTCACCACTATTATTTGCGTCAATTAATTCACCAGCTTCTTCCATAACTCCTTCAAGATCATCCACTACTATTTTGGAAGCTCGTAAAATGGTTGTACGATCGATTTCACACATATGAGGTAAGTAAGATCCGACTCCGTTAATGTGGACACCAGATTTTAAATATTTCCCATTAAACACTGGTGTCGTTGAATTTGTCGCACAACAAATAATTTCTGACTTCGAAACTGCCTCATTCACATCATCTACTAGTTCAATGGATGCAGTTACACCATGCCCTACTAATTGTTGTTTAAATTGAAACGCTTTTTCCTTTGAACGATTAAACAATAAAATTTTCTCAATCTTCCTTACTGCCATTACGCCTAGCGCTTGCTCAAAAGCCATGCGACCTGTACCTACGATTGTCAACACCTTCGCATCTTGTTTCGCAAGTTTCTTTGTTGCTAATCCTGTCATCGCCCCGGTGCGAAGCCTTGTCAAATAAGAAGCATTCATAACTGCCAAATGCTCTCCGTTTTCCGTGCTAGTTAAAACAATAATCCCTTGCGTTGTCGGTAGCCCCTTTGCTGAATTGTTCGGGAAAATTGTTACTACTTTAACACTGGCAAAGTGATGTTCCAAATCTGCACTCGGCATATATAAAGAAGAAGCATTTTTTTCCGGAAATTCAAGCACTGTTCTGATTGGTGCCAACACTTTATTTTCTTGCTTTGCTATTAGCATTTCTTCCACATCTTTTAATGCATCTTCCATTTTATAGATGCTCTTAATCTGTTTTTCATTTAATAGAATCAATGACCACACGCTCCATTTTTACTAAACACTTTGCAATTCTTTCTTTTTCACTTCTTTACCTTTAAATTCATCCAATTCTTGATTATTCTTATCTTTCACTGTTAATACAGCAATAAAAGAGATGACCGCTGTCAAGATGATATATAACGCAACAGGAACGTAAGAATTATTAAATTCAACTAGCAGCCATGTTGCAATCAACGGCGCTGTTCCTCCAGCCAAGGCAGCCCCAATTTGATATCCTAATGAAACCCCAGTATAACGAACTTTTGCATCGAATATTTCAGAAAACATTGTTCCCAGCACCGAAGTAATCGGAGCCCAAATAATTCCCAATCCAAGCACTGTAGCAATTAGGAGTGTCGCAAATGTTCTTTGTTCGAGCAACCAAAAATAAGGAAACGCATATAAAATCATTCCGATTGTTCCCGTAATATAAACTTTTTTTCTACCAATTTTATCAGATAAGCTACCCATATACGGCATTAAAATGGTTGTAATAATTGTAGCAATCATGATGGATATTAACACTTCTGAACTTTTAAATCCTAAGTTGTTCGTACCATAGGAAACAATAAATGTAGAGAAAATGTAAAATGGTGCAGTTTCTACAACTTTTCCACTTACAGCAATAATAACCTCTTTCCACTGCGTTTTAAAAATTTCTATGAAAGGCAACTTCGGAATTTCTCCGGATTCTTGTACTTTTTTAAAGGAAGGCGTTTCATCTAATCCTTTACGAATCCAAAGACCAAAGATTACTAATAAAGCACTTAAAATAAATGGAATACGCCATCCCCAAGCAACGAAACTTTCAGGCGAAACAATAGAAGTAATAAAAGATAACGCTCCCGAACCTAAAAACATCCCAATTGTGACACCCATTTGTGGGAAGGCACCGTAAAAGCCCCGTCTTTCTTTTGGAGAATATTCAACAGCAAGTAATACTGCTCCTCCCCATTCTCCTCCAATTCCAAGTCCTTGAACTAATCGTAAAACAATTAATATGATTGGAGCCGCTATGCCAATTGCTTGATATGTAGGTAATAATCCCATTAATACTGTCGCTATCCCCATAATTGATAATGTTAAGACGAGTGTACGTTTTCTTCCGATTTTATCTCCAATATATCCAAAGATGATTCCTCCAAATGGACGGATGAAGAATGCAAGCGCAAGAGATGCATAAGACGCAAGCAACCCTACCGTCGGATCGTCGGTTACAAAGAACACTTGATTGAATACAAGTCCCGCTACCGTTCCATAAAGGAAGTAGTCGAACCATTCAATTGAACTTCCTACTAAACTTGCAATCCAAACTTTCGTCATAACATTTTTGCTTGTACTCATGTTAGTCCCTCCTATTGAATATATAAAAATTGAAGTGTCACTTAAATTTATGCAAGAAATCATACATTCATTCGAATTTTCTATGAAAAATTTAGGTATTAGTTCTATTATTTTTTAGGGGGATGTTTATTTATGATGATTGGGGAAAAGCTTCGAAAAATCCGAAAAATGAAGAAGATGACTTTAAAAGATTTGTCTGAAAAGACGGGGGTTTCAATTAGTTTTTTATCTCAAGTAGAAAGAAATAAATGCAGTGTTACTTTAGAATCGTTAAGAAAAATTAGCGATGCGTTAAATGTCAATCCAAGCTTGTTCTTCTCTGATACAAATTATCAAGCAAAATCTTTTCCGTTTTTTTACAAAGACTTGTCCAACAATGTTCAAGGGGCTTCATTTCACCCGATCTTAGCGACACTAAAGCCAAAGGAAAACAAAGGAAATGAATTTTCCCATTACGGCCATGAGTTTATTTATGTGTTATCTGGAGTTTTAACTGTTTCTCTCGAAGGAAAAGTTTTTGAATTAAGAAATGGGGAATCCATTATGTTCGAATCTAGCCGTAATCATTATTGGTGGAATGATGGAGAAGAGGATGTGCAGTTTCTTCTAGTGTCTACTTTATGAGAATGGGAATTACGCTAGTTCATCTCATTTTGTAGGATATTCATGAATACAAATTGGAAAAAACTCTCTCTTTTTTGTTTCAACAATAAAAACAGTAAACGATTATCATGTTGTAATTTGTACTTTCTGGATTCTCCATAATAGAACTCAAGAATAAAAGCGCATTGGAAAACACTTATGAAATCCAATACGCTTATATAGCAGATGTATAATCCAACTTAAACATGCACAACCGGATCTTTTGACAAGTTAAACGTCAACTCGTTCATCACAATGATAATAATAGCTGGAACAAAGAAATATGGCTGTCCAATGGCACAAAGCATTACTAGCATCCCTTGAATAATCATAAAAATACGCAATAGCTTTTGAACAGCTTTCTTTCGTTGATTCTCTTTTATTGGAAAAAGCATGTCCATACGAAAATCAGAAGAAGACAATAACGCATATTTTAACTGAATGGTCGTAGCAAAACTTAATGCTCCTGCAACAATCCATAATACAATCGGAATATCGATCGTCAACGCGACAATCACTAAAATGGCTGTTAAACGAACCCATAAATAAAAATGGTCATTCGTTCTTACAAAAGTACGGAAAACTAAATAACTTTGAGTACTTTCCTTATTAAATAGAACAAATTTATAAATGATATCTAACCATGCTCTACGTTTTATTGCACCGCGGATATGAGGAACATCTGTAAAGTAGTTCGCAAATCGGTAAAAGGCCATCATACGATTTTGTTCCAATTTTACAAAATGTTCGTAAGGAATTGGTTGAACGATTACTTTCTTTTTTAACGACTGATTGTACACTATAAGCAACAATATATATAGGAAAGCCCACCAAAATTGAACCGATAGAATGGCTTGCACCGCTAAAATTGATACCGCCATTCTTGCTATGCGATCAAAAGCGATGAAATTCCCTCGATTGACATAGCGATAATGGAATTCAGTTTGAACGTTAATATATTTCAGTATGATGATAAACAGCAACCCAAGCCAAATATGCAATGATTCTAATTCCGTGACTGCATTCAATAAAGGAATCGCAATAAGATAGCAAATTGCAGATAGGAAAACTTGTGACCAAAAAGTCCAATTCAATGCTTTTCGGAAATAGATGGGCATCTGTTTTTCTAATGGCAATAAATATACTTGATCTGGCTCTTTTAAAAGAGTGACTGGACGAGAAAATGCAACGATAATACCTACCACTACAGCAACAAGCCATTCAGCTGGGAAATTGGATGATACAACTTGCAACCACTGGCTATATTGAAACCCAAGCGCTCCAATGGCAAACACAATCACAATAGCCAAATGCCCAGTGAACACAAAACGCATATATTTTTGAACTTCAATCATATAGTGTTCGAAACGTTTGGACCATACTTCTGCCAAATTACTCATTATGTTGCTCCTTCGTCATGGCAATATATAAATCATCTAACGTTGCATTTGGCATATTAAACGCTTTTCGTAAATCTTCCATCGTTCCCTGTGCACGAACTCGTCCTTCATGAAGGAAAATGATGCGGTCACAATGTTTCTCAGCCGTCGATAAAACGTGCGTAGACATTAAAACAGAAGCCCCTTCGTTTTTCCTTTCAGTCATTTGGTTAAGCAATGATTGAATCCCTAACGGATCGAGCCCAACAAATGGTTCATCAATTATATATAATGAAGGTTTTACTAAAAAGGCGCACATAATCATCACCTTTTGCTTCATTCCCTTTGAAAAATGGGATGGGAACCAATTGAGGCGCTTCTCCATCCGGAATTCTTCTAATAATTTTCCGGAACGTTCCTTTAAAGTATGCTGATCAATGCCGTATGCCATCGCCGTTAATTCCAAATGTTCTTTTAACGTAAGTTCATCATATAATACGGGCGTTTCGGGAATATAGGAAAAAGATGAACGATATGTTTCAATATCTTCATTTAACGTAACACCATTTAAACGGATTTCTCCTTTTTGTGGAAGAAGCGTCCCAATTATATGTTTAATAGTTGTACTTTTTCCAGCGCCATTTAAACCAATTAAGCCAACCAATTCCCCTTGTCCAATTGAAAAGTTCAAATCTTTAATGACGGGTTTTCTTGTATATCCACCTGTTACATCCTTTACTTCCAACATAGTTAACACTCCTATTCTTCCTACAGTTTATCAAAATTAGAAAATGTATTCATCTCATGAAATATGTTAAAATGTAGATAAATTTTGTATGAAAGGATTGGGTGAAATGAGCGACTGCATTTTCTGCAAAATTATTGAAGGTTCCATTCCATCAAATAAAGTATATGAAGATGAACATGTTTTAGCTTTCATGGACGTAGCGCCATTAACAAAAGGACATACTTTATTAATTCCAAAACAACACGTCAAAGACTTATTTGAAATGCCTGAAGATGTAGCACGAAATTTATATGCAGCTGCACCAAAAATTGCAAATGCCATTAAAAAAGCGTTTAATCCACAAGGAATGAATACATTGAACAACAACGGTGCCTTTGCTGGACAAACAGTATTCCATTATCACTTGCACTTCATTCCACGCTATGACGAAAACGATGGATATATAGTACGTTGGGAAACGAAAAAAGATGAGTTTACTCCTGACACATTAAAAGCAATTGCGGATGAAATTAAAGCAAATTTGAATAAGTAATGCTTTCTCAGACTGGCTCAAAACAATTCCACGAGTCAGTCTTTGTCATTTAAAAAAGTTGTTACTATCCTATTAAAATTGCTTGAAAATTATTTCTTTTAAGATTACAATCATACTATATATTTTCGCTAACGGCTTGAGGGCACGTTAGGAAAGTAGAGCATAGTTTAGTAGAGGAGAGATTTATTATGAAAACGAAAAATTTAGTGTTAATGGCCCTTTTAGTGGGGATCGGTACAGCTCTTTATTTAGTGATGCCACCAGTTCCAATCGGTGGTGGAATTAAGCCAGATTTAATGTTAACGATGATGTTTGTCGGGATTATTTTATTCCCTACTGTTCGAGATACTTTTATCCTTTCAGTAGTAACTGGTGTTCTTTCCGGTTTATTCTCATCAATTCCAGGATCACTCATTCCAAATATCATCGATAAATTTGCCACAGGTTTTATCTTTTTTGTTGTAGTACTTTTAGTAAATAAATTTGCAAAAAATGTTGTAGCTTACGGTATTTTGATTGGATTAGGAACGTTGTTATCAGGAACTGTATTTTTATCAATGTTGCTATTATTAGTAGGCGAAATGCCAGCAGCTTTTGGCATTATGTTTGTAACGGGAGTAATTCCTGCAACGATTGCAAATATCATTGCATTTGCAATTATTTATCCTATTTTAAAAGGTTTGTTAATGCGTTCCAAATTCGAAACTTCTGTTACACAAGTATCATAATATTGGATATTTCGCTGTCTAAGTTTTACTTAGATAGCTTTTTTATTTTCTTTCATTTTGGTTTAATATGGATAAGTACAAGAATTAATATTTTAGACAATTTCTTTACATACTAATTACAAAAAAAGGGAGAGATTTTCAATGCGTGCAAAACCATTTTTAATCGGACTAACTGCTGGAGTCATTGCAGGAATTACGACTGCAATTTTCACAACTCCACAAACAGGCAATCAATTACGAATGAATATCGCGACTACTTCCAAAAATTTAAAAACAACTATGAGTCAATTAAATAATCAAATCAATGACATAAAAAATGGGATCTCCACTTTAACAAATGAAGTGAAAATTACTATTCCACAAATATTATTCGATGTAAAAAATTCCATTTCACAATTTACACAAGATGTTCAACCAAGTTCACAAAATTTAAAAGAAGAATTGGAACAATTACAGAAAAGCCTAAGCGAAATCGAGAATAATCTTTCACAAATCAAAAAAGGTTAAAATATACTCAGTATAATAATATCCAGGACTTTATAACTAAACAACAATGTGTTTTTAGCACTATTTTTTCAAATTTTATTAAAAAATAACATTTATTAATCACTTTTCATTTATTTATTTTTTCTAACTTTAAACTTTTTTCTTTTATTGCTATAATATTTTAAAATCCTATAATAAGAAGGTGAATCAAATTGTCTGTAGAATCTTATACGTTGAAAGAGGCTATGATTTATAGCCAACGAATTGCCCAACTTTCAAAAGCTTTGTGGAAAGCCGTCGAAAAAGACTGGCAACAATGGATTAAACCGTTTAATTTAAACATTAACGAACACCACATTTTATGGATTGCTTTCCATTTGCAAGGTGCATCAATTTCAGATGTTGCAAGGTTTGGGGTAATGCACGTATCAACTGCGTTCAACTTCTCAAAGAAATTAGAAGAGCGCGGGCTTCTTAAATTTTCAAAGCGCGATGATGACAAGCGCAATACGTATGTTGAACTCACTCCTGAGGGAGCAGAGCTAGTGATTCGTATGTATGATCATTACTTGGATACGGAACACTCTATTTTGGAAGGATCTCTAGCATTGAAAGAATTGTATGGTAGATTTCCAGAATTTTTAGACGTTATGGCAATTATTCGAAATATTTACGGGGAAGATTTTATCGAAATATTTGAGAGATCTTTCAAAAATTTTAAAGAATCTATAGAAGAAAAAGATACGCATGAAGTAGTTATTAAAAATGAAATATTAATGAATAAATAGCAATTGGGGATTATGGGGAGTGTATTAGGTACACTCTTTTTTCTTTTGTCTGCAAAATTATTAGCATAATAATTCAGTTTGTTTTACAATTTTCTTAATTTCAGATAGAGGAGTATTGCAAATATGCATTGTTGGAAAACGATTAACATAAAAAGAGAATATCGTACACCTCGCCTTGTATTTTATGCAATCATTATTTTTATTCTTGTTTTTTCTTTTTCATTTATTATCATCGGTGCAAACCGTCCATTAATATATGATGCTCATCATTTCCCATTATTTATATTAGTTTGTTTACTTTTATACCCGCTGCATAAGCTAATTCATTATTATTCACTGTTTTCTTATCGCAAATCGGTTAAATTAAAATGGAGATTTGAGTTTAAACTGATTCCCATAGTTCAAATTCGAATTAAAAAAATGTTACCGAAAAAAAGATATATGTTTATTCTTTTAACTCCATTTATTATTGTAAATACTTTACTTATACTTGTAGCAATATTCCTTCCCTATTATTCACATTACGCTTGTTTACTACTCGGATATCATTGTGGTATTTGCTTAGTAGACATATTATATTTTATACATTTGGTGAAAGCACCAAAAAATGCTGTAATAGAGGAAACACCTAAAGGTTATGAAATTCTAGTTCCTCCTAGTTTTTCAAACATTCCCAACAATTAAAACGATAAATATTCAATTACTCACTTGTGGGATGGTACCACTTTTTGTTATTCTTAAATGAAGTGATAGAGGGGAGGAATAGACTTGCTACTGTTAATTGTAGTGCTATTCTCGGTATTTTATTTATTCCAAATTAACAAAATGACATATGCACTATGTATGCAAAAAGAAATACCTGAAGAAAAACAACCAAAAATTTTTAGCACAATTAATATATTAGTAACGATTTTACTAATATCCTTTTATATTGAGGTGTATGTTGCCATCAATTTTTAATAAGAGGAGATGTAGGTTACAATTATAGTTCAATATAGATAAAAGAGCTAAAGGAATTCCTTTAGCTCAATTCACTGTAATCAATGCATGTAAGCTGCACCAACAATGATTAATAAGATAAACAACACAACCAATAGCGCGAACCAGGAGCTACCTCCGTATCCACCACCATAACTTTGACCCATAACGACACCTCCTTTCTAATGCCTATATTATGCAGTAGGTAATGGGCTACTTAGGCAAACATATTAGTGCAACCATTTAGATTTTTATTCGTTTATGTTATAGTTACAATTGGATTTTAAAGACAGGGAGAGAAAGTATATTTATGAAGAAAACATTTTTAGCTATTGCATTAGCAACATCCGTATTTACATTATCTGCTTGCAACTCTGGTAATGAAGTAGTGGTTTCTACAAAATATGGCGACATCACAAAAGATGAATTCTATGATGAAATTAAACAATTAGCTGGTAGCATGTTATTAGAGCAAGTAGTGATTGAGCATGTTCTAGAAAATAATTATGAAGTAAAAGACGAAGAAGTAGAAGAGCGCTTCAATCAATATAAAGAACAATTCGGAGATTCTTTCAAAGACGTTTTACAATCACAAGGATTAACGGAAGAGCAATTTAAATCAAATATCCGCTTTACTTTATTACAAGAAAAAGCTGAAAAGGATATCGAAGTAACAGATGAAGAAATTGAAAAGTATTATAACCAAGGAAAATATGAATTGCATGCTCGCCATATTTTAGTGGATGACGAAGCTACTGCTAAAGAAGTCCTTGAAAAGCTTAATAAAGGTGAAGACTTTGTTGAATTAGCGAAAGAATATTCTAAAGACACTGCCAACGCTGAACAAGGCGGCGATTTAGGCTGGTTTACTGTTGGAACAATGGTAACAGAATTTAACGATGCTGCTTATGCATTAGAAGTAAATGAAATTAGCGAACCAGTTAAAACAGATTTCGGCTACCATATCATTCAACTTTTGGACAAACGTGAAGTTGAAAATTATGGTACTTTAGAAGAGAAAAAAGATGAAATTCGCCAAGAATTAATTAACATGAAAGGCGGATTTGCAGCGAAATTAACAGAGTTAGTGAAAGAAGCGAAAATTGAAATAAAAGATAAAGACTTAAAAGATGCATTTTCACAAATTTTATTAACTGAAGAAGATTCTAAAGAAAAAGAATAATACAGATTAAGTACGAAATGTTTTGAAAGATCACCTTTTCATGCTAAAAATGGTGCTGGCGAATCCTCCCAGCACCATTTATTTTTTCAAAAAATAATTTACCGAATTCAGTAGCATTCCACCATTCACTATCGAATAATTGTTATATCAAAGTACATCATCGTGAATCAAGAAATACTATCTTATGATAACATGTCATAACATTCCTTAAAGAAAAAAGAAAACGAAGAAAACCCATTGCTTTCTTCGTCCCCTCTTTTTGTTCATCCACTCAATATTAAAATTCTTCAAATTTTGGTTTATAAAATGAACGATTATCCAGCGCAAATATACGTTCCGTAAATTCTCCTGGCTTTGTTTTGTTTAATGCCCTCGTTAGCATATTCATTTTCGCATCAATATTATCAATATAATGCAAAATTTCCGCCTCTTGAATCATCGGTTTTTTCGGGCTTCCCCATTCTTCCTTCCCATGATGAGAAAGAACGATATGTTGTAATACCATCACTTCTTCTCCTTCAATTCCTAATTCCTTTGCCGCTTGCCCGATTTCATCAACCATGATTGTAATATGACCTAGTAAATTTCCTTCTACCGTATATGTTGTTGATACGGGGCCGGACAATTCCTTCACTTTCCCTATATCATGCAATATAATTCCAGCATAAACTAAATCTTTATTTAATGTTGGATATAATTCACAAATTGCCTTCCCTAATCTCAACATATGCACGATATGATCTAATAATCCAGAAACATAATCATGGTGGTTTTTAGAGGCTGCGGGGAAAACAGTCAATTCCGATTGATATTTTTTCATTAGAAAACGGGTGATTCTAGAAATTTTGGGATTTTTAATTTCAAAGAAAAATTGGGTTAACTCTTCAAATAATTTTTCCTTTGGTGTTGCAGCAGAAGGAATTAAATCATTTATCTGTATCCCGTCTTCCGGTTTTGCTAGTCGAATTTGTTTTATGCGAAGTTGGTTTTTACCGCGATATTCATGGATTTCTCCACCGATTTTTACAATCACTTGCGGTTGGTACATTTTTTCATGCTCTTCATTCGTATCCCAAAGCTTTGCTTCGATATCGCCACTTTTATCTTGGAGAATGAGCGTCATGAAAGGCTTACCCACCGTTGTTACTCCCTTGGTTGCTTGTTTAATAAGCAAAAATTGATTCACTGCATCTCCTGGCTGGAGTTGAGTAATACCTGGCATATCCGACACTCCCTTTTCTTTCCCTTCATCGTTCAAATTAATCGTTCATTTTTCATTGTACCATTTGTTTAAACTTGATTCGATGTTAGAATCCATAAATTATAATTCTATAAACTTGCTTTATTTTTGTTGTATAATAAAATTGAATTTTCAAAAAAGGATGGGATGAAAATGGCAAATTTTTATTTCACGGCTTACGAAAAATCAGGGGAACTATTATTTAATGAAGTTTGGGAATTTGAAAATGAACAAGAAGCCATAATAGAAGGCCAAAAACGCATTGAAGAAAAAGGGGTTCAAGATAAAACGCATCGACTCGTAAACTCTTCAGGAAAAATCATTTTATTCCATGTATAAAAAATTGGAGGTTGGCTTTTCACTATAAATAGTCAACCTCCAGCTAATTTTTATTTTTATTGCCCTATAAATTGAGGGGGACGCTTTTCAACAAAGGCTTTAATGCCTTCCAAATGGTCTTTCGTATTCCTCATCTTTATTTGTGCTTCCAGCTCTTTTGCCAGCACTTTATTTAATTCAGAAAGGCGCTCAGTATGATAAATTTGTTTTGTCTCAAGCATCGCTAAAATAGGAGAAGATAAAATTTTCTCTGTATATTGTTGCACGTATTTTTGCGCTTCTCCATCCTTTACAACGGCATCCACTAATCCAAGGTTTAATGCTTCTTCCCCATTCAATACTTTGCCTTCCCAAATAATTTGCTTTGCCTTTGCTACTCCAACTCGTTCCTTCATAAAGAAATGCCCACCACCATCTGGGATGAGGCCAATTCCTATGAAATTCATAGCTAACTTGCTATTTTCTTCAGCAATGACATAATCTGATGCAATGGCAAGGCTGAATCCAAGACCTGCTGCAGCACCATGTACTTGAGCTATCGTAATCATTGGCAATTGATAGAAAGCAAGCATCATTCGGGAAATCGAATCCATGATATCATGAAACTCTTGCAATTGCTCTGATTGAAGCATCATTTTAATGTCTCCTCCAGCAGAGAATGCTCGCCCTTCCCCTTTAATAACTAATATTTGAATATCCTTTTCGCCTTGTAACTGTTCAAAGCAATCCGCCAGTTCTTTTAACATTACTTCATTCATTGCATTCATCGCTTGTGGACGCTTCAATGTGAGCACAGCAAGACGATCATTACGACTTAATTCAATTGTTTCGTATGCCATTTCTTCCACCCCTTAATTTTGATGTACAATTATTACTTCTACTTAGATGGAAAAAATTCCTTTCGAACATAGACAATCAAATTTTAGCAACAATAAATGTATATTCATCAATTAAAAAATCTTTATACATAAAATAACAATAAAAACACGAATATTAACAACAAACAACAAATACAATGTTCGTTAATTAACGAAAAATTTAAGCGTTTTCATTAAAATTTTTTAATCATTTTAGGAAATTAGTTGACATTAATGAACAATCAGTTTATTATGGAAACACATTAATAAGAGTCAAAATATTATGACGGAGACATGCTCTTACGTTCAGATTCTCAGAGAGCTGATGGTTGGTGCAAATCAGTGTTTCTGGCGTTTGTAGTTCCACTCCTGAATAGAATGGCTGAACAAATAAGTAAGCCAATTCCGGTTAATGCACGTTACGCATCACTTGAGGTTGCCTTGAATTAGGCAACGAAAAAGGGTGGCACCGCGTGAAGTTGATATGACAGCTTTTCGCCCCTAATTTATAGGGGGTGGAAGGCTTTTTTTAATACCTAAAAAAATGGAAGGGGTCTTTTTATCGAGAAAGTCTAACAATTGTTGCAATTGTTCGATAGTTGGCTATTGTCTTTAATTCTTTATTAAAAAATATTAATGAAAAAGGAGTTTTTTAAATGGTTACAAAAGCAACTACAGCTACAGATGTAATTAAAGTGTTTATTGCGGATCCATTAAGTGAAGACGGTATTTTCCCATTGCGCGAAGAAAAAGATCTGAATTTAGAAATCATTGTGGATACTGGGAATTCACAAGAAGAACTCATTGAAAAAATTAAAGATGTTGATGCATTAATCGTGCGCAGTGCTACGAAAGTGACTCGTGAAGTAATTGAAGCTGCAAAAAATTTAAAATTAATTGGTCGTGCTGGTGTAGGAGTAGATAACATCGATCTACAAGCTGCAACTGAACACGGTATTATTGTAGTCAACGCACCAGATGGAAATACAAACTCTGCTGCTGAACATACCATTGCGATGATGACTTCTCTTGCTCGCCATATTCCACAAGCTTATTTATCTTTAAAAAATGGAAAATGGGATCGCAAAACTTACGTTGGGGTTGAATTGAAAAACAAAACGTTAGGTGTTATCGGTTTGGGGCGTATCGGTACAGAAGTGGCTTTCCGTGCAAAAGGACAACGTATGAATATTATGGCATATGATCCATTCTTAACTGAAGAAAGAGCGAAAGAACTTGGTGTAACAAAAGCAACTGTTGATGAAATTTGCCAACAAGCTGATTTTATCACTGTGCATACGCCACTATTACCTGAAACGAAAAATTTGATTAATAAAGAAAAATTCGCTCTTATGAAACCTGGCGTACGCATTATTAACTGTGCACGTGGTGGAATCATCAACGAAGATGATTTATATGATGCAATCGTGGAAGGAAAAGTAGCAGGCGCTGCTCTTGACGTATTCGTTGAAGAACCAGCTACAGATCATAAATTGCTAACTTTACCACAAGTGATTGCTACACCTCACTTAGGTGCATCTACAGTTGAAGCACAAGAATCTGTAGCAGTAGATGTTTCTAACGACATTATTAAATACTTTAAAACTGGTACTGTTACAAACCCTGTAAACATGCCATCAATTCCAAAAGAGCTGCTAGCTGAAGTTGAACCATTCTTTGAATTAGCAGAAAAACTAGGTGCTTTCTTATCACAAGTAACAACAGAACCATTAAAAGAAATTAATTTGTTCTACGCTGGTGAAATCGCAAATTACGATGTACGTCCATTGACTGCAAATACATTAAAAGGTTACTTAAAGAAAACTCACGGCGAAAATGTAAATGACGTAAATGCACGTTATTTAACAGAAAGAGTTGGCGTAAAAATTAACGAAAATAAAACAACAACAGCAAAAGGATTTACTAACCTTATTACTGTTGAAGTAATTACGGAAAATGAAACACATAGTGTTGCAGGTACACTTCTAAACGGTCTTGGAGCTCGTATCGTAAAAGTAGAAAACTTTGTTGTAGATGTTATTCCAGAAGGTCACTTATTATACATTAAAAATATCGATAAACCAGGAGCAATCGGCCGCGTTGCAACGAAACTTGCTGAGAAAGACGTCAACATTGCAACAATGCAAGTGGGACGTAAACAAGTTGGCGGTGCTGCTGTCATGATTCTTTCAATCGATAATGAAGTAACTCCTGAAGATTTAGTTTACGTAGAACAATTAGAAAATATCGATGAAGTAAAAGCAATTACTCTTTAAGCTGCCCGGCACGACTACTTGGTGAGATAGAACAGAATTGTGCTTTGTGTCCCTAAATATACAGGCAATGGAATTTTACCATTGCCTGTATATTATTTTGCCCAAAAAACTTCCGATAGAAAACTTTCCAACTTTGTTTTCTCCTTTAAATTTCATTTTTCTGTTCATACTATGGATGAACGAAAGGACGTGATGACCATTTTAACGGAAAAACAAATTGCTAAGCTAAAAAAACAGCTGATTGAACAAAAACATGCGTTGTTAAAAAATCAATCTGTAGATGACGAGTTTGTTGACCGTGGCAGCTTACGAGACGCTATTGATGAATTATCAACAGTCGACAATCATCCTGCAGACATAGCAACAGAACTTTTCGAAAGAGAAAAGGATTTATCTTTAAAAGTTCACCAAGAAGATGAATTAGCTAAAATTAACGCTGCTTTAGAGAAAATTGAAAACGGTACATATGGAGTTTGTGAAGTATGTAAAAAAGAAATTCCATATGATCGATTAGCAGCTATTCCATATACCTCCTTCTGTATTGAACATGCAGATGCAAAAAACATCCCTACTGATCGACCAGTAGAAGAAGATTTACTGATTCCTCCTGTCGATAATTCCTTTGCTGAAAGAGAAGTAGAAGGGGTAATTCAAGATTTTGAAGATACATTCCAAGTGGTTGCAAAATACGGTACATCTGAAACGCCATCAGATTTTGAAGGGGATTTTGAAGATTTCAATGAACTATATGACGACCCTGAAGAATACGCAAATAACGATGAACCCCAGTCTTTCCATGTATCGACGAAGGATGAAATACCTTTTCCAATGTCAAAAAGAGAAATTGAAGAAGCAAGTAAATATGATTATTTAGAATAGAAAATGCGAGACGGCATATGTCTCGCATTCATTTTATTATGAAAGCTTTTCAACTAATTGTAAAAATTCCGTTAATGATGAAACTTCGTAAGTTGGTTGGATATCAGGGTTTTGCAGATTATTTTCCCGATTGATCCAAACATTTCGCATGCCTACCCGAGATGAGCCTAAAATATCTGTTTTTAAATTATCGCCTACCATAATCCCTTCATCCGCAGTAATGCCGGCCTTTTCCATCATAAATTCAAATAGAGATGCATCAGGCTTTCCTTTTCCAAAGTCACCAGAAATAATCACATGGTCGAAATAAGGGCGGATTTCTGGTGTTAAAGTTAATTTTAAGTTTTGTAAACTTGGTGCACCGTTTGTTAATAGTACTAATTGGTACTTTCCTTTTAATGCATCAAGAACTTGATACGTATCATAATAAACAAAAGGATGTTTTTTCCGTTCTTCAACAAAACGTTCTCCGAGCTCAGCGCCGAATGTTTCATCATCAATGCCTAACACTTTTAAACCGTTTGTCCAAGCATCTTTTCGATAATTCGGCACAATGTTTTTCATTTTTTGGAATGAATCAGTAGGATCATCAAAAGTTCCCCACAAACCTTCAAAAGGATTAATACCAATCAACACCGTATAATCGTAAGTTTCATAGGATTCATAAAGCTTTCGTGCTTCTTTGCGTACCGCTTCTTCCAATTGTTCAGGGTCTATATCGTATTTCGTTGCCGCATATTGACATGTTTTTTCAAAAGCTGTTTTGATACTTTTTTTATCCCAAAGTAACGTGTCATCTAAATCAAATATGATCGTCGTAATTGCCATTTCCAACTTCTCCTATTTATGATTGTAGTAATTATTATTCTAGCATATATTGAAATTCTAGCTATATAGAAATTGGAACTTCTATTTATACATTTTGTTCATTTAAAAAACACCTCCACAGTAATAGAGGGGAGGTGTTATCGTTAACGGGTAACTCAACATTCATTTTTCAATTGCACTCGATATAAATCATTGAGCATTTCAATCTTTTTCTCAATCGCATTTTCAAAAGATAAAATATACTGATAAGGCTCTTTAGGGTTATGGTATTGTGTGATTTTACCAGTTTTGGGATTTACAAATTTAGTAGCTGCCCCACAACCGATACCTAATATCGTTTGTACCTCTTCCATAATGACGATATTATAGATGCTTTCCTCGCCCGGTTTAGAGTATCCAACATTTTCTAAATTACCTAAAATGTTTTTTTGGCGATATAAATAATACGGATTGTATCCATTTTCGCGAGTCCACTTTTGAGCCATTTCCATCATCCTCGACACCGTTGGACGATCAGCCACTTTATATTTATCTTTATTTTGCGTCATTTCGGAAGCACGTTTGAAAGATAACGTATGCACAGTAAGGGATTCTGGTTGCAGTTTTTCAGTTTCATTCAAAGAATGTTGAAACTCTTCAACTCCCTCATTTGGTAAACCGATGATTAAATCCATATTGATATTATTCATTCCTAAATTGCGAGCAAGTAAAAATTTATCGATTGTTTCTTGTACAGTATGATGACGGCCTATCGCTTTTAACGTTTCATCGGTATAACTTTGCGGATTGACTGAGATGCGATCAATACCCCACTTTTTCAACACTTCTATTTTTTCCGGTGTAATCGTATCAGGTCGACCTGCTTCTACAGTGATTTCACGAATAGATTCAGGATTTGGGAACGATTCAAACATCGTCTCATATAGGGCATCCATTTCATCCGACTCGATTGCTGTTGGCGTACCGCCGCCCCAATATATCGAAGTCACTTTCATATCATTTTCCTTCAACCATTTTCCCATTTCTCTCATTTCGATATGCAATCCATCAAGGAAAGAAGCCACTCGTCCTGTTTTTCGATTCGGCGCGATTGCATAGGCTGGGAAAGTACAATAAGCGCATTTCGTCGGACAGAAAGGGACACCGATATAGATAGAAATTTCTTTCCCAATCTCATCTAAATCGGGAATTGTTGCTAATTGGCGCTCAACAATCGATTCCAATAATTGAATTTTTTCAGTGGATACACGAAAATCTGTTTGTAATACTTCTGCAATTTCATTGCGTGTAAGTCCTTGTTTTCTTAATTTATGATAAAGTTTTGTTGGTCGCACTCCCGTTAAAATCCCCCAATGTTGCTTTATTCCAGTATATTGCTCTAACACGTCCAACAGCACGTGAGATAATGCGCGCTTCATTCGAATATTTTGTTCTTTTTCTGTTCCATCCGTATCATATTTTTTTGAATAAGTGCTAATAAACGTTTTTCCATCCACCTCTAACTTACTAGCAGTGTAATACACGTTGTTTTCCATTTTATATTGAAAACGAACAGACAAATCCGGATCCTCAATGATTTCGTAAAGCTTACAATCTTCAAAAAATAGATTTGCTATATGTGTTAAAACATTAATCCAGTCTTGCTTGAAACTTTCGTGGATGATTATTTTTTTCATTCATACCTCTTCCTTTATAGAACTTGTTGCACTTTTACTTGTTTACGTGATTTTTTTATTTTTAGTTCCTGTTTATTTTAACAGCGAAAGGCTTTATTGACTATAAAATCATGCATGTTTTTTATGGAAATAAAAAAGACCACACATTCAGTGCGGTCCAATTACCGATCTTATAGTCCATCATAGAGGGATTGAATCGGTTTAATTAGCGAACGATTTGCCTCATCAATAAGACGGCTTAATTCCATTTCAGCTTCTAACATTGCCATAATTTTAGGATTTTGTTGAGCAAGTTGAGCAGTTTTTTGGAAGTAGAGATATTCTTCCTCTAGCAATTCTTCTCCTTGCATTTGCTTTTGTTGCAATTTTACCTGAACATCGCGGAATTGAGTGAAAATCGTTCTTGCTTGTTCATCATCACGAACAATGTCAACAGTATCTTTTAATTTTTGAAACGCTTCCGTTTGACTAATGGATGTCTCTAACTTTTGAATAAGTTCCATAAATTGATTCATTTATAATCCTTCTCTCTATTAATTTAAAAATTGTACAATTAAACCTTGTACGATACCAATTAATCCTCCTAAGAAACCGCCTAATAGAGTAATCATCATTAACTCACGATTTGCAATTCCTATCACGATTTCTTCCAACTTTTCGATTGGGAAAGAGTCAACTTGCTCTCGAACAACTTCTTTAATGTCTAATTTTTTCAGTACATCTTCAAGTTTTGATTCAGCAAGTTCCAAAGCCTTATCGACAATTTTAGGCATCAAATCGTACTTTACCCAGTCGTTGCCATTTGGAAAGTAATAGTTTATGGATTTATTGAATCGTTCTTCAATAGCTAATTCTCTTTTGGCATAGGATTGGATATTTATTAGTATTGGTTCTAATTGTATCTCATTTAGGTAATTCATGATAGGCTGTTTTTTTATTTTTCCCCATTCATCATTCATAATATTCACTAATGAACTTTTTGTTTCAGATGAGCGAAGAAGTCGAACGAGCTCATGTTGAATTTTAGAGACGATGGATGAAGAATCGCTGAAAAACATTTGGAAAAGTCCACCGATTGTCCCTTTTGAAGAAAGAAAATCATCTAATAGATTTTTAATGGTGATTTCTCCTTTGGAAGATAAAATATAATCTTCCCCTCTTTGAATGATGGTTGTCACTAATTCTGGTACTTTTTGATTTATCGTTTTTGTAATATCTTCCGGCAACACTTCTTCAATCGATTTTGTCGATAAAGTATGTTTAAAAGATACAAATTGTTTTTCTATAAAATCATCAACTTGCCCTTCAATCTTTTCTGGCAACCCATTTATTCCTGCTAGTTCCAACCAATCTTTCAGTGTTTTATTATTTAAAAATATCAATTCTTCCGACTTTGATTGTGCAAACTGTAAAATTCCAAATCGAATTTCTTGAGAGAATAATTTATTTTTGATGACATCAGGTGTCAATAAATAATCTTGCACCGTCACCCCTATTTGTCTTGCCAATTCCCCGCGGCGTTTTGGAATTAGTCCTGGTGTAAAAGGAAGCTTCCATTTTCCTAAATAAAGCGCATTATATGGTCTAAAAATCATTTTAATCGCTAAAAAGTTTGTTGCACTACCAATGATTGCACCGATAATTGCCATAGATAGTATTAATAGTACTACATCCATTAATATCCTCTTTTCTAACACAATGATTTCACTAACAAAAGTTACTTTGCGAAATAAATAATAACATACCTTTTGTTATATACGATTATATTTCATTATTGTTTCATGAACATTGAAAGTTATTACGGACTATTTCTTTTTTTCGCGATTTATTTTTCCTCCCAATAATAGCTCTAACTTGCTTTAGGAAAATTATTCTTTCCCCCAAAAGATTTAAATTTATTTACAAAATCGCATACTATATATAACAAAACGACTCACAATCTTCTGAAAATTTCAGAGATGGATGATTTGTATTTTTTTCAAAAATCCGTTATGATTATCTTATTAAAAATTAATTTTATTGTAGGAGGTGTACTCCTCATTTCACCCCTCATTCGGGCGTGGAACGGGGAAAGTATTTGGACGGAGACATAGTGGGGCTGACCATTAAGTTAGCTGTTTTTGCCTTATTAATTTTGTTTTCAGCATTTTTTGTTGCCACAGAATTTGCGATAGTAAAAGTTCGGGTAACGCGTATTGATCAACTTTTAGAAGAAGGAAACAAAAAAGCAATTAAGGCTAAAAAGGTAATTGAGAACCTTGACGAGTATTTATCTGCTTGTCAATTAGGAATTACCATTACTTCATTAGGTCTAGGTTGGTTAGGTGAACCTACTGTACAGTTGTTATTAAGTCCATTATTTAAATGGATTGGTGTAACAGGACCTATCACTGAAGTTCTTTCATTTATTATTGCATTCAGTATTGTAACGTATATCCATGTTGTGGCAGGTGAATTGGCGCCTAAAACGTTAGCGATTACAAAAGCTGAATGGGTAACGCTTAATTTTTCAGGAGCGTTGTATACATTTTATAAAGTGATGTATCCTTTCATTCACCTTTTAAACATGTCTGCTCGTGGTTTGGCAAGAATTTTCGGTGTGAAATCATTTAACGAAACCGATACAGCCCATACGGAGGAAGAGCTTCGTATGATTATGGCTGATAGCTTTAAAAGCGGTGAAATCAAATATTCTGAATTTGAATATGTAAACAGTATATTTGAATTCTCAGACCGCACGGCCAAAGAAATCATGGTGCCACGAACAGAAATTACAACGATTGATAAGGAAGCAAAACTAAAAGATGTTTTTGAAGTAATGGGTGTGGAACAATATACTCGCTATCCGGTGATTGATGGCGATAAAGACCACGTAATTGGTTTAGTCAACTTAAAACATTTATTAACTGCATATATAAAAGATCCTAAAAATGCAGAAAAAACAATTACAGAATATATGCAACCAATTATTCGAGTAATTGAAACTGTTCCAATCAGCGATCTTTTATTAAAAATGCAACATGATCGTATACACATGGCAATTTTAATGGATGAATACGGGGGAACTTCCGGTTTAGTAACCATCGAAGATATCATTGAAGAAATCGTTGGTGATATTCAAGACGAATTCGACGATGACGAAATCCCTGAAGTTCAAGAAATTAGTGATGGCCATTATATTATAGATGCAAAAATGTTAATTGAAGATGTAAATGAAATGTTGAATATTCATATCGATGATGAAGATATCGATACAATCGGCGGCTGGTTCTGGACTCAACGCTACGACGCTGTTGAGGGTGACAGTTTTGTATATGATGGTTACGAATTCAAAATTAAAGAATTAGATGGTCACCATATTTTATACATTGAAGTCATCAAATTGCCAGAAGAACAAGAACTCGACTTGTACTCAGTTGCTGAATAACGTATTTCAAAAACGACTTTCTTTTCTAAGAAAGTCGTTTTGTCATGTTCGGAACTTTTGTAGGGAGGAAAAAAAGTGGAGCTTTATACAAATTTACGAGCAGGGGAAAAAGGTGCCTGGATATCTATAGGCGCATACATATTTCTTAGCGCAATGAAACTTATCATAGGACACATCGGCGATTCAGAAGCTTTAAAAGCAGATGGTCTTAATAATACTACAGATATTATTGCATCTATAGCAGTTTTAATTGGTCTAAAAATTTCACAACGTCCTCCTGATGAAAATCATCAATACGGTCATTTGCGTGCCGAAACAGTTGCATCTTTAGTGGCTTCTTTTATTATGATGGTCGTTGGACTTGAAGTAATCTTTAGCTCAATTATGAACATATTTGACCCTGTTCGCAATTCGCCATCCACTTTAACCATTATTGTTGCATTAGGCAGTGCTGCTGTCATGTACATGGTATATCGATATAACTTAGCTCTTTCTAAAAAAATTAAAAGTTCTGCGTTAAAAGCGGCTGCCTATGATAATCGTTCCGATGCATTAGTTAGCGTTGGTACAGCCATCGGTATTTTTGCTTCGATTATCGGCTATTCAATTATAGATACCATTACTGCTTTAATCATCGGAGTGATTATTATTAGAACTGCATTGGAAATCTTTTGGGAATCAGTGCAAACATTGACAGATGCGTTTGATACCGAGGAAATCGAAACTTTATCCACATTAATAAAAAATGTAGATGGTGTTATTGAATTGGTGGATTTAAAAGGAAGAACACACGGAAATGCAACATTTATTGAAGTGACAGTGACAGTAAATCCATATTTAAACGTCTGGGAAAGCCATCGCATTACAGAAAATATCGAGTCAACGATTAAACGATTTGACATTAATTGTACAGCGCTTGTACATATTGAACCTCACGAGGCAGAAGAAGGTGTAGATTAAAAGCACAGAAGTACTAATTTAAAGGGAACAGTAGATCCATTTTATCGAAATTCTACTGTTCCCTTTAATCATTTATTTTATAAATGCTTTCCTTCGCAAATGACATAACTCTAATTTAAATTTTCCCGCTTCCTTCTGTTAACCCATGTTTTACTGCATAAAGAGCTGCTTGTGTTCGATCTTGCACTTCCAATTTCGCAAATATATTCGAAATATGGGTTTTAACTGTCTTTTCTGTAACAAATAATGACGATGCAATTTCCTTGTTGCTTTTTCCTTTCGTCAATTCCGCCAGCACATCTTGTTCACGTGGAGTTAATGGGTTTTTCACATGCGGCAGATTTCCTTCCTCCCTTAATGATTCTTCCAATTGTGTTGTGGCTACCGGGTGCATAATGCTTTCTCCACGCATTACTTGCCGAATGGAATTGACTAAATCATCCGGTTCAATATCCTTTAATTGATAGCCAGCTGCCCCAGCTTCGATGGCGGGAAGAACATGGTCTTTATCTGAAAAGCTTGTCAATATAATAACTTGTACTTCTGGCCAACACGCTTTAATTTGTTTCGTCGCTTCAATGCCATCCATCTCCGGCATGACTAAGTCCATTAATACAATATCCGGGTTTAATTCTTCCACTAATCGAACTGCTTCCATCCCATTTTTCGCTTCCCCAACTACTTCAATATCTTTTTGGGTCTTCAAAAAGAATAATAAGCCTCTACGAACAACATGATGATCATCCGCAATTAAAACACGTATCATCCTGCTTCCCTCCTCAATAAGGTAATCGAACGAACAATTCGGTCCCTTTTCCAATCTCCGATACCCATTCAGCTGTGCCGCCAATTGCAGTAGCTCGATCTCGTATCGATTGCAATCCAATGGAAGGGATGTTCATGTTTTGATCAATTTTAAAACCTCTACCCTCGTCTTTTATAACGAGTAAAATATCTGTTTGTGTCACCGTTAAGTAAATCGTTGCTTCCATCACGCCCGAATGTTTTCGGACATTATTTAATGCCTCTTGAGTGATTCGGAATAATGTTTCTTCTACTCTTGAAGGAAATTGAATGACTCCTGATACATTGATCGTTAATTTGATCTTTAACATTTCTGCATAAGCTTTTATTGCATCGATTAGTCCACTTTCCAATCCTTGAGGCCTTAATTGCCAAATAAGAGCCCTCATTTCTGTTAATGCGGACTGTGTCAAATTTTGAATTTCTTTAAAGGTTTCCTTAATTTCTATATTATCGCTCATCTCTATTCCAGCACGAGCCGTTAACGTAACGGAAAACAATAACTGATTCACAGAATCATGCAAGTCGCGCGCCAACCGATTCCGCTCTCGAACTAATGCCATTTCTTGTTCTTGTTTCGTTAAACAAATACGTTTAATGGCAGATCCCATTTGAAAAGCTACAGATTCTAGCAATTCCAATTCTTCTTCTGTAAATACAACTGTATTGGGAGTAGCGACATTTAGTATTCCGAACCGTTCATTACCCGATTGTAATGGCACCGTTGCATGATGGGTAATTCCTGCCGTATCGCCCACCTTTTCCTCGATGGCATTTTCAATTCTTTGACATTCAATAATATTTGATGCTTTTTTTAGTTCATTTCGTCGGAATCGAGAAACACACCAACAACCACCCTTTTTTAAATATTGGCAGTCATTGTAACATAACCCTTCCGGCAAGTTCTCGTGGACTACAAGATTAATCTTTCCTTTTTCATTAATAAAGAAAATCCATCCTGTTGTAAAATTAGTTCCTGCTAAAAATTTTTTAAGTGCTCCTTTTAGCATTGGTATTAATTCTGTTTCTTCATTAAGCAGTTCCGCAATTTCTTTTAATAATGTAATATTGGAATGATCATTTACTACCATATAGCACCTCAACAAACACTTTGTAGTTTAATCATAACATTCCCCTTATTCCCTCGCATTCGTTCAACTCTAAGACTTTTGAATGAATTTCCAATTTCTCGAACTTTATCGTTCTATTCGTTCGAATTCATTTACTTCGAAGTCAAAACAATTTATAATCAAACTGCACAGATTAAATCTTTTAGGAGAGTAATAATGAGCAAAAAATTAGAGAATAGTTTGCTATTTGTATGGTTAGTCTCTTTGGTAGCAACGCTAGGTTCTTTATATTTTTCCGAAGTTCGGGGTTATGAACCATGTGAACTTTGTTGGTATCAACGGATATTAATGTATCCAATTGTACTCATTTCCCTTGTGGCATATTTACAAAAAAATGCTCGGATTGCGGTAACAACAGCCGTATTTTCTTGCATTGGTGGAACGATTTCCCTATACCATTATGGAATTCAAAAATTGGACTTTTTATCGCAACATGCACCAGCTTGTGGACGAGTACCATGTACAGGCCAATATATTAACTGGTTTGGTTTCATTACGATTCCATTTTTAGCGTTAGTTGCATTTATCTTAATTGCAATTACTAGTTTTTATATGTTAAAGGTTTTGAAGGAGGACAAATAGTTGAAAAAGCTTGGAATTCTTGCAGCAATCGTTGTAATTTTATTTGCTGTGATTATTGTGTTAACAAATTTATCAAACAAAAGCAAGTTAGAAAACAATCCTTATGGCACAGACAATTTAAAACAATCTACAATTGATTTATTAGATGATGAAAATTATCAAAATATTATTTTGCCAGATGCTCTTAGAGAAAAAATTGCTTCAGGTGAACCAGTTGTAGCTTATTTATTTAGTCCTGAATGTCCACATTGTAAAGAAATGACGCCTCGACTCATGCCAATTGCGAAAGAAATGAATGTTCATATCGATCAATTAAACATCTTAGAATATGAAAAAGGCTGGGACGAGTATAACGTTGAATATACACCAACGCTAATTTATTTCGAGGATGGAAAAGAAGTTCAGCGAATGGTAGGAGCACATCCTGATGAAAACATTCGCAAATTCTTTGAAGAAGTGGTATTAAAATAAGTAAAATGGAAATCGTGTTCTTTATATGGACACGATTTTTCTTTGGAGGAAAACGTATGCATTTTCACTATGAAATTTCGCAAGATGGATTAACGGTAGAAACTTTGTTGCGGGAAAAATGGAAACTAGGAAAAAAACTCGTTCATGAACTACGAATGGCGAAAGCTGTGAAAAATACAGATGGTGAAGCAGTTAAATGGAATGAACCATTATCAAAAGGAACAATGCTATTTTTTATTTTTAGCGTCCCGAAATCCAACTATTCCCCAACGAAACAATGTGAAATCGAAATAAAATACGAAGATGATCATATTTTAATTGTTTCAAAACCTAAAGGAATGAGTACACATCCGAACGACAGGGACGATCACAATACTTGCATGAATCACGTAATGGCTTATATGAAAGATAAAGGGTTACAATACGCAGAGCACGTTCATCGGCTAGACCAAGGAACAAAAGGTCTGTTGATTGTTGCAAAACATCCCATTGCAAAATCAGTATTTGACCGAATGATTGAAGAAAAATCCATCGTTCGAACTTATGAAGCGGAAGTCCAAGGAATCATAAAAAAAGATCGTGGAACCATTAATGCACCAATCGGAAAAGATCGTCATCATCCTACACGACGAATCGTTTCAAAAACTGGTCAACATGCTGTCACTCACTTTAAGGTTGTGAAACGAAAAGAACATTCAACAGTTGTTCATTTACAATTAGAAACAGGCAGAACCCATCAAATACGCGTTCACATGGCTCATCTCGGCCATCCTATTGTAGGGGATGTAATGTACAATGCTCGTAAAACTTCGAAGCGCGATTATGAACTTCATGCCATTCAATTAGAATTTGAACATCCTTTTCTAGATAAACGTATCATTGTTAATGATCTTAATACTGCCACACAATAATATAAGTAAAAATAAATGAGGCTGCTTAGAAAATAAATTTTTCTAACAGCCTTCTCTTATTTTAATCATACTATTGAATTAAAGGATTATTAAGGGAAAATAATAGTCAAACGAATGACTATAATAGCCATTCTCAATAAGTTAATAGTCAAATTTATGAAGTTAATAGCTATTCGTTAAAAATCTGCTTCATAAATTTGCTATTATAGTCAAAATTGGGCAGATAATAGTCAAATGGTTGAATTATAGTCAAACTCATTAATTTATTAGCCAATCCATCAAAGGGTAAATTCATTTACACAAAATTCTTGACACTTCCTATTACATTTATCAAGCAATTCAGCTTTAGAACTAATAGACCTTACATCCAGCATATTTAATAAATGGTCTGGAGCATGTTCTAGCATTTCTTGTATGGTCATGTTCAAAAGCTCCTATCTACAAAAATATTAATATATGAATTTATGAATATCTCTATTTATTAAAATATTACTATATAAATATACTAGATAATTATTTGTTCTTTCATTCATTCCCTTTCGATCTATTTTAGTAATTTTTCAAAGATAGGCAACTTCTTCGTTTCTTCTGCTTGTTTCACCAATTCTACAACTAAGTTATTACTAATTTAAAAAATAGTACTTTGTTAATTAGTAATAATTTTTAATATTTTTTATAATATTAAAAAACAAATTTTTGGTATTTATGTAAAATGATTGAAAAAAATTAAAGAAACATCTATGATGAAAAATTATGTTGTTTTATTATTTACGATTATATTATTTTTAATCGTTCCATCATTTGCTAAAGCTTCAGAAATTGAAGATGAAAGTAACTCGCTAGAATTACTTACTGAGGAAGAAATTAATATATTACAAGAAGATGTAGGACTAACATTAGAAGAAATTAAGACTAGATCACCAGAATTCTTACGTTCCTTAATCGAAGAAGGAGCAAAGAAGAAATTTATTACAAGTGATATAATTACTGTAACAGATGGAATTCCTAATAATAAGTTTAATACAATTCAACCAATGTATACTGATCCACAAGGAGATTTAAAAGGTTCGAACCAAATGGAGGGAAGAAGCTTATGAAGTAAAATCAGATAAAAGTGGTTATAAAAAATTCAGAATTGTAGGAAGATGGTAGTGGATTTCTACTCCAGTAGTTACTTTAACAGATGCTTTTGCAATTGGTGTTGCAGATAGTGCGGGATTTAGTCTTCCTGTTTCCAACAATCAAGTTGTACAACATAGACATGAATATTGGACAGGCGCTGGTGGATGGCAATTAAGAGACTACGGAAATCATCCCGATGATTTTTCTACAAATGGTGGGGTAGGATGTTTTATAAATTTAAGACAAGGACAATTAAATCTACACAATGGTTATATGGAACAATATGTTTATACTAAAAAGTCATCTGGAGACGCTACTATTAAATTCGAATATGGACATCAAACACTAGCTTTGGGTTCAATTGGATTCGATAAAAATGGTGTATTTAGTGTTAGTGTTACAACAGGTGTTAAAAAAGGAAATATAGCAGCTAATCTTTCATGGTGATTGTAGTAGAAAAATCTCGCATATTAATGTTACATTGCGAGATTTTACTTTAATTTTGTACTTGTTATTTATTTTAATTCTAAAGGAGAAGTTTAAATATGTTTGCAATTATAGGATTTATTATTGGTTTTGCTAGCGGTGCATATTTTAAAACAGAAGTTTTTGCTGGACAGGGCTTGATTTTTGGATTTCTAATTGATATATATTTAAAACTAAAAAAGCTTGAAAAAAAGATTGATGAAAATCATAAAAATTACGAAAATAAAAGTCATATGAGGTGAACTACCGAGAGTATAAAATATTTTGTGTAAATAAAAAATCCAATAAAAAAGGAAGAGCTTTTCTTGATAGAATAAAGTTACCAACAAAATCCCAAGAAAAGAGGTCTTCCTATGAATCAGTTTACAACAGAATTAATTGAAGCACTAGTAAAAAAACAAGATATTACAGAAGTTTTTCGTGTTCATTTAGAAAAAGCGATGAACTTCCTATTAGAAACAGAATTAACAGCCTTTCTGGATTACGAAAAATATGATCGTGCTGGCTTTAACTCTGGAAATTCGCGCAATGGGTATTATTCACGCACCCTTCATACGGAATATGGCGATTTACAACTTCAAATTCCACGAGATCGAAAGGGAGAATTTAAACAACAAACGATTGCTCCATATAAACGCACTATTGATTCACTCGAGACAACGATTATCCATCTATTCCAAAAAGACATTACTACGTCTGAAATAGCAGATTTAATTGAAAAAATGTATGGTCATCACTATACACCTCAAACCATTTCCAATATGACTAAAGCCGTTTCCGAAGCCGTAGAAGAGTTCAATCAACGAGAATTAGATAAACGCTATGTGTGTATTTATTTAGATGCTACTTATCTTCCTTTGCGACGGGATACTGTAACGAAAGAAGCTATTTATATTGCTGACACTCCCAAGGATTATTGAAATGAAATAATAGGATATTATCCAAACTCAATTTAATATTAGTCAATCCAAAAAGAATAATAGTCAATCATATTAAAATAATAGCCATCCTAGATTCGCTTTTTATTTCCCTTAAAAATCAAAATGGAAATTATCAGGATTTTGTCCATATCGCTCATTTTTATTAATCATTTTTATTTCAAGCATATCTTCATTTGATAATTCAAAGTCGAAAATTTGCATATTTTCGGCAATGCGGCTTGGTGTTACTGATTTTGGAATTGTAATCGTATCATTTTGATAATGCCAACGTAAAACGATTTGTGCTGGAGTTTTTCCATACTTTTCAGCGAGTTTTACTAAAGTGTTATCATTTAATAGGCGACCTTTGCCAATTGGTGACCATGCAGTAACGGCAATCTCATGTTCGCGACAAAATGCTCTTAATTCATCTTGTTGCAAATACGGATGGCACTCAACTTGATTTACCATCGGCTTCACATTTGCTTTTGCGAAGATTTTTTCTAAATGATGTTGATGGTGATTTGATACACCTGGTACTCGGATTAATTTTTCCTCATACAGACGCTCAATGGCACGATAAGTATCGATAAACTTATCTTCAACAGGCCAATGAGTTAAATAAAGATCCACGTAATCTAGTCCCAATTTTTTCAATGAAGTTTCAAATGCTCGAAGCGTTTCGTCATAACCTTGATCATTGTTCCATACCTTAGTTGTTACAAAAATTTCCTCACGCGGAATACCGCTAGCTCGTATCGCTTCTCCCACTTCTCTTTCATTGTTATATAGTGAAGCTGTATCAATTGCTCGATAGCCTAACTTTAACGCTGTATCCATTGCATTTAAAGCTTCTTCATGATCTTCCATTTTATACACGCCTAATCCTAAGTAAGGCATCTCTAAACCATTGGCTAATGTTTTTGACGGTATTGCCATAAAATCACTCCCCTTAAATTCATTAACCTCATTATAAACTGAAAAATATAAATAAAAAAATTATCTAATCCATCAATATTATAGGAATTAAAATTAATAGAAACTTCCTAATAAATTCATAGCATTATTTTCTCTTTAAAGTTAAAATATTCTATAATACGCCACATTTTTTAGTAATAATGTAGTATTCTTCTAAATATATTTATTGAAAGGGAAAAAAACAAGGGGGATGATGTAAAGATGATGGACACACCTTTATTATTAACGAGTTTTTTAAAACGGGCTGAGCGCTACTTTCCTGAAAAGTTGATTATTTCGCGTACAAGCCCAGACACAATTCACCGCATTCCTTACAAAGACTATGTCAAACGCACAAGAAAACTTGCAAGCGCTCTCACAAAACTTGGGATGAAACGCGGAACAAAAGTTGGTTCTTTTGCTTGGAATCATCACCGACATTTAGAAGCATATTTTGCAGTTCCTTGTGCAGGTGCTGTTTTGCACATGATTAACATTCGCCTTTCGCCAGAACATATCATTTACGTAATTAATCATGCAGAAGATGAAATTTTGTTAGTCGATGGCAATCTATTCCCATTATTTGAAAAAGCAATTCCTTACTTAAAAACGGTTAAACATATTGTTGTCATGCAAGATGATAAAACCGTTCCTGAATCCTCTTTCCCAAATGTCTATTCTTATGAACAGCTTTTAGAAGAAGCAGATGAATTTGAATTTCCGAATGATTTAGATGAAAACTCACCAGCAGGAATTTGTTACACTAGTGCAACTACTGGAATGCCAAAAGGTGTCGTTTACACTCATCGCGGATTAGTACTTCATAGTATGGCACTTGGTTTAGCAGACGGAATGGGAATCACCGAAAGAGACATTATCATGCCGGTTGTTCCAATGTTCCACGTGAATGCATGGGGAATGCCATTTGCTGCAGTAAATTATGGGTCAACGCAAGTATTACCAGGTCCTCACTTTACACCTAGTTTACTACTTGATTTAATTGAACAAGAAAAAGTGACGTTAACAGCAGGGGTTCCAACTATTTGGCTTGGCGTACTTCAAGAACAGGAAAAAAATCCTCGCGATATTTCTTCCCTAAAAGCTATTGTATCTGGAGGTTCTGCTTCGCCAAAAGGATTAATTCAAGCATTTGAAGACAAATACAATGTTCCGTACGTTATTGGATACGGTATGACCGAGACAACACCACTTGTTTCTCTTTCCAACTATACATCCGCAATGGAAGATTGGACACGGGAAGAAAAATTAAATATCCGTGCAACACAAGGCCTTACTGTTCCACTTCTTGATACGGAAGTAGTAAATGAACAAGGAGAAGTTCCATGGGATGGAAAAACGATGGGCGAACTGCGGATTCGAGGTCCTTGGATTGCCCATGAATATTATAAAGATGAACGAACAAAAGAAGCATTCCGTGATGGGTGGTTGTATACTGGAGACATTGCAGTTGTCACACCAGAAGGTTATATCAAAATTACTGACCGTACAAAAGATTTAATCAAAAGCGGAGGCGAATGGATTTCATCTGTCGATTTGGAAAATGCCCTCATGACTCACGAAGCTGTATTAGAAGCAGCGGTCATCGCCATTCCGCATGAAAAATGGCAAGAGCGTCCACTTGCATGCGTCGTATTAAAAGAAGGAAAACAAGCTACAAAAGAAGAACTACTCGATTATTTAAAAGATCAATTTGCGAAATGGTGGATTCCGGATGACATTGTATTCTTAAAAGAGATTCCAAAAACATCCGTTGGTAAATTCTTAAAAGCCAAACTACGAGAAGAATTAAAGAATTATAAAGTGAATGCATAATAAACTAAGGGGCGAATCTTTGTGAATTTGCCCCTTCTATTTAATTTTTTCTTTTCAATCTTTCATCTTTATTTGGATGATCTACAACATCTGATTGAATTGGATCTGGAATTCGATGGTCATCTTCTAACTGCTCCCCATCCCGCAGTCGTTCCATTTGTTTCCCAAGCCAAATACAATCTTCTAGATTATTCGTCATATGCCCGCTAACTGGCATTTCATTTTTGTTTTCCACAAAAGTAACCTCCCAATTGTTTATATGAGTTATTGTGAACAAATCCTTCAAAAAAATGATATAGTAAAGTAAATTTATTTAAGCTATACTAAATTAGAGATAACATTTACTTAGGAGGTATACTTCCATGGGTACTGTTTTACTACTAGTAGTATGTGCTTCATTTCTCACAGCTATTTTAACTGCTGGACGTGAAGGAGATTACACTGAAGAATAATCTCTTATCATTCGAAATACGAAAAAAGGCAATCCTATTTTAGGGTTGCCTTTTTGTTTTATGTCTTGACTTTTCAAACTTAACAAAATAAACTTAGTTACATAAAGTAAGTGAGTTGACAAATATCACTTGAAGGAGACTTTGTATGGCGACACATTTTCATAAAAAACCAAACACATATGTTTCACATGTTCAAATAAAGGTATCGAATTTAGAGCGCTCTTTAGAATATTACAAAAATATTATTGGCTTTGACGTGTTGGAGCAAACCGAAAAAGCAGCTGCTTTTACAACAGATGGAAAAACAAGCATTCTTTCCATTGAGCAAGTAGACAATGCACTCCCTTTACAGAGAGGTCAAACTGGTCTTTATCATTTTGCGATATTGCTTCCTACACGTAAGGATTTAGGAAATTTCATTCAACATATTTCTCACCTAAATGTTCAAATTGGTGCAGGTGACCATCATGTGAGCGAAGCTATTTATTTATACGATCCGGACGGAAATGGCATTGAAGTATATGCGGACCGTCCAGAAGAGCAGTGGATTTGGAATGGAAATACCGTTTATATGACAACAGAACCCGTAAACTTCCGTTCCCTTTTAAATTTAGCGGATGGTCATTGGAATGGATTACCTAAAGGAACAGTGATGGGGCATATTCATTTATCTGTATCTGATCTTTTAAAATCAGAAGAATTTTATACAAAAGCGTTAGGTTTTGAAGTTGTTACAAGATATGGAAGCCAGGCGTTATTCATTTCCACTGGAAAATACCATCATCACATTGGATTAAACACTTGGGAGAGCTTAGGAGGTTCTCCTTCTAGTGAAAAAAGTGTTGGTTTAAAATCCTATACATTAGTGCTGGATAACGAGGAACAAGCAGAAAAAATTAAAGGTCATTTAAAAGAAATGGGGCATGTTGTAGAACGATTTGAAGGAGCTTCAAAATATGGAGGCCATCAAGAGTTTTCTACCATTGATCCTTCAGGAATCCGCATTGTTTTTACTTTGGATGGCGAATAAATATTAAATGGAGTCTTGAAAGTCGAAAACTTCCAGACACCTCCTTTCTAGTTGAAGCAAGTTTCCCCTATCCTCGTCGCAAACTGACCGTCTTTTGGACATCTGTATAAGATCATAAAAAAGCTCCCTATTAGTATAGATGATTTAATAGGGAGCATTTCATTTTTCAGGCCAGCCCAATTTATTTTAGCCCAGGGAAATTTTGTTGGCGTAATGCTTCGTAAATGATGATGGCTGCCGAGTTCGATAAATTCAAAGAACGCACTTTATCTGTTTGAGGAATTCTTAGCACTTTATCGCGACGTTCGTATGCAAAATCTTTCGGCAAACCAGACGTTTCTCTCCCGAACATGAAATAAATGTCTTTTTCCCTATCGCTAAAATCATGAGTTGTATAAGGCTCATCGCTATACGTTTCGATTAAATATAATTCCCCATCCTTTGCATATTCGAGAAAATCTTCTAAAGAGTCATGGTACACAATATTGACATGTTCCCAATAATCTAATCCTGCACGTTTCAACATTTTATCGTCAGTAGAAAACCCTAGAGGATGAATTAAATGCAAAGTTGTATTCGTAGCAGCACAAGTACGTGCAATGTTTCCTGTATTAGCTGGAATTTCGGGTTGATATAATACGATATGTAATGGCAAATCTAGACACTTCCTTCTTCTATACATCTTTGATTTGAAATAAGGGCTAGCCTCTTTCCACTAGTTCCAGCCCTTTTTTTATTTCACGCAGCACTTCTTCATCTTTTTCTTGATGATATGCTTCAAGCAATGCATCTTTTGCCTTCTCTCCACCAATTTTCCCGAGAGCCCATGCACTAGTACCCCGAATGACAGGACGTTCATCCTTTTTCAATAATTCAATTAACTCTGGCACGGCTGATTGTTCTTTAAAATGAGCCAGTGCAAGGATTGCATTTCGCTGAATGGGTTTTTTCCCTCGCCATGAACCCGCCATTGTACCGAATTTGTTTTTAAATTCTTTATTCGAAAGTTTCAACAGTGGAACGAGGAGCGGCTTTGCCAGTTCAGGATCTGGCAAAAATTCATCATGAATCCAATTCGTCTTCCCCTTATTTTTTGGACAAACCGTTTGACATGTATCACAGCCATATACTCGGTTTCCAATTTTTGTTCGAAATTCATCCGGTACAACATCTTTCGTCTGTGTTATAAAGGCAATACAGCGTTTTGCATTTAATTGACCAGGTTCTACTAATGCACCAGTCGGGCAAACATCTAGGCATAACCTGCAATCACCGCATTCATTTTCAATCGGAGAATCTGGTGGAAAGGGAATATTTGTAATCATTTCTCCTAAATAGACATATGAACCGAATTCAGGTGTAATAATAGAGCAGTTTTTCCCACTCCAACCTATCCCTGCTCGTTCTGCAACAGCACGGTCTACAAGCTCACCCGTATCGACCATCGACTTCACCGAGACATTGGGAACTCTTTCTCGTAGCCATTGTTCCATCAATTCTAGTCGTTGTTTTACTGCCACATGATAATCCAATCCCCAAGATGCTCTTGCAAAAATCCCTCTCCGTTCACCTTTTTTACCAGTTGGGGGATTTTTCATTTTAGATGGATAAGCTAAAGCAATCGCAATAATGCTTTCTCCTTCAGGCAATAGCTTCTTTGGCTCTGTTCTCTTATCGATATCCTCTTCTTCAAAGCCGGATTGATAATTCAATTCCTGTTGCCTTTTCAAACGATTTTTCATTTCTTGAAAGGGAGACGCTGTGGTAAATCCAATTTTATCTACCCCGATGGACTTCGCATATTCAATTAAATCCATTTTCAATTGTTCTACATTCATATTCTAATCGCGATGAAAAAGTCGCAATTGCACCTCCCCTCGTTCACATCATTCAAAGTCTAATGAGAATCAATCTACTTTCCTTTTCGTTTATGGTACAATAGATTTACAAATAATTGGCAGGTGAATATTGAGATGAACCTTTCTATCAATAAAGAACTATTTTCTCTAGTTCCGCAACTAAAAATCGGCATTATTCATTATACCAAAATTGTTGTATCACAATCGCCTCAAATGTTGAAAGGACGAATGCAATTATTTCAAGAAAATTTATTTTTTGAACTGCAAGAATCTCCTGTAACAGAACGTCCAGGTATTAAAGAATGGAGAACCGTTTGGAAGGCTTTAGGTGCTGATCCGAACCGTTACCGTCATTCTGCTGAAAGTTTAATGCGGAGAATTGCGAAACAAAACTATTTATCTCCTGTTCATTTAGCGGTGGATTTAAATAATTTCTTTTCGCTAGAACATGAAATTCCTATTGGTATTTACGATGTCGATCATATTGTAGGGGACGTTGAAATTAACTTAGGAAATGAAGAAACCGGCTATGATGGATTAAATGGCCGATATAACAAATTAACAAATATTTTATATAGCAAAGATGAAAAAGGGGCTTTTGGAAGTCCATTTGTCGATTCAGTCAGAACAAGCGTTACGGAAGAGACTACGGAAGCATTGCAAATTTTTTATTTACGTCCATCTTTAGAAGAAGACTATTGCAACAAACTCCTTTCATCTTGCGGTAAAATGTTTACACAAGTTGCAGGGGGAGAATTTACGACCGCATTATTATCCGCCGATAATCCGAGCGTAACGATTGAGGTGAAAAAATGAAAACTATTCCACTGGCAGAAGGAATCAAATTAAAAAGCATTTTAACGAAAAAAGTTCAAGAATTAGTGTATGAGTTTCAAAAAAATGCTCATGTCGTCGTTGAAAAAGGGGAAACACCAAAACAAACGGGCCGTTCTTTAAAAGAGATTGAAGCAGATCTGGCACAAGTGAGAAAAGATATCCGCACATTAGACAAACTGATTTATCGGGCGAATATTGAAAATACAATCGAATTTAAAGGGGAAGTTATGCCCATTGTTGAAGCTATCGAACTTGCTACTCAATTGCGGGCAGAGGTTTCCTTATACAAAACTTTAGGCAACTCTGAAAAGGAAAAAATCTACACTTCAACGGGTGAAGGAGTTGTTCTATACGAAGTTGCCATGTACGATCCACGCGAATATCGTGAGCGGGCAAACCAGCTCGAAAAAGAAGCGCACCGCTTATCTAATTTAATTAATGCCAAAAACTATGAAGTGCATATTGAATTTGATGATTCCAATTATTTCTAAAACAAAACCATTTCCTCGGGGAGGTGAGAGTCCTCCCCGAGGTATAACGGCTGTCAAACTTGATATAGTGCATAAATGGCAAACCAATAACCATTAACCTGTTACTATGTAACCTGTAACTAATGACCAACTAGCGCAAAGGCAATCGATCGTCAAAATACCTAAGTGTTTTTTCTTGTACAGCCGTTATAGCAATAGGCTGTTTAGAAAATGATATCTTTCTAAACAGCCTTACTTTTTTCTAACGGAGATTCTTATTTTTGATAATAGTCAAAGTTCAAGTTTTATTAGTCAAACTGCTTTGGATTATAGTCAAACTCGGGAAGATATTTGCCAATCAAAAAAATCCGACTCCCCAATCAAAGGATAATAGTCAAAGTCCATGATTTATTAGTCAAACTACTTTGGATTATAGTCAAACTCGAGAAGATATTTGCCAATCAAAAAATTCCGACTCCCCAATCAAGGGATAATAGTCAAAGTCCATGATTTATTAGTCAAACTCAGCTGGATTATAGTCAAACTCGGGAAGATATTTGCCAATCGAAAAATTCCGACTCCCCAATCAAGGGATAATAGTCAAAGTCCATAATTTATTAGTCAAACTCAGCTGGATTATAGTCAAACTCGGGAAGATATTTGCCAATCAAAAAAATCCGACTCCCCAATCAAAGGATAATAGTCAAAGTCCGTGCTTTATTAGTCAAACTACTTTGGATTATAGTCAAACTCGGGAAGATATTTGCCAATCGAAAAATTCCGACTCCCTATTCAAGCGATAATAGTCAAAATCCTTCCTTTATTAGTCAAACTCAGCTAGATTATAGTCAAACTCGGGAAGATATTTGCCAATCGAAAAATTCCGACTCCTCAAACAAGCGATAATAGTCAAAGTCCATCCTTTATTAGCCAAACTGCTTTGGATTATAGTCAAATCTGGACAGATATTTGCCAATCGAAATAATCTAACTCCCCAATCAAGGGATAATAGTCAAAGTTCATACTTTAATAGTCAAATTGCATAGGATTATAGTCAACCCAGGGAAGATATTTGCCAACCGACTCCCCTCAAGTGAAAATGGGCAAACTACAATGAATTATAGTCAACTTCGTGAAGATATCCCTCAGACCATTTCACAACTATTTTTTTGACCTATTTGAAAAAACAAACACTAACGGAGGAAAGAAGAGTATGAAACCAAACCATCCGAATGAAATAAAAATTGGAATTAATAAAAAGGAAATGCCAGAAATAATCGTTAATATTGATCGTTTCTTTAATCCATAAATTCCAATCAAGAAACCTAATGCAATACAAAATAAGGATAGAACTTTCAACCAATCCATATCATCACCCCTAAACCATCAAAGATGCATATCTCGCAACTTCATTCAAAAACTATTCCACTCCTGGCAAAAATCGCAACAATTTTTCATCAGCATCTAATATAACATCCACCCCAAGGGGAATGCCTATGTTTGGTGTAGAGTGGCCAATGTTAAATCGCGCAACTGTAGGTTTTTTATATGGCAACAAATATTCTTTTATTAAGGATAATGCGTTCTCTTCTACATCACCATTTCCTAATCTCCCAATCACAAACCCACATGCCCCTTTCAATTTCCCTGCCAATCTTAAATGATTAAACATACGGTCAATTTCTTCAATACTCAATTCTTCATCTTCAATAAGCAAAATTTTATCGCGCGTGTCAATTTCAAACTTTGTGCCAAGTGTATCGACAATTCTACGCAAATTTCCGCCTATAAATTCACCTCGTACAGAACCAGGTATTAAACTTTCAAGAGGTGAAATGGTTTCATCATAATAAATTTCAAAAGGCGAAAATAATTGGTAAAACATTTTTTTCGATTGTTCGTCCAATTCTTTTGAAAGAGAAGGTCCATGGAATGTGACAACATTTGAATATTGTTGAATGGCTATATGTAAAAAGGTAATGTCTGAAAATCCCCAAAATATTTTTGGATGTTCAGTTAGTAGTGAATAGTCGATTTTATCAGCTATTTTCGCAGCACCATATCTATCAGTGGCACAAAAAATTCCTTTCACTTCAGGGTCTTCAATCATTTGATGCAAGTCATGAACCCACGCTTCATCTGTTTCCTCAAAATCATGTTCATTAAGCTCAATGGTTTTCCCTAATTTATAATGTAATCCCATATCGGTGAATAGAGATATATTTCGTTGCAAGCTTTCCAAATTAATAGGGCCACTTAGTGCTATAATCCCTACAGTATCTCCTTTATTTAAGTGCTTTGGCCTTATTTTCATTGATTTCCTCCTACAATTTATTAATACTACAACTATATTAACAAATGGCGTTGAACAATGCTTCTAGAGATAAATTCAGAAAAAAAAGAGCCGTCTCACCTTACGCGGCTCTTTTCACTTATTTTATTTAACTCCTGTATAAATAACCGTTACATCTGGATGTTGATGTAAAGCACTTGCCGGTAAATCTTCTGTTATTATTCCGGTACGAAGACGATCATAAGCTTCTTGTTTCGTTTCCCCGGAAATTAACAAAATAATCTTCTTCGCATTTAAAATTGATTGAATGCCCATTGTGATTGCTTTTCTAGGCATATCCTCTGGTTTTTCAAAATACTTTTGATTTGCTTCTATTGTGGATTGGGTTAATTCTACAATATGTGTAAGAGAATCGAAAGGTGTGCCAGGTTCGTTGAATCCGATATGTCCATTTACCCCGATACCAAGTACTTGAAGATCGATTCCACCTGCTTCTTTTATTTGTTGTTCATATGTACGACATGCAGTTTCTAAATCAGAGCTATGACCTTCTGGAATGTGTACGTTTTCCTTTTGAATATCTACATGTTTAAATAAATGATGATTCATGAAATAGTGATAACTTGCCTCATTATTTGGGTCAATTCCAACGTATTCATCTAAATTAAATGAAACCACATCTTTAAAAGAAACATTACCTGAATGATATTGTTGAACTAACTCTTTATACAAGCCAATTGGCGTACTTCCTGTCGCTAACCCAATTACTGAATTTGGTTTATTTTGTAATTGTTCTACAAAGATGTCACAAGCTTTTTTACTTAAATCCTCGTAATCTTTTGCTTCAATCCATTTAATTGAGCTCATTTTTTCCTCCTATAATTTAAATTTGGCGCCCTTTTTTATTTTATTATCAACTTACAATAATGACCATTATTTTTTCGCAACAAATTCAACGTTTCTTTTATTCGTCTGCGCATTGTCAAGAATATGCGGTATATTTTTTAAATCGCTACCAGTTGGCATTTGGAAAAGACGAAGACCGAACTCTTGTGCAACAGCAAATAAATGATCAAATATATCAGATTGAATGGATTCATATTCCGTCCATACTACTGTATTGGCAAAAGCATATATTTCTAATGGTAATCCGTTTTCAGTCGGTGCTAATTGTCGAACCATTAATGTAGCTTCCTCATTGATACCTGGATGATGTATTAAGTATTGAGTGATGTACGCACGAAATAATCCAATATTCGTTAAAGCTCTACCATTCACTGAATTGGCTAATCGGTCAATTTGATGCTTTTGGTTATATTCTTCAATCTCCTTTTGGCGATGAACAATGTAATCTTTGAGCAAATGAATTTTTTTACATTTTTCAAGCAATTCTTCAGAACAGAAAGAAATACTTGTAATATCTATAAACAACGATCGTTTAATTCGACGATTACCCGATGCCTGCATTCCTCTCCAGTTAATAAAAGAATCTGAAATTAACGCATAACTCGGAACAGACGTAATCGTTCGGTCAAAGTTTCGCACTTTCACAGTATTTAAGGAAATATCAATGACATCTCCATTCGCACCATACTTCGGCATTTCAATCCAATCACCCACCCGTACCATATCATTAGCCGTCAGCTGTATGCCGGCTACAAGGCCTAGCAAAGAGTCGCGGAACACTAACATAAATACAGCAGATAACGCACCGATTCCACTTAAAAGAATAATTGGATTTTCTCCTAATAGATTAGCAATTACCAAAATCGTTCCGATAATATAATTGGCAATTTTAGCTACTTGAATATAACTTTTGATTGGTCGAATTTTCGAAATCTCATACGTTTTGTAAATATCATGAAATGCTGTTAATAGGCTATTAAGCAAACCTAAAGCAACAATGATCATATACGTTATCGCAAACTTCTCAATTGTACTCTGATAAGTAGGAAAAATAGCTGCGGAATAAAAAATAATAATAGCAGGTACTAAATGAGACAGCCTATGAAATACCTTACTTTCCAGCAAGATGTTATCCCAAGTAAATTTATTTTTATGTATGATTCTGATGATAAATCGAATGACGATTTTTTTGGCAATAAAGTTTGCAAGGATACAAACAATGATAATAAACGTAATCATGATGGCAATTGATAAATAACGAACCCACGTGTCGCTCAATTCATAACTTATAAGGTAATTGCGTATAAATTCCATCACATTCCCCTTCTTATTCAATTCAATTGAACCCCTTGAGCAAATCTCCACTATTATAACAAAAGAGATTAATTAGGCTAAACAAAAAGCCGACCTACAAATTATGGAATAACTCATAATCCATCTTCAAAACGAACATAAAGCAACTACAGTTCAAATTTGAACCGAGTTGCTTTATTAAAACGTTTACAATATAATTAACGAATCATTCCGGAGAGTTTGCTCCTTGCTTATCCTCAAATGCTTGAACAACAACCGCTGCAGATGCATCTCCTGTAACATTGATTGATGTGCGAATCATATCTAAAATGCGTTCAACCCCTGCAACCAATGCTAATGATTCTAATGGTAATCCAACTGCTGTTATCACCATAGTCAGCATGATTAATCCAGCCCCTGGAACACCTGCAGTACCAATAGATGCAAGCGTTGCAGTTAACACAATAATCAATTGCTGTGTAAATGAAAGATCGACACCTAAAAACTGAACGATGAACAGCACGCATACCCCTTGATACAATGCCGTTCCATCCATATTGATGGTAGCCCCAAGTGGTAATACAAAGCTGCTTACTTTCTTTGACACGCCCAAATTTTCTTCTGTATTTTGAATTGTGATTGGCAATGTGGCAGAACTGCTGGACGAACTAAAAGCAACTAAGCTTGCAGGTAAAATCCCTTTGAAAAATTTTACTGGGCTATAGTTGGCTAAAAACTTCACTGAGCTTGAATATACAATTAGTGCATGAAGAATACATCCAACATAAACAACGAGAATTAATTTGATGAGCGGAAGGAGAACTGAAGCACCATATTGTCCCACAACTGGAGCAATTAAACCAAAAATCCCGATTGGAGCAACTTTCATCACAATATGGGTAATTTTATACATAATTTCTGCAAGTCCATCGAAAAAATCATAAACGGGTTTTGCTCTATCTCCAACCAACGCAATAGCTACTCCGAGGAAAAGTGCGAAGAAAATTATTTGAAGCATATTAGCGTCAACCAATGATTGAATAGGATTTGTAGGAATAATATTTAACAACGTATCAATAACCCCTGGCACTTCCTTAGGTTCAGCTGCTTCTTGAGAAATTGTTAAATTTAGGCCTGAACCGGGCTTGAAAATATTAGCAAGAATTAATCCAATAATTACGGCAATAGCTGTCGTAATTAAATAATAAGCAAAAGTAATTCCACCCATTCTGCCAATTCGCTTAATATCACCTGTACCAGCAATTCCAATCACAAGAGAAGCAAGTACTAATGGAACGATAATAAATTTAATAAGTCTTAAAAATAAATCCCCAAGAGGTTTAACCACTTCAATACTTGGTCCAACAATGACACCCACAATAATCGCAAGAACAAATGCGATTAAAATTTGTGTTAACAGACCAATCTTTCTCATTTTGAACCCCCTTTTGTGTATTACCGTGATTCACCCATCCCAAACAATGATTTAGTTGTCTCCCCCCCTTACAGAAACAAAACAATGATTGGTTTATCCTATGCTAGTCATTGTTTCAGATATGAATTTCTTGCTTATGAAAACAAGGCTAGTCACTTTTCCACAAAAAAAGGACTTCTAAATTAGAAGCCCTAAAATTCCTTAAACAAACTCTACTTCAATCCATTTTCTTACACTATTGATAAACCATACTTTCGAACACTTTTTCAAATCATCCAATGTTAAAACCTTTTCTCTGATCTCTCCTGCTTTTAATAAATGTTCACGGAAAGTCCCGGCAAGCAATCCGCTGCTAACAGGTGGAGTCCAAAGTTTTCCGTCCAACTCTAATACAACATTACCGTTTATAAACTCCGTCAACTCTTCTCTTTCATTCCATAAAAGGACGTCAAAAATATCTGCGGATTGAGGCTTGAACGATTCATAAACATCTCGATTCGTTGTTTTATGATATAAAAATACATGTTCCGAATTTACAGGGGTTTTAGCAAGTGTAACCTTTTTAGGAGACTCCATTTTCACGATTGATTGCCCTTCAATTGTACATCTACCATTTGTATTGACAAGTAATCGAACTTTCCATTGTCCTGATTGATTAGCTTTTGCAAACTCTTTCAACTTCTGTTTTACTTCATCGATATCCAGTTGATATTGAAAATACGCTGCAGATTTCCCTAATCGATTTAGATGTTCTTCTAGTAAGAAGAATTCTCCATCATCCAACAATAAGCTTTCTAATAATTGAAATTCTTTCACTTCTCTAGTAAGGAAATCAGATTTTGCAAGAACTTCATTAAATTCATCTTCAGCAGTGGAGTCCCAAGTTATACCACCACCTACACCATAAGTGGCCTTTCCTGATTTATGCTCAATTAGTACCGTTCGGATTGGCACATTAAAAATAGCTTCTTTATTTGGAGTAATGTAGCCAATAGCACCACAATACACTTCACGAGGCGTTTTTTCTAACTTTGTAATAATGTCCATTGTACTAGCTTTCGGAGCTCCAGTAATCGAACCGCACGGAAAAATAGCTTTTAACACATCTACTAGTTCTGTTTCTTTTTTCAAGGTTGCAGTAACAGTCGATGTCATTTGATGGACCGTTGGATACTGTTCAATATCAAATAATCGGGGTACCGTCACTGTTCCGGTTTCGGCAACAGCCCCTAAATCATTACGCAGCAAATCAACAATCATTACATTTTCTGCACGATTTTTTTCTGAATGATAGAGCCACTTTGCCTTTTCTTGATCTTCTTCAAAGGTTTTTCCCCTTTTTATTGTCCCCTTCATTGGGCGAGTTGTAATTTTCTCCCCTTCAATATGGAAAAACAACTCAGGAGATGCCGATAGAATACTATGTTCTCCTGTATGAATGTAAGCGCAATAATTTGCCGATTGAGCTTTTTTCATTTTATTGAATAATGCAAATGAATCACCTTCAAATTGCGCATGTAAACGAATCGTATAATTCGTTTGATATGTAATTCCCTTTGCAATGGAATCTTTAATAAATTGGATGGCTTCCCGATACTCTTCTTCATTTACATCAGGCTTCCACTGTGTTAGTGAATAGGAATTCATCACTGCTGGCGATTCATGTAAAGGTTCTTTAAAAAGGCCAAACCATAACAATGGCATTGTATGTCTAGGCTTCACTTTAAGCGCAGAGTCGAAAGCCGTAGCACTCTCATAAGACAAGAAACCTGCCGCGTAAAATCCTTTTTTGATTCCTTCCTGCACTTCTTGAAGACAAGTTAACACTTCACTGATATCGTAAGTCGAAATGATTTTATCAGGATGAAGAAACGTAATCGGCTCTATATTTCCTTTAGAATTCGCAAATTCAAAATACAATCGTGGTGTTTGCTCTGAAATTTGTGTATTCATGTTCCATTTCCTTTTCTATTTTAGAAATTTCTATACATAGTATAGAAAAATTAAGTAGTTATGAAAACTCTTTTTGAATTCATGCAAATGACGAAGCATGAATTTATGCTCTAGTAAAATGTTCTTGTACTAATTCGATATACCTTCGAATGGATTTTGGTAAGTAGCGTTGATTTAAGTAAGTGAGATGCACAGTACGTTTAAGATTTGGATGTTCAATTACTTTTTGAATAACCGCTTCACTTGTAGAACCCTTTAAATAATTTTCAGGTAAAATCGTCACGCCCAATCCTTCCTGTACTAGGGAAATGGCTGTTTCGAATCGTTCAATCTCATATTTATCATTCATAGGCAAATTGTTCATTTCAAACGCTTTTAATACATCTAAGCGTGTTTGGAATCCTTCAGTACTAATTATAAATGGTTCCTTATATATATCTTTCAATTCCAAAGTGTCTTTCTCTTTTAAATGATGCTCCTTTGACAAAACAGCTACTAATCTTTCTTCGTATAACGGTATAGAAACAATATCTTTTTCGTTAATAATTTGATTGGTAATAATGACATGAGATTGATGAGTTCGTAAAGCTTGTTTGACACTTTCCGCACCTAAAATATCGACTAACTTAATGTTGATGGAAGGATAATCTTGTTTTAATTTCTTTAATGTTTGCGGTATCCAATGTTTTGCAGATTCAATTAGCCCTAATATCAAACAACCATCCCCAACAGAACCGATTTCTTGCAATTCAATTTTTAATATATCTAAGTTCTCCAAAATCTCCTTGGCTCTACCGTATAGAAATTCCCCAACATCTGTTAATTGAAGTTTTCGAGTATGTCCTTCAAACAAAGGATAGCCTACGTCAGATTCTAATTTTTTCATTGCAATACTTAACGAAGGCTGGGCAATGTGTAATTCTTCTGATGCTTTCGTATAACTCATGCATTCCACAAGTTTTATAAAATAACGTAATTGCTTCGTATCCATTCAATCACCCTATTTATAGTTATTATCTATAATATTATTCAAATTATATATTAGATTTATGAATCAATTCAAACTATACTGATACTAACTACTCAGAATATTTCAAAATTAAGGGGATGCGTTTTTGATGACATCATTACGACGAATTTGGTCTGGAAGAACTGACTATGGAGATGAAAAAAGCAAACGATTCCATGAAATCGTACAGCTAGAAAAAAATATTGACCCAATACCAAACGTGGCAATCGTAGGCTTCCAATGTGATGAAGGGGTTCGTCGAAATCAAGGACGAATCGGTGCCAAAGAAGGACCTAATGCCATTCGAAAAGCTTTGGCAAATATACCTTGGCACGGGGAATCGGCTTGTATCGCTGACTTAGGAAATATAAGCTGTGAAGATGCGGAATTAGAAAAAGCTCAAAAATTATTAGGGGAAAAAATAGCGGAAGTACGGACAAACGGTTCGAAAGTGATTGTGCTCGGGGGAGGACACGAAACATTATATGGTCACTACTTAGGTATTCGACAAACCATAGGTCGTGATAAAAAATTAGGAATCATAAATTTCGATGCTCATTTTGACTTGCGAAGTTATGAAGAAACGACTTCATCTGGAACGATGTTTAAACAAATTTTAGATCATGACAATCATGCATCTTATTGTGTAATCGGTATACAACAATACGGAAATACACTGGAACTGTTTGAAAGAGCAAAAGAGTTTCGAGTCACTACAATTTTAGAGCAACAAATACGAGAAAATATGAATCAAGCTCTAAATGAAATCGATTCTTTTATCAATCAAAATGAAGTGATTTTGTTAACACTTTGCATGGATGTCATTAATGCAGCAGAAGCGCCTGGGGTCAGTGCCCCATCACCTTTTGGACTAAATGCTGTTGAGGTTCGAAAAATCATCCAGCATGTGCTTCAATCTCCAAAGGTGGCTTCATTCGATATTTGTGAAGTAAATCCAACCTTCGATTTAAATGGCCAAACTGCAAAATTAGCGGCGTATTTCGTCAATGAAGTGATCATGTTCATGATAAAACAAAGGGGGTAAAAACGATGGCGTTTGATCAAATTACAACTATTTTCTTAGCGGTGTTGTTTTTAACAATTGGTACATTCATTATTAAAAAGGTAGGAATTTTTCAACGTTTCTGTATACCAGCACCAGTTGTAGGGGGATTATTATTTGCGCTGATTGTCACGATTTTTAAGTCTATAGGTTTTGAAATCACTCTTGATACTTCATTGCAAAGTTTATTTATGATAACATTCTTTACTACAGTAGGATTAGGAGCCAGTTTTAAATTAGTAAAACTCGGCGGGAAGCTGCTCATTATTTACTGGATCGCTTGTGGTTTTTTAGCGTTAATGCAAAACGTTATTGGGGTGGGATTAGCGTCACTTTTAGGCATTGAACCACTAATCGGTTTGATGGCTGGAGCAGTTTCAATGGAGGGTGGTCACGGTGCCGCGGCTGCCTTTGGTCAAACGCTCGAAGAATTAGGATTTGAAGGATCAATGACAGTCGGTGCAGCAGCTGCAACGCTTGGACTTGTAGCAGGTGGATTAGTCGGTGGACCTGTTACGAAACATTTAATTTCAAAATATGATTTAAAACCATCTAAGGAAGAAATTGAAGTTTCTTCATTGGATACAGATCATGAACAAGTGACAACTCAAACGTTCTTTACTCAAGTATTGATCATCACATTCTGTATGACGGTTGGTTCCTATTTAGGCAAATGGTTCTCCGAGCTAACGGATTTTGTATTACCTGGCTATGTTGGTGCTATGTTTGTAGCGGTTATTGTTCGCAATATTCTTGATAAAATCAAACCGGGTGCTATCAATATGAAAACTGTATCCATTATTGGGGATATTACCTTAGGAATTTTCTTATCCATGGCGTTAATGAGCATTAAGCTTTGGGAAATTACAGACTTAGCATTGCCTTTACTAATCATTGTGTTAGTACAAGTGATATTTATTGTTCTACTTGCTATGTTTGTATTATTTAGATTGCTCGGCAAAAATTACGATGCGGCAGTCATGATTTCAGGTTTTCTTGGCCATGGACTTGGTGCCACTCCAAATGCGATGGCAAACATGCATGCCATTGTCGGAAGGTTCGGTCCATCGCAAAAAGCTTTCCTCGTAGTGCCAATTGTAGGTGCATTCCTCATCGACGTATTTGGAATACCGATTATTATTACAACTATTAATCTATTTAAATAATTCATAAGTAAAAAAATGGCTCTATCATATTTGGTTTTCATATTCTAGCACCAAATTGATAGAGTCATTTTTTGATTTTCGTCATTTTATATTGGATTCTTATTAACCAAAACTTCAAATTCGTTGTTTAAATTACACATATAGGCCTGTGAGGAGCACGATTTGTTGAAGCGAGAGATGAATCGTCTTCTAATTTGACGGTACGATGTTCAGTTTTTCAATTACCAAATAATACACCTCCTCTGTAATCGATAACTCTAACTTACAGGGAGGTGCAATCGATTTATATGCGTCGTTTGAATTCTGTATTATATAAATTACGGGTTAGTGCAAAATTTAATGTTTTTTCTATCTAAACTATGAGGCCAACAACTTTGAAAAGTGAAAAGGTGTGGCTGATTTTGCATAGATTAAGCGAGATATTAGCCAAAGATGGCACAATAATAGTCATTCTGCTTATGTTAATAGTCAAATTTGTGAACATAATAGCCAATCAATCGAAAAAAGTTTACGAAATAATCGATAATAGTCAACTCTTTGAACATAATAGTCATTCTTTAGAAGATAATAGTCAAACTTATGAATTTAATAGCCAATAAATTAAAATCAACTTCAAAAATCGGCGATAATAGTCAAAGTTGATTCGATAATAGCCAAAATGCCAAGGATAATAGTCAAACTTGGCAAAATAATTGCCAAAGCATTAGAAAAGAGCGAATGAGAAAGCCAATCATCATTCTCATTCGCTCTTTTGAATAAACCCACGTTTTCTAGAACAAAGACATTTGTTCCTTTTCTGTCAGTCTTTCCAACGCTTCCGGTTCATGGTCGCGGAAGTATGCGTGGTGGAGCCATTTTTCCGTTGCGACGATTTGTTTATTGGCTTGTTTGGCTTCACGGAGTTTGCAGCTATAAATTACAGGGAAATAATCCCGCAAAAACTTCCCTTCCGCATGGGCAGTCAATGCGATGATTTGAAATCCCAATTGTTCCGCAACAAAGAAAACCGGACTGAGCACATGGTCGCTCGATGCTTTGCCGAATGGATTGTCCAAAATCACCACCCGGCTGTGCTTCATGTTTGTTTTTTGATGCTGTTTCTTTTCAGCGACGTATTTTAACAAGCCCAAAAACAACGTCATATTTTTGCTCCATTTTTCTCCGCCTGACCATACATTGCTCTGCTCCCAAGAATAGGACCTTGTCGACACTTTATTTTCGTTTGTCACTTTACGGCAACTTACTTTCATGCCTTCATTTTTCATCACCACTTGCAGAAGCTGTTTGGTTTGCAGCCACATTTCAATGTCATTCCGAACTTTCGTTTCATCCTGAAGGCCATTTTCTTTTACATAACGATCCGACTCCAGTTGAAGCATAATCCACTCAATGTAATCGCGGATCCGCTGCTTACCTTCTTCTTCGTCCCATTGAGGGATCGTAAAAGTATAAATCGTTTTCCATTGATCCTCTTCTTTTACTTTTGTATGTTTTGGAATTTGTTTCAACTCTTCTACCACTGTTTTTAAATGGTTATGGATTTGGTTGATATATGCCTGCAATTCCTCATCTTTTTGCCGTATATGTTCATTGGCATAATTCGTCGACCGCTCGATTCGGATCATCATATTCTTTTTAAAATCCAATAACTCTTCATAACCCGTCTTATAATCCACACCTTCAATCGCCATTTTTTGCAATTTATTATCAGAAATCGTTGAACAAAACTGCTTATAAGCTTGTTTTTGGGCATCCACCGCTTCCTTTTCCTTCTCCACTTGTCCACTATGTTGCTCCAATTCTTGGATAATGGCTTTCACCATTTTCTTCCGATTATAGATAAAATCCATTTTTTCATTTTCACTTAAAGGGATTGTCACGACTTGCGGTGCGTTAAAATGATGTTTTTCAATGAATTTGATCAGCTCGCGTTCCGCTTCATCAATCTTGTTTTGCTCTCGTGACACTTGTTCCATCTGTTCATCCAAATAATTCTTCTCTTTTTGAAGCGCCTTCTTTTCTTCAGCAAGCTCTTCTTCCGCTTGGTTTAATGGAACGGAGAATGTGTAAATATCATAATCCGGAAAATTTTCACGGAAAAGCTGTTTCAAATGATTTCTTTTTCCTTTTTGCTCTTCCTTTGCAGAAAGCTTTTCAGTAACCTGTTTTTCCAACTTGTTTAATGCCTGTTTCAACTCTTTAATTTTGATAATCTTATTTTGCAATAAATGTTCTCCATCTGATGGAAATTCCCAATGTTCATGCACATTTTCACATTCATTGCGGATCTGATCCATCTCTTCCTGCAATTTAGTCAAATTGTGTTTGGCATTGGCCAGCTTTTCATTCAATTCCCCTATACTTTTTGACGCTTGATGGATTTTCAAATTCAGCGTCTGGATTTTGTCGCGGAGATTTTTCCGGCTTTCCCCGGTAAAAATTGGGGTCAATGATTGCACTTCTTTATACTCTTCATCATTTTTAAGAGAATCTAATTTCCATTTTAAATTTTGTTTGCGTTCCTCCAGTGCAGCCTTTTGTTCGTTATAATCCAATAATTGTGCGGCTAAATGTGCTTTTTTGGCTTTTATATTGGCCAATACGTCTTTCAACTCTTTTTCAACTTCCTTGGCCTCTTTTACTTCACGGCAATAATGGAAATATTGATTCCCTTCCTGGATTTTCCGTTCAAGCCCTTGCATTTCTTCTTGGCAAAGTTCCATTTGTTCCTCGATGGTTGTGATTTGATGCTTCAGATTCTTTCGCTGCTGCTCCGCATTTTCAATTTCTCTTTCGATTTGTTCGATTTTTAACATTGTTTCCGACCATCTTTTTTGAAAATCGGTCAGCCGTTCATATGGATAGTCTTTCAAAAATTGTTGGAAGGCTTGTAGGGCATATTCCCATTCTTTTTGTTCCGTTTCTTTCAGTTCTCTTTCCTTCGTCGCTTTTTCCGCATCCACACGGACTTTTTCTTTCCATTGCCCAAAGGTCTCTTCCATCATCCCTTTTTCCCAATGAGCAGGAATAATCCAGGATGGCTCCGGTTGGACGGCATCTTTCTTTATCTTCGCCGCTTCTTCGGTCGTCAGTATTTGAATCGGGTATCGAAGTTCATCTGCAAGGTCTTCCACTTTCTTTTGCAATTCTTCCTTCGATTTATTGGTTGTAATCAAAGTGACAGCCCATAACGGATAGAAGACTTTTTCTTCATAATCCGCTTCATTCAGCATCTGCAAATATTCAATACCCGTTACACAATAGTCCAATTGATTTTTCCATGATTTTATCCGCGCTTCAATCAACGGATCGCTGAAAAATGTTTTCTGTTCCCCATAATCATCGACTAAACGCAATGCCACCCGCTCTTTGTATAATAAAACCTCTTTTTCCTTTTTCAATTTTTCGATGGTTTCATAAAGCCGGTTATAAATGGAGTGTTCATTTTCATAGACCGATTCCAGAATGGCCCATTGCGGTCTTAATCTTCCCAAAATTCGAATCAATTTTCTTTGTTCATTTTCAATTTGGCTTTTCTCGTTTTTCAATTGTTCTTTTGCAACATGCAAACCGTTCTTCTCATTTTTTAATTTTTCGATGGTTTCATCCAGCTCAATCGATTGCTTCTCTTTTTCCTTCTTCTCTCCGTGCAGCCGTATCAGTTCTTCATCCAAAAATTGATGGCGGTTTTGCCATTCGGCCATTTTCTCTTCCACTTGTTCGTGCTGTGGATTGGAAAGCAAAGTTTGTTTCAACCTTTCGATATCCGCTTCCCTCATTTGGATGGTTTTCTGAACACCGGCGATTTCCCTTTGCTTATCCAAATCATGTTTTTCGATGGACCGCTTTTCTTCCTGCAATGTATCGATTTGCCTTACAATCGGATTGAGTTCGAATTGGATTTGTTCCATATTCTTTTTCATGTCATCCATCTGTTCAATAAAATGTCCGAGCAGCGCCTGCTTCGTTTCTTCCAATTGGTTTTGCAAATCCGAGAGCTCTTCTATTTCTTCCAGCTTCTTCATTTCGCTTTCAACAAATGCAATTTCCTTTTGATAATGATTCAAAAGTTGCTTGCATTTCGCAAATTTCAATGAATAATAGGCAAGGCTATGTTGCTCCAGTTCTTCCTTTTTTGTGCCATATTCAACATTTGCCAGATCATAATCTTTCTGCAGTTGTTCGTATTTTTCTTCCTCAACGGCAATCTGATAAGACGCCACTTTCACTTCATGTTCTTTTTTCTTTTGAATCCAAAGATTGAATTGCTCTTCATTCTTTTCCATTTCTTTTGCAACATCGATTTTTTGAATTTGAATCTCTTCCCAGATTCCCTTTGCCTTCTGCTTCGACTTGTCATAGGCAAGCTGGGAGGAATGCAGTTTTTCAAACGTTTGCACGTATTTTTCCAGTTGATGTTGGATCCGCTTGTTCTCTTCAATGGTTTCTTTCAGTTTTTTATAAAGTTTCAAATTATCCAGCTGTTTTTCAAAGATATCGGCAAAAAGGGTTGGATGATGACCCGCAATCGATTGTTCAACGGTCGGTATCAATAAGCGGTCAAATAACTGGGTGGTGTTTTTGCAGGCTTCGAAAAAGGCCTCGACGCCCCCTTCCGAGCTGTTGATTGTCACAATACTTTCCCATTCATCGGCAATAATATGGTATTGTTCTTCAATAAACTTCCGATATTCTTTGATTGTCGAAAACGTTCTTGCCGATAAAGGATATCGTTCCTTCATGCCATTGTAATAATCAAGCATTTCTCCCTTGTCGGCAGGTCTGGTGCCGCCTTGTCCTTCCCGAACAAAAGGAATGCCTTCGATTCCGTTCTGATCCCCTTCATCATATTCATAAACATAGCGGTAAGAATCCAATCCTTTATCCGTCATAAAAAGGGTCACCGCCGTCACAACATATCGCCGTGGACGTTCGTTGAGTATCCATTCGATCGCAATATGGGCCGGGGCATTTTCCAACACCAAAGTGTTTTTAATTTTTCGATCCGCCAAATCGGTATGGGGAATCATCCCTTGCAATACCGTTTGGATAAAAACGGTCTTCCCTCCGCCGTTTTCAAGAAGAATCGCCCCATTATATCCGTTGAATAAAAAGAGTTCATCATTATAACGCTTGTTGCCTTCTTCATAGACAATATTGGTCAATCTGATTTTATTGATGGCCGGCATGTTGTCCCTCCTTATCAAAACTATAAAGAAACTCAAAAATCCCTTTGTTATATTCCACTGCCATGAAAAATCGCTGGATGATGGTCATCGCTTTTTCCGTCAAGGTGATTTCATTATTCCCGATTTCCCGGATCAACTGTTGGTCGCTCAAAAACTTTGCAACCATATGCAGGAAGCTCATTCGGCTGATCGTATTTCCTGATTGCCGCTTAGCGGTTTCCTTAATATCATCCATATCATCCCATTTTTCGATGATAGCGCTCCAATTGTAAGAAAACTCTTTTTCCGATGCTTTTAATTGTTCCTCATCATGGGATTTCAAATGATCAATCCGCTCCTGAATCAGCCGTATCCAATCATCCATGCCGATAAATTGCCTTGTGGGATGCGGACTTTGATAGGAATCATAAAAACTGCCGAAAAGAACAAGTATGCAAAAATAAAGAAGATACATATCCGCATTCGTCGCACCGGAACGCAAATATTTCCGTTTAATCCACTCATTGCTTACATGGAATGGAGACAGCTTCGGTTCAGGAACGAGAAACAGTTCTTCACTCGTTTTGATTATGGCGCAATGCACTTCCTGGCTGAACAATTCAAGAAGGGCGCGCACATCTTCATCGGCATTATAGATTTGAACGGCCTCTTTGCCCAAAATCCCGTCCTTTGCCAGTTTCGTATATAGTCGAAAGGCTTGCAACACTGTTTGTTCAGAATAGTTCATCTTCATCCTCCAACTTTATGTTCATTTCACTGATGGAATAGCGATCTACTTTTTGAATGATCGCTTTATCTTCCGTAACGATTAATTTGCGTTTTCCCAATAATCGAAAGGCCTCATCAAAAACCGTTCTGCTTTCTTCATCATCCGTTCCCGCTTGAATAGGCGAACGTTGGTGGAGAACAATCCAAAAATCGTAGAAATACCGCATTTGGAATAGATTCTCCAATTGATTTCTTTCGAGATAGGATATGAACTCGGATAACGTATTGCCGCTATTTTCTTCATAAGCCTTCAGAAAATGTTCCATCAGCTCTTTATATTTTTCTGAAATCCATTGTTTATATGAATTGAAGCTGTTTTCGTCATCCACTTCATAAAAGTGATATTCCACCTTCTCTTTTCGGTCTTCCACGATATTCTGTTCTTCCAAAACAGCAAGCGGCGACCAAAATTCATTTTCTTCCACTTTCAGGAAAGGATGGAGAACGCCTTTCATCGCATCCAACGGCAAAGGGGTGGACACAATGAGAGACACGATATCTTGGTCGAAGTTAAAGGAATGCATGCCCGTATAATAAAGCGACTCCTGGGCTGTAATCAAAGTCGTGTTTTTCAAATGGAGAGTCTGATTCAGAAGCTCGGAATGTTCATAGTGCACTTTCTCCAATTTCCTGTTGATCTGCAAAATGTATTGATACGTTTTCTGCTCCTTTTGATGAATATTTTCGGCAAACAATCGTTCCCTCGTTTCTTTGACAAACTCCCTCAATTCTTTGAATTCTTCATCTTCCCGTTCCAGCCTCTGAAAAATATCATCAAGCAGCTCTTTATACCGCTCAAACGTTTCTTCGGACACAATGCTTCGCTGGATTTCATGCTTCAATTTGACAATGCGTTCCTGCAACGTCTCGACGGCCACCCGCATTTCATTGATTTGCCGGAGTGCCCCCTTAAATTCCCCCTTTTCCAGCTGTTTCCGTAAAATCAATTGGTTGATGGATATTTGGAACTCACTATAAAATTCCTTCGTTGCAAAAATCAATTCCAATCCATCTTCATCCAATGTGTAGAATTGGGTATTCGTTCCGGCATCAAAATCGTTCGCCTTCAAAATGGAATATTCAATGGTCTCCTCCGCCTTTTCCTCCCAATCAAAATAACCGTAGCTGCGTTTTTTTCCGTGGGTCGGGCGGAAATTTTGAATCAAGGTTCTGGCCAGTTCTTCATAGGTTTCCTCTTTCAGCATATACACTTCTTTCGTGGCCTCTTTTAAAAAGGAAGCCAATTCTTTGACACCTGTCCTTTGATTTCGCATCAACTTCTGTTCAAAGAAAAAAAGCAAAGTGAGGAGGCCAAGCCCTTTCATATCAATCTTCGTCCCATTTAAATCAACATCCCTTTTCCGATCCAGTTCATTCAACGGTTCAAAAAGGGCGATGCGCCGGATCCGATCTCTGTATCCGCTTAATAACGCTTGCATATCCATCTGTTCCAATCGGATCCCCTCCAAATTTCCTGCAATTCTTTTGATTTTAAGATTTCCTGCGGGTAATACTTCCCTTGCGAAAACATCATCGCCAGTTGTTCTTGCTCCTTTTGCGGAAATTGGCTAATGAATTTTTCTTGAGCTTCAGTATATTGTCTTTGATATTCTTTTCCGGCGATCGGCTGTTTTTCAAGACAAGCTTTATAGAATGGCAATGCCAAATGGGCTTTGATTTTTTGATTCAACGAATGCCAAATGGACACTCCTTCCCGGTCAATGTCGCCGAAATAGAAAAAATGATGCTGGGCGTTGACCGGATATTGGTCCTGGAACTGTTCGATGCTATGGATGATTTTCTTCCCACTTCCGTAAATCAATGTGGAAAATTCAGTGGATGGCAACGCCGGAAGCAGACCTTGATAAGTCGTTTTATTTTCAACAATCAGGTGAAACTGTGTCTCCTTTGTCACCAGCTTGGGATGGATGGCAAACATCAACGGGTCGGAAACAGGGATGATGTTAAAAGAATGGAAGAGTCCGATACGCTCCAGCAGCTCTTTTCCCCCTTTTTCAGTGAGCCATTTTTCATCCTGGACCAGTTCAAAACTGCGCTCCGGTGCAGGAACGGACTCTTCCGGAAAACCAAATGTTTTTATGTATTCATCGATTTTGATGAGATAAGGAAGATCGTGCCGCCAAATGGAAGGATCTTTTTTGTAATATTCATCAAGGTTTATGGATGGATGGAGCTTGTTGCGATAATGTTGAATCTCTTGATGGAAACCGGTTTGAAGCAGACTTTTATTGATCCGGTACTGAAAGGCGAGCGATGGATTTCTTGTCGTTCTTCCTTTAGACTTCACCATCTCCAAAATGCCTTCCTGTTCCAGCTTCAAAATAAAGCCGGCATATTCTTCGTATGTATGAAAGAAATTCCCCATGATTGCTTCCAATGCGGATAATCCTATCATTCTTTTCGGATAGCCATTAAGTGCGCGGTAAATTTCATCCACTATCCTTACCTCCGAACATTCTTTTTTCCTATTTTACTTAAAATGAAGGGAAATTGGAAATACAAGTCTGTGAAGAAAGTTAGGGGAATGTTGCACAGTTCAAGAAATGTTTGGTTTTGGGGAGGGGATTTCAATAAAAATCGTTTTACGGGCAATCAATAGATTTGCCAAAACAATAAAAAATGGAAATTTTTGTTTAGAAGTGTTTCCGTTTCTTTCCATTCATGTATTCCTTATTTTCGAAACTTATGAATTTTTATACATCGTAGTGTGTTTCTCTTTATATTCACTATAATAAGAAATTAAATACCTTTTGTAATTATTATGGATTCGCCATCGGACACTAGTGTCGCATAAAAAATATCAATAGACATAATAAAACTGAATTTTCTCACTAGCGTCGCATTAAAATAATTTAACACCTTCAAATAAACCGAATTTTCTGAAATATAATCTAAACACAAAAAAATCCTTTATAATGGTTGGGTGGTAGTAAACCATCCAAATCCAATACAAAGGACAAAACCATGGATAAGTTTACACGAAAAACATCATTTAAAAAACGCTGTCGTCCGTGTGTTAGAACGATTTTCGTTACCTGAAGATTCGCCTGTATTCTCCGATGAAATGGTGGATATTGGAACCACGCAAAATCGTTCTGAAAACGCGTTCCGTCTCATCAAATTATTGGATACAAAAGGAAATGAACTTCATTTACTGACGAATCGTTTTGATATGTATGCAGATGAAATCGCCGAAATCTATCAGTCACGTTGGGCCATTGAACTCTTTTTCAAATGGATGAAACAACACTTGAATATCAAGAAGTTCTACGGCCACAGTGAGCAAGCCGTACACAACCAAGTATACGTAGCGATGATTGTATACTGTTTAAATGTGTTAGCTCAGTTGAACACGAATAGTGACCGAAGTACGTTACAAATAAGTCGATATTTGAAAGCAGCTTTATGGAAATCTGCACACATTTGGTTACGGAAAATCGAAGGGAAGAGCGTTCCTTAAAGGTTGATTTGTCGTTGTTGCACTCATCTTAAGCTATAGGTAATTACTACCTTTATTTAGGTGTTTTCGTTTTTCGCTAATTTTCCAGAAAAATAAAATCTGAAATTTCAAAACTTATTTATGCGACGCTAGTGATATTATCTTAATGTTAAGAAATGGGGGGATACAAAATATAACCCCCCTAAAATTAAAATACACAAGGCCATCAACAATTGTTATTTGTAACATCTAGTTAAAGCTTAATTTTCTAAGTGACAATATTTTTCGGTTAAATATAAAAACTATGAAACGTTGTCTGTAAATTGTAGAAACAAGAAGATGTATTGGAAATCATTAATCTTTAAAGGATTAGATTATTCAAAAATAAATTGTTGTTCAATCATAGTGTTTTCACTTCACCCAATATGCACTATGTCACTATACTTTAAACCATTTAAAATTTTTGCTTTAAAGTGTTTTTATTTACTGAATTCATAGCCATTCGTTTTTATACTTTTGATCCATTAATAATGAAGGGATAAAGCTATTCTAAATTTAGGTTTGCCAATTCTTTTATGTTTGGACACACTTTTTAGGTCGGAATTTTGTCCCTTCCACCTTTCGGTAAATCCCTTTTTAATTTTTAATCATCTTGATCATTCTTCTCCTCTTGAAACCATGAGAGGCTTATTTCATACATTTCTAAATAAGGATGTAAATGCCACTGATCTTCTTCCGATAGTTTAGCTGAACCTTTTTAAAAAATATAACAGATTCTTTTTTATTTTCCGATTATACGAATGCCATTCTTTTTTTGTACTCATCCTCAGACATCATCCAAAATCAATAAACCCAGCGTGTTTTTGGCAAGTAGAAATTTAGTTTGCCATAAACACCATACTGTAAAGATGAACTGATATCTCAATAGTGGAAATGGGAAAATAATATGTAAAAATATAAGCTACTTAACGTAAAAAGCCAAGTTAGCTCAAAGAAATACACGTAATTCAATTAACCGTATTTATTGTTCATTCAATTATAACAACCGGTTCAAACAACCAATCTCTTGATTTGTAATTATCATCGTCTCTATTTATAACTTCCCGAGTGATGCCATTTTCAATTAACAAATCTCTAAATTTTTTACTCAGAAATACAGGTCTATACGCCCAGCTTCCATTAGATTTCAACTCTTTCATGATATTTATATCTTTAATAGGATATTGTTCAAGATCCCTTTTATTATAGTGATATGGATAATCAATCCGTCCTCTAATGTTACACGTTTGACATCGTTCTTCCGGTTCCGTAATAAAATAATAATGTTTCATTTCGGAACTCCATGATGGAAGAACATTTGTAGGAATCACTTGAAATACGGGCTGTGCAGGCTTTTTACCGCTATGTATCACCTCTCTCAATTCGTACCCTGTTATTTCCCACTCTTTCATTAAATACGCCATTTTCTCCGATACAACCCAGTAATCGACACCGACATTGACCATATATCGATCCCCCACTTTTGAAGTATCCATGACTAAAGGGGAAGTCTGAACTTTTTCCTGAATGCCGCAAGATGGGCAAATCGTCTTCCATTCAATTCCATCCTCTTTGTGTTCTAAAAACGCTTTTGATGAATTACCTGTAGAAACCAACCTAAAAAAAGGCGATCGTTCAAAATCTAAATAATTAAACCTGCAAGAAAATGATTCACCACATGAAATCTGGTATTCTTTTTTTAAATGAGAAGTGATATAAGAAATTGTATCTATTCCTACCTTTCCGTTGATTCGGATTGGAACCTGAAGATATACTTCAGTCCCCATTTTCGGCTTATCCGGAAAGTTTAATGAAATATCAAATTTTCCAAAAAGTCTTTCGAGTTCACTTTTTAAAGAATATTCAGCAAAAAAATCTATACATACATAAATATCCATACTGAAACATCCTCTTTTATAAGATTATGGGAAAGAGTGAGTCAAATTATATACTACCCACTCCACCCAAAAAACTACTATAATTTTAATAACAAAGACAGTATTTATTACTTAGCTTTATATTGTTTAGTTTTAGAAAATTGATACAAAAATTCCCATAATGGATCGACAGTTTCATTCCAAAGTTCTTTATAAGCATATCCAAAAAAACATGATTCATAAATTCTACTTTTGTTGTTTCATATACAATCATGCGAAAAATTACAGCAGTCAATTATATTTTTTCTTAAATCTTACAAATTTATTATATAAATGCAAATTAGTGAATTATGATTTTCATAATTTATCCAACAAATAAAAAGCATCCACTGTTCATGAACAGAGATGCTTTTTACACAATTTTCCACTTGTATTAAAATCTTTCCTTAATCTCCCCCACCCCTGCTGCAATCATCACCGCCAACTTCATGCGGGCTTTTTTGCTGTCGTAGTCGCGGCCGAGAATGGCGCCTTTCTTTTGTAAATCGTAGGCTGTGCCTGGTGTGTCGTACACCACTTTCACGTGTCCTTCTGCCGTGCTTGTTGTCACCACCACGATGACTCCTTTTTCAATGGCATATTGCACTTGTTCCGAAACAGCTGGATGGACTTGTCCACGGCCGAAAGCTTCAATCACAATACCTTTTGCCCCAATATCCACCGCATACTTGATTAAGCGGCCATCCGAACCTAATGAACATTTAATGATTTCTACATAAGGCAATGCAGACTTCAGCTCATACGTTTCCTTTTTCACCGCTTTGCTATAAAGAATGATTTCTTCTTCATCCACATAGCCCAAATTGCCAAACTCCGGTGCGTTGAAGCCATCCACATTGGAAGCGTGATTTTTCTTCACATAGCGGGCAGGAAGAATCTTTTCATTAAATAACACGACCGTACCTAAGCTTCTTGCTTCTTCGCTAGCTGCAAGAATAATCGCTTGGCGCAAGTTAGCAAATGAGTCAGTGCCAATACTTACTGGACTTCTTTGCGCTCCTGTCACCACAATTGGGCGTTCATCATGAATCGTTAAATCAAGAAAGTATGTCGTTTCTTCTAACGTATCTGTTCCGTGTGTAACGACAATTCCTGCTACTTCTTCATTTTCAAACACATTTTCAATTTTCTCTTTTAGACGCACCAAATGCTCGAATGTCATTTCATTGCTCGGTAATTGGAAAATGGTTTCAACCTGCAATTCGATATGTTGTGGTAAAACACATTGTTTTGACAGTTCTTCACCCGTTAACATCCCGGAAGACAAAAGACCTGTTTCAGGATTTATGCCACTAGCTATTGTTCCACCAGTACTGATTAATACAACTTTTTTTCTCATTCTTCGCACCCCTAACATTTAAATACAATCATATTCTAGAAAATATTAATTCATTGTTGGAATAACTTCAACAAATGGACTAGAAATCCCTACCACTAAAAAATCACTTTTATTCCTACAAAAACCCTTGGCACTCTTACCAAGGGTTTTAATGTTTAACCTTCTAAAATTAATTTTTCTAATTGCAACGGTTCAATATATTCTCCGTTTTTATAAGCGCGCATGTTACCGCCAGAAATTTCATCAATTAATAAGATTTCTTTTGTTTCACGATCACGGCCGAATTCAAATTTAATATCATATAATTCGATGTCTTTTTTCGCAAGTTCTTCTTTTACAATGCCAGCAATTGTTTGTGTCAGTTCTTTTAATACTTTATATTCATCTTTTGATAAAATACCAAGCATATCTAAAGCATCTTCGCTAATAGGTGGGTCTTCTCTTTCATCGTCTTTAATTGTTACTTCCACAAATGCATCAAGTGGCTGCCCTTCTTGTGCATATAAACCATATCGACGTAAGAAACTTCCCACTGCTCGATAACGACAAATCACTTCTAAACCTTTTCCGAAAGTTTCTGCTGGTTTTACGGTCATAGTCGCATTATCGATATCTGCATCAATATAGTGAGTTGGGATGCCTTTTTCATTTAACAATTCGAAGAAATATTTCGTCAATTTTAAGCCTGCACGTCCAGCACCTTCAATTGTTAACCCAACCGAATTGGCACCAGGGTCAAATACTCCGTCAACGCCCGTTACATCATCTTTAAATTCTAATAAGTAGTGGCCGTCTTCTAATTCGTAAACGTTTTTCGTTTTACCAGTATAAATGTGCTTCATGTCAAGTCTCCTTCTTCTCTTAGCCTTTACATCGATTAGAATTGATGTTGTCTATATAATAAATCAAAAAATTATTCTAGTACAAGGGGGACCACCTCTTATTATCTACCTCTTCTATATATTCTAAAAGTTAAAAATTTTTATTAGTGTGTAGCTGCTTATGTAATAGAAAAATATTAGACTTATATATGGAAATATTTCAAAGTGCTGCTCAAACAATAAACCAAGATAAGAACAATTATATTAATGCAATCGAGTAGGAGGGAGCGATTAACTCCCGTCCTCTCACACCACCGTACGTACGGTTCCGTATACGGCGGTTCAATTAAGATGATTGACGCAAGTCTTTATAACTTCCGTGAATAGCTGTTCTCTTTATGCCAGTGGTCACTCCACCCTCCAAGAGGTCTCCCACGGGATTCACCGCTTCCTTCCTCAAGTGAGGTACTACGTTTTCTGTGTTCATCATGACTCACTGAATGCCAAGGGCTATTCTCTCTTAATTGTTCGGTCCTTCTTAGTAGTTCTAAACCAACTAATACTATGACCTCTGCTGACTTCTGACGGTTCAGCTACTTATCACTAAGTAGGTTATGAAGCGTACTTCACATATCCGCCAGACCTCCCCGGGTAAGAATGTAATCTTTCCTTCCATCTATCTGCTTCATTTACTCTGTACCACCTTTGGCAGAAAGGACTTTGTTTTGTTTAGCAAACTCATCCAATGATACCTAGCCTTATATGAAGTTCGTGTTCCTCAGACCGGAAGTTTGCCGCTCGCTTCCTTCAGATTCCGCGTCACCACGGACACCCTTGCGTTAAGCTAACTGTTACTTCTGCCTTCACAGTTCGGGACTTACACCCTATAGATTACACCCATGCCAGGCGCACTAAATAAACGCACCTACGAATTCATTCGAGGTGCGTTTAATTTCATATGCTTTGTTCCCACAAGATAGCCTTATTACACATAACTCTCAATGTTCACACTTAACACCGAAGAAAGAAGCTTTTTCGTATATGGGTGTTCGGGATGCTCAAAGACCTTCTGGGTTTCCCCAACTTCCACGATCTCCCCTTTATACATCACCGCTACCCTTTGACACATATAACGGATGACGGCCATATTGTGAGAAATAAATAAATACGTTAACTGTCTTTCTTTCTGCAATTCTTTTAATAGGTTCAACACTTGCGCTTGCACAGAAACATCCAATGCTGAAGTTGGTTCATCTAAAACGATAAAAGAAGGGTCTGTAATAAGTGCGCGTGCTATTGCAATTCTTTGCCGCTGTCCACCACTAAATTCATGGGGAAAACGGTCTAAATGTTCCTCTTTTAGTCCAACTCGTTTTATCAACTGTATAAGTCGTTCTAACTCTCCTTTTTCTTTTCTTTCGGGTTTTGGTAAACCATGTAAAGGTTCCTTAATAATATCTCTTACCCGCATTCTCGGATCTAAAGAACTTTGAGGATCTTGGAAAACGGTTTGAATTTCCCCTGGCCTTGTTCTTTCATATTTATTTTTCTTCCATAATGGTTTTCCTTTATAAGTAATCGTTCCACTTGTCGGGGCTTCCAATCCAACTATCATTTTCCCTAATGTACTTTTTCCTGAGCCAGATTCTCCAACAATCCCTAACACTTCTCCCTCACGTATCGTTATATTCAGAGATTTTACAGCTTTCATCGTTTGCTTTCTCGTGTTATATATTTTTTCAAGATTTGTAATTTCAATCATACTGTCACCTTCTCCAGCCAACAAGACACATGGTGACCTGGCTCGATTTCCTTTAATTGCGGATGGTTGCTCTTGCAAATATCCATAACTTGATTGCAACGATCGGAAAAGGCACAGCCAACAGGCCTTTTCAATAAATTTGGAGATTCACCTTCAATAGCTTGTAGTGGCTCATCTGGAGTAACAGAATCAGGCAAGGCCTTTAATAGTGATTTTGTATATGGATGGCGTGGGTGAATTAACACCTCTCTTGTCTTACCGCTTTCCACCACTTCGCCCGCATACATTACGATAATCCGATCACACATGTTACTCACAACGCCTAAATCATGGGAGATAAATAATACTGAAGTTCCCCTTTTTCTATTTAATTCTTTAATTAATTGTATAATTTCATATTGTATCGTTACATCCAATGCTGTTGTTGGTTCATCGGCAATTAATAAATTCGGAGGGGCAGCCATCGCAAGAGCTATAATGACTCGCTGGCGCATTCCACCACTTAATTCAAAGGGATACTTGTTAGCAACAAGTTCTGGTTGATCTATATGAACTTCTTGCAAAGCTTTAATCACTGCTTCTTTCGCTTCTTGTTTTGGCAATTGTCTATGTTTTTTGATGACATGAAATAATTGTTGTCCAATTTTCATCGTCGGCTGTAAAGCGGTCATTGGTTCTTGGAACACCATTCCGATTTCTTTTCCTCTTAATGCATGCAACTCTTTCTTTTTAAGCTTTAGTAAATTTTTCCCTTTATAATAAATTTCCCCTTGCGCAATTATGGCATTTTCTTCGAGTAATCCTAATATGGATAATGCAGTAATGGATTTTCCAGACCCTGACTCCCCAACAATCCCAACAATTTCACCTGAGTCTATTGAAAGATTCATATTTTTTAAAGCTTCAGTAATGCCATGCAACCCCCGGAAATTCACATGCAGGTTTTTGATTTCAAGTAACACCTCAACACCACCTAACGAGCAGATTTCGGATCAAGTACATCTCGAATTCCATCACCGATTAAATTCAAAGCCCCAGCAGCTAAAAATAAAAATAGCCCAGGAAATACTGGATACCACCAATAAGTTAAAAGGTATGTCCAGCCTACACTAATCATCGCACCCCATTCAGGCGTTGGAGGTTGTGCACCTAACCCTAAAAAACCTAGAGTTGCAATTAGTAAAATCGTATCTCCTATATCAAGAGTGGCTTGAATAATTACCGGTGAAACTGCATTTGGAATAATGTGTTTAATGATAATCAATGGTTTAGAAATTCCAAAAGTTTCTGCTGATTTCACAAAAAGCTTCTCTTTTAACCCTAGTGCTTCAGCCCTTGCTAGTCGTATATAGACAGGAACTTTTACGATAGCAATGGCAAGCATAGCGTTTTGTAAATTTGGTCCTAATACTGCCGCCAATGCCATCGCTAAAATTAAACTTGGGAATGCCAAAATCATATCGACAAGTCGCATAATGATGGTGTCCACAATTCCACCAAGATAACCTGAAATACTGCCAATTATAAGACCGACCAAAGCTGCAATAAAAATAACGACAATACCAAGCCCAAGGGATAAGATGGCACCATAAAAAATTCTTGTAAAAATATCTCGTCCTACTTCATCGGTACCAAACCAATGACTATTTGACGGTGGTTGAAACTTATTTGCTAAATCGATTTTGTTTGGATCATAGGGAGAAATAAAAGGCACGAGTATCGACAGGACCACAATGATACATAAAATTGCTAAACCAACGAGGGTCATTTTGTTTTGTTTCAATTTATACCAGAAGGGATTTTTTGTAGTTTCCAACTTATAGTATCTGCTTACCATAATTTCCCCCTTATCGCTTCAACTGCGGATTTAAAATCAGATAAATTATATCCACTGTTAAATTAATCAACACATATCCAACTCCAATAAAAATCGTAAAGCCCATAATTGCAGGAAAATCTAAATATTGTATAGACTCCACAACAAATTTCCCCATGCCTGGCCACCCAAAGATTGTTTCCGTTACAATAGCTCCGCCTAGCAAAGATCCAAAGGCTACACCAATTACTGTCACTGTAGGAATTAATGCATTTCGCAACGCATAGGAAACAATTAACAATCTGCCTTGAATTCCATTTGCAATAGCTGTTCTTATATATTCTTGTTTCATTACTTCCAACATACTCGCACGTACTTGTCTTGTAATTACAGCCAATTGTGCAAAAGATAATACGATGGCCGGCAACAATAAATGTTTGATGCTACTTTTTAGCGCAATAGTGTCTAGAGTTAGAATGCTGTCGATAATGTAAAATCCTGTAATATGTGTTGGTGGATTTACATCTGTTCCAATTCTGCCGTTTGAAGGCAGCCATCCTAACATTCCATAAAAAATTAAAATGGCAACTAATCCGCTAAAAAACACTGGTATGGATACCCCACTAATGGAAAATACGCGGCTTATATGATCCCAAAAAGTATTTTTCTTAAGAGCAGCTAACACTCCAAGAGGAATCCCTATTAATATTGCAATGAAAAATGCTGCAATTGCCAATTCCAAAGTAGCAGGGAAAAATTGAAGTAAATCATTTAAAACAGGGCGTTGTGTTCGAATAGATGTACCTAAATCTCCTTTTAATAAATCACCCATATAATTGAAATATTGGATCCAGACTGGCTGGTCTAGACCCAATTGTTTACGAATGGATTGCAATGTTTCTTCACTTGCTCTTTGTCCAGCAATCATACTAGCAGGATCACCTGGAATGACACGGGACATAAAGAATGTCACCAATGTCACTCCAAAAATAACAAAAACTAATAATCCAAGCCTTTTCACAATTATCTTGAGCATGTATGCCACCCCATTTTATTTAGACATCTCATGCAAATTGTACTGTCCTTCTAGCATAGGGTTGTAAACAAATCCTTTTACTCGTTTGTTCATCGGTAAAATAAAGTCTTTTTGATAAAGTAAAATATAAGGTGCATCTTCTAACACAATATCCTGAACTTGTTTATAAAGATTATGGCGAACTTCTTGATCATTTTTCGCCACAGCTTCTCTTAATAACTGATCTACTTCAGGATTTGCATAGAATGCACGATTTCCTGCTAAACCATGGTTTTCTGAATCAAACCAATAGTTCATGAACATATATGGATCACCAAAGTCTGGACTCCATACGCCAAGCATCAAATCAAATTCACCTTTATCCATCATTTCACGAGAAGTAGCATAAGCAACTTTATTTAGATTTACTTTCACACCAATTTCCGCTAAATTTGCTTGAATTGTAATCGCTTCTGACTCCCACCATGACTTATTATCAGAATATAGTAATGTCAACTCGAGATTTTCCACTCCTGCTTCTTGCAATAATTGTTTAGCCTTTTCCACATCATGGTTATATTGTTTCACCGATTTGTCATGTCCCCAAAGCCCTTCTGGAATTGGTCCGTGCATTTGAGTCGCAAATCCAAGTTGCACTCCGCTAATTAAACTTTCGTAATCAATTGCATAGTTTAGTGCTTGTCTTACTCGTTTATCTTGTAGCGCAGGATGTCCATTTTTCGTATTGATATATACATAGTCAACTAGTAAACTAGGCTCTTGCAAAATCGTTACATGTTCAACATTTTCTAGCGTATGAATTTGATCTACTGGGATTCCTTCTGCAATATCGATTTCGCCTTTCTCTAACTGCATTCGTTGAACAGATGGATCGTTAATAATTCTGAATAAAACCTTTTTAAAATGAGGTTGAATTTTTGAATGTTCGTTTACCTCTAATGTAATGGACTCTCCTTTTTTCCATTCCGTTAATTTATATGGACCACTACCCATCGTTGCACTAGCTAGATAGTTTTGCCCTAAATCTCCATTTTGGTCATGTTCCATAACTTTCGGGTTTACAATATTTCCGTAGTTAGCTGCAAGAGTTGATAAAAACGGTGGGAATGGTTCAGATAATATAAATTTCACAGTCAATGGATCTTCTACAACAATTTCAGAAACCATACTAAATACACTTGCTGGTCCTTGGTTGATTTTCAATGTTCTCTCAAAGCTAGCTTTCACCGCTTCCGCATCCACTGGTGTCCCATCAGAAAATTTATGACCGTCTTCTAAATAAAAAGTCCAAGTTTTTCCATCTTCACTTACTTCCCATTCTTTTGCAAGTCCAGGTTTAATATTCGTTGTTGCCCCGTCATAATCTACTAATCTTTGATAAACATTATAGACAACTTTCCAAGTTGTATTATCCATCGTGATGGCAGGATCTAAAGATGTAACATCTGCTGGTATTGCAACAACTAGTTGGTCTGAACTAGACTGCGTTCCTTCATTAGTCGCTGTATCTTCTTTCGTTGGTGCATTAGCATTTTCTTGACAAGCTGCAAGTAAGAAGACTAATGCAAACATTAAGAAATTAAACCAATTTTTTCTCATAACATTCCTCCCTAATAAATGTTTCATTCAATTTCTCCGATTTCAGACTTTGGTTTGTATGTTGAGTCCGCTTATGCTGATTAGAAGAAATTTAATAGAGTTTGCTATAATAACTAATCAATTTGTAATAAATATTTAACCTTCGTAATAGAATAGCTTTATCATGATATATGCACTGTAGAACTATTTTATGTTTAATGAGAACTATTCTTTTTCTATCAAATGTAATGAATTGAGAGGGAAAAAATCTTAATAGGAAATATCACTACCGTCGCATAAATGATGTCTGAATTTTCAGTTTTATTTTTTTCTGGACTTTAGAGAAAAAACGAAAACACCTAAGCGAGGGTAGTAAACATCCATTTTTTTACTATAACCTATGACTTGTGCAACAACGACTGGCAAACCTTTATGGGACGCCGTTTCCTTCGATTTTTCGTAACCAAATGTGAGCGGATTTCCACAAAGAAGCCTTCAAATAGCGACTAATTTGTAAGTAACTGCGTTCGCTATTCGTGTTCAGCTGAGCTAAAACATTCAGACAGTACACTATCATGGCTACGTACACTTGATTATGTACAGCTTGTTCACTGTGACCAAAAAACTTTTTAATGTTCAGATGTTGTTTCATCCATTTGAAAAAAAGTTCGATTGCCCAACGTGATTGGTAGATTTCTGCAATTTCATCTGCGTCAATGTCAAACCGATTTGTCAGTAAATGAAGCTCATTTCCTTTTGTATCATGCAATTTGAGTAAGCGAAACACGTTTTCAGAACGATTTTGTGGTGTTCCAATGACAACCATTTCATCAGAGAATACGGGTGAATCTTCTGGTAACGAAAAGGATTCTAACACTCGGACAACAGCGTTTTTACGCAAACGGGTCACAAAGAAATAGCCATCTTCCGTCATTTGATCAAAGCGCCCATAATCCAAGTAACCACGATCAAACACGTACATGCATTCTTTGTCATCCACGAATACTTCTAGTTGACCACGATCATGTTCGTTGGCATTCGTGAGTACGGCTTTATCTGGATAGGAGAGTCCTTTTTCCATAAAAACAAGTCGTAAGTGAAGCTTTACTCCTGATTTTGTTTTTCGAAACTCTGCCCACTTATGATTGGTCAAATTAAGCGGTAATGTACTCGAATCAATGATTTTCAAAGGCGTTGTCACTTTTCTTCTTGTTTGGAAATTGGTTTTCCGATGAATTTGTGCCACTAAATCGAGAAAAATCGTTTGAAAGAACTCAGTTGGGATGGTATTGATTCGTCTCCCTAACTGTGAAAAACTAATCGATTCCAATCCCGTTGCTCGTTGTAATTCTTCTAAAAAGACAGCGTCACTCAACGCCCGTAAACTCTCGGTTTCATGGAGTTGGGCATACAAAAGCAGTTTCATAAATGAAGCCATATAAAGCTTCTTGGTATAGTGATTTAATTGATGTGTTTTCACTAGGTCGTCAAATAATGGACGATTAATCGGTGAAAACCATTGTTCAAATGATGTTTTTCGTGTAAACTTATCCATGGTTTTGTCCTTTGTATTGGATTTGGATGGTTTACTACCACCCAACCATTATAAAGGATTTTTTTGTGTTTAGATTATATTTCAGAAAATTCGGTTTATTTGAAGGTGTTAAATTATTTTAATGCGACGCTAGTGAGGAAATATAAATAGATAGAATGTAAAACAATCTTCGAATATATTTAATAGAGTTTTAATTTTTAGGGTGTGTATAAATTGATTAAAGCAATTGTACTTTTTGTATTTGCAGGGTTAGCAGAAATTGGGGGAGGCTATTAATTTGGCAGTGGTTAAGAGAAGATCGTTCCGCTCTATTAGGTTTAATTGGTGGAATTGTCCTATTCCTATATGGAGTCATCGCCACATTCCAATCCTTCCCAAACTTCGGCAAAGTCTACGCAGCTTATGGAGGAGTATTTATTTTTCTTTCAGTGCTTTGGGGATGGAGCATCGATAAGAAAACCCCAGATATTTATGATTGGATTGGAACGGCAATATGCTTAGCTGGTGTTGCGGTCATGTTATTTGCACCGAGAGAATAATGTCTTAATATTTATGTATTTGAACATGAAATTACTTTAGCATTGGTGAAGGGCAACTAGATATTATAGAATAATATAAATTACTTTTACCATTTTATTTTAGGAGGCCGTCATGGAAAACGAATATGTGGTTGGTTGGGGCACATTGGCATTAATAAACGCAGGGCTTGCACAAGGAAAAAATCGCTCTGGATTGAACTGGTTTTTGCTTTCCTTATTATTAGGTCCTGTAGCAACATTGATTTTATTATTTGTTGAAAAGCGTTAAATTTATTGTTTCTTCAAAAGAGGGCGTCATTCGATTTGACATAATTAGAATGAACGCCCAATTATTTTTTATATAGATGTAGAAGCCCCTTACTCCATCAAAAAAGACTGCTTAAATAGCATGGCGCTTAAGCAGTCTTTACGATCAAACTATGATTCCCAAACCTAAAACTAGAAGTACGTAATGTTTTTTTAAACCCCTCTTTTATTCCCCCACACAAGGGTATGGAGTTGCGGCAGTACTTTCACGTTTTGTAATTCCTCATCTGCCATTACTTTGTTAATGAGCCTTTCATATTTTTTCAGTAAGTGGCTAACGAGTTTCGTTTGATCTTTTGTAGTTGTGTCATCATTGCCAACCTGTAAGAAAAATGGAATAGTCGGATATCTTAAATGTACTTTTTTTGCATATTCATAATCTTCCTCATCAAATACAACGACTTTCAATGAAATGTGCTGGTTGCCGTTTCGGGCATTTAGCTTATCTATGATTTCCGTAAGCACAGTAAAATCTGTTTTCATCCCAGAACTTGGCGGTTTAGGGGAAATCGTTAATTCATCGATTTCATACAGCCAATCTTGCCATCTGCTCCCTTGCGTTTCAACGCCAATTCTTATATCATTTTCCTTTAAAATCCGAACTAATGCCTCTAGATGACGAATCAATACAGGATTCCCACCAGAAATGGTAACAAAAGAAAATCCATTTCCTCCTAGCCCCTTTAACTCAGTCCAAATCTCTTCCGCTGTCATTTGCTTAATCAAACTTTTGCCGCTGCCATCCCAAGTAAAGGCAGAATCGCACCAGGAACAGGAATAGTCACAACCTGCCGTGCGGACAAACATCGTCTTTTGCCCGATGACCATCCCTTCCCCTTGGATGGTCGGTCCAAAAATCTCGATGACGGGGATTTTACTCATCTTCCATCCACTCCCGTCTAGCTTCTGCATAACTTGTAGGAGTCTCATAGAGTCGAATAAATTCTACCCGCGCATCATCAAAACCTTTCTCCTGCAACGCTTCCGCCAATTTTTCATAAATCCAAACGACCATATTCTCAGCCGTTGTGTTCATCGGGGGCAACGTTTCATTTAAATAGCGATGATCCAAATAGATTTCAATTTTTTCTTTCCATATTTCTTTAAGATCGCCAAAATCAATCACCAATCCCCGATCGTCCGGATAGCCGCTGACGCCCAGTACCACTTTGTACGTATGGCCATGTAGATTTTTACATTTCCCATCATATGCATGTAAATGATGAGCAGCGTCAAAAGTAAACTCCTTGCTGACGAGCACACGCTTCGAGTGATATCTCAATTGGTCTCTTTGAATATCTTCATCTAGTTTTTGAAGCTTATCAACAATTCTAAAATCTAACATGTGAAGCACCCTTTCTAGAACGCAAATACTCATCAAGACCTCTTTTTCTCAACTTACATGCTGGACATTCTCCACAGCCATCTGCAATGATTCCGTTATAGCAAGTCAATGTATTGTTTCGTACAAAATCAAGCACACCTAATTTGTCTGCCAGTTCCCATGTTTGTGCTTTCGTTAACCACATGAGCGGCGTATGAATGACAAACGTATCATCCATCGCTAAATTCATTGTTACATTCAACGATTTGATAAAAACATCACGGCAATCAGGATAGCCACTAAAATCCGTTTCACATACGCCTGTTACGATATGCTTTGCTCCTACTTGGCTAGCTAACACCCCTGCAAAGGAAAGGAATAGCAAATTGCGCCCCGGCACAAAGGTAGAAGGAAGCTCGCCATCTTTCCCTTCCTCAACTTCGATATCATCCCGTGTTAGTGCGTTTGGAGCTAGCTGATTTAAAAGGGATATATCAAGAATGTGATGCTTTACCCCTACTTCCTTTGCGATTTCCTTTGCACATTCAATTTCCAATCGATGTCTTTGACCATAATCAAACGTCACAGCTTCCACTTCTTTAAACTGTTCTTTTGCCCAAAACAAACATGTCGTGCTGTCTTGTCCACCACTAAATACGACGATTGCTTTTTCTTCTTTTAATATCATCATTAAAGACACTCCTTCATAAAGAAAAAAACAGCATCCTAAGAAGGAAATGCTGTTTCTTCTTAGTTTTTTATAGAGGGTAGCTAAGAACCTCTGTTATTCATTTATCGATTATCCACTTTTTCTGGATATAAATCATGATTCATTAAACGGTAATTTGCCATTTCTTCATATTTCGTTCCAGGTCTTCCGTAGTTGCACCATGGATCGATGGAAATTCCCCCGCGCGGAGTAAATTTCCCCCACACTTCAATATATCTTGGATCTAATAATTCAATTAAATCATTCATAATGATATTTACGCAGTCTTCATGAAAATCTCCATGATTTCGAAAACTGAATAAATATAATTTCAGCGATTTGCTTTCCACCAATTTTTTATCCGGAATATAAGAAATATAAATCGTTGCAAAATCCGGCTGCTGTGTAAGCGGACAAAGACTAGTAAATTCAGGACAATTGAATTTTACAAAATAATCCCGATTGACATGTAAATTATCCACTGCTTCCAATACTTCTGGCGCATATTTTGTTGGATATGACGTCTTTTGATTACCGAGCAGCGTCAAATCCTTTAAACCATCTTCTAATTTGCGACTAGACATAAAAAAAACCTCCTTGCAAAATGTTTCCCAACATTTTCAAGAGAGGTAAACCCAATTCATTCTATTAAAACTGATGAAATATTATTGTTTCATAGTTTTTTATAGAGGGTTATGCTATGAACCTCTCCCGTTCTAGTCGGGTATTCAACTTTACTTAGTAATATTATAGAATATAGTGAAAAAGGTCAAATTTTTTTAGAAAGTTTATTAAAAAAAACAATGAGATAATCAATGGATTGCCATTTCAAATCTCAATTATCCCACCACTGATTCGCTTAAAGCCGCGCAATTTCCCTAGCTCCTCCACAAAACGGAGGCATGCAAGATCTTTCGCTTTTGCTTCAATCATAATATCTGCAGATTTTCCGAAATCCTTTAAGGCTTTAATTAATGGAAAAGCAAAATCCATATCAACATAATCCGCATGTGCCCTTAACATTTTATCTGATTTGGGTGATGATAAATGAAATTTCGGAACTTTCCCTGTATGTTCCCAAGTCGCAAAAATCCTTGGCAACAACTCTTCTAATTCACAGTCTCCTTTATTTACTATATAGTGATGGTAATCAAATACAAAAGGTACTTTTAATTTTTCACAAATGGCTAATGTCTCTTCTGCTGTATAGGTTTTATCATCATTTTCCAGAGTCGTTTGCAAGCGAATTGTTGAATCTAATTTTTGGAAGTTTTGATAAAATCGAGAAATAGATGCATCTTTATCCCCGTAAGCTCCTCCAACATGGATATTTAACATTGCCTCTTTTTCTAGCCCCATTGCCTGCAACATTTTAAAATGATAGGTCATATCCACAATGGCATTGTTTGTCACATGAGCTTGTTTACTTGTGAATAAAGTAAACTGTCCTGGGTGAAAGCTGACCCGCATTCCATAATTTCGAACCATTTCTCCGATTTCTTTAAAAAGATGTTCAAACGGGGAGATAAACTCCCAATCCACTTCCGGATGTGCAGCTAATGGAATGAGAGATGAAGACATTCGGTACACTAGTATTCCGTGGGCAATATTGTAATGGAGAATGCGAATTGTATTTTTTAAATTTCGCTCCGTGATGGTTAATAATTTCTCGGCTCTACTTGTTTCATCGAGTTTTTTCCAGTTGGTAAAAGTAATTGAATGTGAAGGAGACGCTTCCCACAATGGGAGCGCCATTGAAACATAACCAAATCGAAGTATCATCTGTACACCATCCTAAAAAAGAATGATGAGGATAGTGTTTGTCAATGGAGAACGATACATACATCATGAAAGGAGGATTATGAAATCTGACAATAGTGATTACCCCACTATTTCTTTTCGTTTCTATAAATTTCATTCGAGATACTTCCAATCATTGACGAAATGAGATGAGGAAAGTTTGAAAAAATTATCCCATTCCATAATTTTATTTAAATCGTTACAATAAGATTCAATTCGAACAATTGATTTTGAATAATAACTAGAATTACTAATAATTCTCTAAAAAAATCTTGTATTGAATAGCTATAAAATCCTTTAATATTCCCATCTTCTCTTTTGTATCTATTACTTCAAATGGAATAAATACTTCATGCTTTTTTAGTTTAAATGTTCTCATTTGCCCGATATCAAAATTTAAAATCTCTTGTATCTCCTTTTGGACGATTTTTCCTTTCGCAGATTCAGGATTTCCAGGATCAACATGCAAAATTAAACAACGATATCTTTTATCACCATTCAAAGTTGCAAATTTTTTAGAAGCACCTCTAATGGTAATTGGTTTATATCCTAATGATAAACTCTTATTAGCAATAGTACATTCGATAAAACCTAAGCTATTTAAGTATTTATGTAGTTCACCAAATACGAGTAATTCTTTCATTATTCTCCGCTCCATTAAATTTTTATTTTTTATGATAAATCAATTGAACAACTCCCGATGGAAACGTCTTTGCTTCTACAAGTTTTAGTGCTACTCTATGTTGAATATCAATAAACAATGGTTTCCCCGCTCCTAGAATAATTGGATGGACTGATAAACGATATTCGTCAACTAAATCATGATTAACAAATGTTGTAATGAGACTGGCTCCTCCATATAACCAAATATCTTTCCCAGGTTTATTTTTTATTTTCTTTACTTCTTCTACTACATTGTCGTTGATGTACTTAGCCTTCCCATCAGCACTTTGTTGTGTTCTAGAAAACACATATTTCTCTTTACTTTCGATTATTTCCCACATTTCTATTTCTTCTGCGCTTGCATTTTCTCCAGGTGAATATTGTCCCCACAATTCATAACTTTTTCTTCCGTAAAAAATCGTATCGATTTGATGGAGAAATTCCGTAAAGTTCATTTCTGGTTCCATAATGCACCAATCGATTTCCCCATTCTTCCCTTCTATAAAGCCATCCAACGTCACTGCTAAATCTAGTATAATCTTTCTTTGGTTTTGCATCGTTTTCCCTCTCTTCCTTAGATTTTCGATTGGAAAACTACTATATCATACGCTTGAACTTTATTGTCAAATATCTCCTTGATAGTGACAAAATCTTATGTTAGCATGATTGATTTTTCTAAGATTTGACGAATGATCCTCGTTGAAGTTTCATTTTCATCTAGACAAAACTTACAGTTGGACTAAAGAAGACAAAAGGCAAAAAGCGAATTGGAATCACTCCAATCCGCCTTAAATAAATTGCCATAATACCTCATTAAATCGATCCCGTTCTTCCCAAAACGTTCCATGGCCGCTATATTGGAAAGGAACGACCTTCGAATTTGGTATGAGTTCATTGAGTTCTTGAGCTTGTGCAAAAGGGATTACTTTATCATGTATTCCATGAATGATTAACGTAGGCACATGAATTTTTGAAAGATCCGCATATAAATTTTCATCTCTTAAAGTATTAATGATTGCAATTGTCGACCAACTTGCTGCATCCAATCCCATTTTCATAAACCAATCAGAAAATTCTTTTGTAATATATTGGAAGAAAAATCCGTCGATTACTTTTTGCATCATTTTCGGTCGATCATTATATGCTAGTTGAAGAAAACTTTGTGCAGTCTCTTGTGTAAAGCCGATTGGAGCTGCACTCGCAACAAGAATTAATTTCGATACACCAAAACCATGATGACGAGACATATAACGTATTGCAATAGCTCCGCCAGTAGAATGGCCTACTAATGCAAAATTGTTTAATTTTAGAGCATCCACAACTGCACGAACATCATCAGCTAACCTGTTGTAACAATATCCTTCAAAAGGTCTATCCGATTTTCCGAAACCTCTCCAATCAATACCGATACAACGATATCCTAACATCGGCAAGACGTTATACTGATATTCAAACTGATTATGATTTAAAGGCCAACCGTGTAAAAACACAATGGTTTTCTTTCCATGAGGATTAATATCTTCCACATATAATTTTACACCCGAATCAACAGTAACAAAATAGCCCATGCATACCCTCCCGTAATTCAGTCTCGGAATAGGATATTCAGGGCTGAAAATATAGGTGAATCTCTTAGAAAGTAAAGAAACAATTTTATTTTATGCTCGCAAAATTTTTTCCATCGCTTTTCCTTTTGCCAATTCATCGATCAGTTTATCCAAATAACGAATTTCCTGCATCAAAGGTTCTTCAATCTCTTCTACCCGCACTCCACAAATAACACCTTTGATGAGTTTACGATTAGCATTTAACTGAGGAGCTTCATTAAAGAATGTTTCAAAATCTGACTCTTTTTCTATTTGCGCCTCTAATTCTTCTTGGCTATATCCAGTTAACCAACGTATAATTTCATCTACTTCTTCTTTTGTACGACCTTTTTTCTCTGCTTTCTGAATATAAAGAGGATATACACTTGAAAATTTCATCTTATAAATCCGATTGTTTTTCATCACATGCTACTCCTTTTCTTCAGGCGAAATATTTTTTTCATTATATCGAAGTTCGAAATGAATAAACAGCCGCAACTTCCATACAGTTAGTTCCAACAAATTATTCCAATCAAATACCCTAAAACTGCTAAACCAATTCCTCCACCGTAAGTGATTATTATGTACAAAAGAAAATGCTTTTTATTCTTTAAATAAAATTGAATGAGTTCTAATTTCAATGTTGAAAAGGTTGTAAATGCCCCAAGAAATCCTGTCCCTAAAAGTAAGAGCAAGGTTTCATTTGCTTTTGCACCCGTGATGATGCCTAATATAAACGCTCCTAATAAATTTACAGTCATTGTTCCAAAGGGCAGTGACTCTTGTTTATTTAAAACTTTAGCAATGGCAAATCGAGAGATAGCGCCTAGAAAACCCCCAATTCCCACGTATACGAAATGCATCAACAAGTCGAATCAACCTCCTTACTGCCTTTAAAACCTAATCGGCTCATAACCAATCCACCGATAATACTTACTAAAACATAAAGCACTCCTAACAAATAATGCTGATTCTCAAACAACTCAATCGTTTCGACGCTCAATGTAGAAAAAGTTGTAAATGAACCGACATACCCTGTACTAATTGCAGTTGCTATGATTGGCGATACAGAAATTCTGTTGAATAATGATGTAGTCAACCAAGCTAATAAATAACTTCCAACTAAGTTGACGATAAGTGTAGCCCAAGGAAACACGCTATTAGTCATGAAGGTGATTCCGATGAAATATCTAGAAATGGCACCTAGTGCACCTGCAATGCCGACATACATATAAACCATTTGATTTTCCTCCTTTCCATAAAAAAACTCCTGCTCGTGATAGGGAAATTCCATATCACCAGCAGGAGTCATCAGCCAACTTCGGCGGTTAAAGGTGAACTCCATCACCTATTGTACTTATTTGGTAATTAACTTATAACATGATATCATACATTTTTCAATTATTTTGTACGATAGGATAAATTCTGTTTTGGCGTATAGATATCCTTAGCTCGTGCGGATAATCTACATACTGGTGCGTTTAGCTTCTTCGCTTGTACGGATAATCACTCGGCTTGTGCGTTTACCTTCTTTGCTCGTGCATATAGCTACTCAGCTTGTACAGTGCAGTTACCTTCTTAACTCGCGCACATAGTCGTGCATATACTCTCAGCTCGTGCACATAATCCACTCCCTTGTGCGTTTAATCCTTTAACTAGTGTGGATAATTTCTCAACTCATGTGAATAGTTTCATTACTCGTGCATAAAAACTTCCTTCTTGTGCGGATAACTACAATTCTTGTGTAGATAATACATCCTTTTGTTCAGATACGTTCCCAACTTGTGTGGATGATTATTTAGCTTGTGCATATAGCTTCCTGACTTGTGCACATCCCCTTATACTTGTGCATTTCACTTCGTAACTCGTGTATAAAAATTCTAGTGTAACTAGGTTGTGTAAATTATGTTCCCTATCCAACCTCCACTAGATTAAGAGAATTTTTCTATTTAAAATTCATCCTAAATTTGTAATTTCTCAAAATTGGGAATAAAATCAATTTTATAGCATTAATTATTCATCGAGTTCTTAAATAAAAAAGGAGTGCAAGAAATGAAAGCTCAAGTCATTCAAACTTTTGGTAATCCATCCGTCTTTCAAATTCAAGATCTTCCCACACCTGAAGTCATTCCTGGCCATGTGCTCATCCAAGTAAAAGCAACGAGTGTCAATCCCATTGATACAAAAGTTCGCTCTGGTTTCGTTCCCGCTGTTGCTCCTGAATTTCCAGCTGTATTACATGGAGATGTAGCTGGAGTCGTTTGTGCAGTTGGTGAAGGGGTCTCAAAATTTCAAGTAGGAGATGAAGTTTACGGCTGTGCCGGTGGATTTAAAGGAACTACAGGGGGAGCGTTGGCAGAGTACATGCTGGCCGATGCTGATTTACTTGCCCATAAACCAAAAAATTTATCAATGGAAGAAGCTGCTGCTATACCGCTTGTTGCCATCACCGCTTGGGAAGCATTGTTCAATCGAGGAAAGCTGGCTCCTGGACAAAACATATTAATCCATGCAGCAACAGGCGGTGTGGGACATGTTGCCATCCAACTGGCAAAATGGGCTGGTGCGAAAGTCTACTCAACTGCCTCTTCAAAAGAAAAGCTTGAAATCGGCGCTCGTCTTGGGGCTGATGTAACAATCAACTATCTGGAAGAAAGCGTCCAAGATTATGTACAAAAATATACGAATGGTAAAGGTTTTGACATCGTATTTGACACAGTTGGAGGGGAGAACTTAGACCGCTCTTTTGAAGCAGCTGCTTTACACGGAACAGTTCTAGCAATTGCTGCTCGTTCTACCCATGACCTCTCCCCACTACATTCGAAAGGATTATCACTTCACGTAACGTTTATGTTATTAAAAATCTTAAACAAAGAATCACGAAAAGAATATGGTGAAATTTTAGAGAAGATTACAAATATCATTGAAGATGGAAAACTTCGTCCGCTTCTTGATCCAAACATTTTCACATTTGATGAAGTCTCCAATGCCCATGAACACTTAGAATCCGGTAAAGCAATTGGAAAAATTGTTTTAGTAAATAAATGGTAAGATAAAAAACTCACAATCCTTTTATGAAAGGGTTGTGAGTTTTGGCTATTTATTTATGGTTTTCCTGTGCCATGGCTTCAGCTTTCGTTCTTTGAACCGTTCCATGTGGGTGATGTGGCGGTGCGTAAATCGAATAAAGCTTTAATGGGATATTTCCTGTATTTATTACATTATGCCATGTTCCAGCAGGTACCATAATGGCTGAATCTTCTTTGACTCTTCTTCGATAATTCAAATGATTTTTAGTTCTTCCCATCTCCACAATTCCTTCGCCCTGTTCAATTCGTAAAAATTGATCAGTATCTGGATGAATTTCTAAGCCAATATCTTCTCCAGGAAGTATGCTCATCAATGTTACTTGCAAATGTGGACCTGTCCATAAGGCTGTACGATACGCATTGTTATTCTTCGTTTCCTTTTCAATATCTACCGTAGCTGGTTCAGGACCCAAATCTTGACTAGGGAATTGAGAGTAACCATGAGGATTTGGAAATAAGGGTAGCATTCTCTGATAATCTACATTATTTCCGCTATAATGTGGATTTCTGTACGGCATATGGTAATTGCTTGAATCATAATAAGGATAGTGTTGTACATATTCTAAATTTCTATTCATATAATACGGAGATTCATAAAAATAATAAGGATATCCATAAGGGTTGTGATAATGGAAAAAATTCATTGCCCCATCCTTTCATTTTGTAATGAAAATACCTAATTTAAATAGTATGAGAACGTAGTTAAATGTCCTAGGCAATAAACCAACTATTACCGAGGTTTATAAAAAACCGATACAAGTATGGCTTATATAAGGGCTAATTAAAAAATTTGTTTTCACAATTACTTTTTTATCCATTTCTTTAATTGGTGGATACCCTTAATTTCAGTTAACTTGCTATTGCCAAAAAAGGTGGGCGTCTGAAAAGTCATTTTGAGATGCCCACTTTGCGGCTGTCGCACATGCTTTCGCCGCAGATAAATTGCGACGAGGAGGCGCGTTTGATGTGACCACCGCAGGAGCAAAGTTTTTAAGAGAATATTACTATAAGAAGTAAGGCTGTTCAGAAAGTGTTCGACTTTCTGATCAGCCCCTTTCTTTTAAATTGGTTATACTATTGTTCGCACTTACCTTTCACACGAATCCTATTGATTGTTACAGTTTTCAAAACAGTGAAAAATTCTTTGGCAGCTTGACCCTGCTCACGAAAACCTGTACTTGAATTTTTCATGCCGCCAAACGGTGCTTGCGGCTCAGCGCCACCTGTTTCATCATTAATTTGCACAAGGCCAACTTCGCTGCGTTCAATAAAATCAAAAGCCTTATGAATGTTCGTCGTATAGATGGAAGCACTTAATCCAAACTCCGAATCATTTGATAAGCGAATTGCTTCTTCATAATCTGCCACTTTAAATATGGCTAAAACTGGACCGAATATTTCTTCTCTTGCCAAATCCATATCATGCGTAACTTCAGTAAACAATGTCGGTTCTACAAAATATCCATGGGATAACTCTGCGACAGGTTTTCCACCGAAAATGCATTTCGCTCCCTGTGCTTTTGCACGTGCAATATGTTCAATAACGCTTTCGAATTGCTGTTTTGAGGCAAGAGGCCCCATTGTTTCTCCTACTTTAATTTTCTTTGCATTTTCGATTAATTTTTCCACTACCGTATCATACACAGATGCTTCAATATACACCCTGCTTGTAGCGGTACAACGTTGCCCTGTTTGCTTCATTGCACCTTCAATCGTCAGACGGGCTGCCAAATCTAAATCCGCATCCGCAAGAATGATTGCCGCATTTTTTCCGCCAAGCTCCAATTGAATTTTTTTATTCATTGGACCAGCTGTATTTAAAATCTGTTGGCCAACTGCGTTTGAACCAGTAAACGAAATAGCTTTGACTTTAGGAGACTTTATAATTACTGCCCCAAGTTTCGATCCGCGTCCCTGTACAATATTCAATACATTTTTCGGCAAACCCGCTTTTTCAAACAAATCAGCGATATACTGGCTTGTCAGCGATACTTCGATTGATGGCTTCCACACAACCGTATTGCCATACACAAGTGCCGGAGCTATTTTCCAAAGCGGAATCGCAATCGGGAAATTCCAAGGAGTAATAACTCCTACAACTCCTAAAGGAACGCGCTTCGTATAAAGCATTTTATCTTCAGAAGCAGATGGTAATACCTCACCAGCAGCACGCATACCTTCCTGTGAGAAATAACGTAAAATCGAAGCCCCCCGTTTAACTTCACCCATCATTTCCGGAACCGTTTTTCCCATCTCTTTCGAAGCAAGCTCAGCTAATGGCTCCAGATGTTCGATTAATAAATTGGCCATAGAATTTAAAATTTCCCCACGTGATACAGATGACAATTTGCTCCACTGTTGGAATGCCTGCTCACTTGCTCTAATTTTCACTTCCGTTTCTTCAATTGTGTGTAACTCGATTTTTCCAATACATTCCGATGTATTCGCAGGGTTAAACTGTTCACGAATTTCTCTTACGCCCATTACCATTTCAATTCCCCTCCTACTTCAAATAATGGTGTATACGGTATGTTATGCGCCTCCGCTACTGCCTCATACGTAATTTTTCGGCAATCACATTTAACCCTTTCACCTGTGCCAGATTTTCTGAACAAGCACGCTCGTAACCTTTATTGACAATTTGTAATGCATGTGTGATCGTAAAGTTTGATAATGCCATTGTCGATGTTCGTGCAACTGCACCCGGTATGTTGGCCTTTGGAACTCCGATAATCATGTCATACTACCCCTTTATAATAATTTCTTTTTGAAATAATCAAATGTCTCATCAACAATGCGCAACATCTCATTCAGTTCATTTTTTGTGATGATTAATGGTGGAGCAAAAACGATTGTATCTTGATCGTACGTCACTGTACGCAAAATCAACCCGCGCTTTGTCATTTCCTTTATAGCAATCGGGCTTAATAGCGGATTGAATAGCTCACCTGTCTCTCGATTTTTTACAATTTGAATTGCCCCCAATAACCCGAATGTTCGGACTTCGCCAATAAAGTTATACTTTTGCTGCAACACTTTAAAACCTTTTAGCATTTCCTCGCCCATGACTTTCGCATTTTGCACAAGCCCTTCACGCTCTAATATCTCAATATTCTTTAATCCTACTGCACAAGCAGTTGCATGGCCACTGTACGTGTAGCCGTGCATGAGTACTCCCCTGGATAAAGTGCACAAATCTTTATGAATTTTTTCAGAAATTAACACTCCACCCAACTGTGCGTAACCACTCGATACCCCTTTGGCAAAAGTTATTAAATCCGGAACTACATCAAAATGTTCAATCGCGAAGTTCTTCCCTGTACGTCCAAATCCGGTAATCACTTCATCAGCAATAAATAAAACTCCAAACTCATCACAAATTTCACGCACTTTTTTGAAATAATCCGGCTTTGGCACATTCACTCCGCCTGCTCCTTGCACCGGCTCTGAAATAAATGCCGCCACATTTTCCGGACCAAGCTCAAGAATTAAATTGCGCAACTCTTCCGCAGAATCTTTATTGACATAATGGAAATCAGGGGCCGGTGAATTTGTAAATTTGCGGAACCCTTCAATACCCGTTGCATTTGTTGATCCGAATGCGACCCCATGATACGACAATGTTCGGGAAATAATTTTTTGGCGATTTGGCTGGCCTTTTAAAATCCAATAATGGCGTGCAAGTTTTATAGCTGTATCATTCGACTCTGAACCACCGGAAGTGAAAAATACAGTATTTAAATCTCCAGGCGCCAACTCAGCAATTTTCGCTGCAAGCTTGATTGCCGGTTCATTGCTGAACGTTGCAAAACAGGAGCTGAAAGCCAGCTTCTCCATTTGCTCTTTTGCCACTTCTGCAATTTCTTTGCGCCCATGTCCGACATTTACATTCCAAAGAGATGACATGCCATCAATGTACGTATTACCCTCTAAATCTTTTAAATAGATTCCATTTCCTTCATAAAAGATTGCCGCCGGACCGTAAGTTTGCTGCTCTTCAATTGAAGTTGTTGGATGCAAGAAATGCTTTTGGTCCAAATATTTTAATTGCTCAACTAATTGAATTGCCATTATATCAACCTCTTTCTTTTGAAATATTGCAATGAACAAAAAAAGTTTTTATTCACTACTGGCGTATTTATAAATAAATGAGCAAATCTTGTGCCAAGTAGCCAAAAATAAAAAAAATCGTTTATTTTATTTGAGTCGGAAGAAATTTTTTTGAGGCAAACATCCTATGAATCTTCAATCCTATTACAGGAATAACGAAAAATAGGCATTCCAGAAGCTCTCTTGCTTTCTGGAATGCCTATCACTCATTACTAAAAACTTAAAATAAATTTTTTCATTTTGTTGTGTATGTTTAAAACTTGTTAGGTTTCTTTACATAATTTAATGCAAAAATTAACAGATTGATGAAATTTTGCATCACTTAATGCATTAAAGTATAAATTTTGCATAATTAATTATATGTTACGTATTTTGTCAGTTTATAACGCTGAATTTTCCTGACCAATGTAGATTGATCGCAGCCTAATGCTGTTGCTGCCTTTCTGATGCTATCATGCTCAGATAATGCTTTTTCTGTGAAAATAATTTAATTCCACTTAGCCCATGAATAGCTTCAATCTATTGAGGGTAATATATAAATAACCTAAAAAAGACAATAAGAAAGCAGAGCTACCTAATGGAAGGTAACTTTGTTTAAACTTATTCTTCTTTGGTTATACTAATTAATTAAAGGTTCTTTATAAGGCTCCTTATTAATTAGCATGGAGTAAATGATTCGAAGCATTCGATGCGATATGGCAACGAGTGCTTTTTTCTTTCCTCTTCTTGCAGCAATCGACCAATATTTAGCAGCTAACCAACGATTCCTACTTCTAGAGATTGCCCATGCTACTTCGCACAGTACAGTTTTGATATGAGGATTCCCTTTAGTCGTTTTAGTTGACTTTCGTTTTCCTGCACTTTCATGATTTCCTGGAGCAACTCCGGCCCAAGACGCTAAGTGTTGAGAGGTAGGAAATTGTTCCATGTTCACCCCAATCTCTGCAATAATAATTGCTGCGGAATCCTTTTTAATACCCGGAATCGTTAGTAATAACTCCACTTCTTCTTTATAATTCTTCAGAATTTCATCTATTCTTTCCTCGATTTGGCTGATTAATGATTCTAAATAAACGATGTGTTGCCAAGATTGTTTGATTAGAAAGATTTGATGATCGTTTAAAGTACCGAATAAAGAGTCTGTAATCATTTGTTTTTTGTGCTTCATTCTTCCGTGAATACTATTTTCTACATCAATGGAATCAACATATCCATTTTGAATTAATTTGGATAGAAGTTTTCTTCCAGAAACACCAAACACATCTGAAATAACTGAATTTAGTTTAACATTTGAGCATTCTAATACTTTCAGAATCCTATTTTTTTCTGAAGTCAAATGGCCGATCCATTTTTTACGAAGCCGAGTTAAATCACGAAGGTTTCGTATATCTTCTGGTGGAACAAAACTTTTTTCAATCAGTCCATAACGCAATAACTTCGCAATCCACTCTGCATCCGAAACATCTGTTTTTCTTCCAGGGACATTCTTGATTCTTTGAGCATTCGCTAATGTAATATCAAAGTAATCCTCCAAAATGTTATAAACAGGTTTCCAATAAACTCCAGTACTCTCCATCGCAATGTGCGTAATGCCATGGTTTTCCAACCACTTTAGTAAACGAAAGAGATCCTTTGTTAAAGTGGGGAAAGTTTCTGTTTCAATGAATAATTCATCGTCCTGTTCGCCAATCATGACACAAGCAACAATTGTTTCAGCATGTACATCTAATCCTGCACAACGTGTCATCAGTACATCCAATATAATCCCTCCCATAAAGTAGATTCACAAACAGCGAGTGAATTTGAAATATAAGCATTTTTCTGTACGTAGTCATCATTCCAAATGAATGAGCTAACAATGGGTTGTTCACCAAATCCACTCAAACAGTTTTTTATTCAGGGTATCATCCACCATAAAAGCCTACGTATTGTTAACTGTTTGTGTTATCTACATTATGGGAAAGAAATATCCATTTTCATGCCAGGGTTGTGAATGAAAATTCATGATTGTTTTTTATGACTTCCTTTTCAAAAGCTGCCACTTGCTCCTTTAGCGTTCCGTTATATTGGGATATATCTATATTTTTTGCTAAATCGATAGATTCCTTAGGTTGCTTTTTCGTTTTGCTGCTCTTTTTCGATGCTTCTTTTAGTTCCTCACGAATCATGCTTACATTAATTTCCGGCTGATTCGCCAATAAAGATACCCTTTCGATAATATTTTTCAATTGGCGGATATTCCCCGGCCAATCGTACTCTTCCAATACCTTTAATGCTTCCTTATCAAACGTTCGATGAATATCATATTTTTGTTCAATTTGAGTTAAAAAATGATAGGCAAGTGGAACAATATCTTCCCGCCGCTCTCTTAATGGAGGAATGTCAATCGGAATGATATTTAAACGATAATATAAATCCTCACGAAACATTCCTTGTTGCACCATTTCAGCCAAATTGCGGTTGGTTGCTGCTATGATTCGCACATCAATGGGAATTGGCTTCGCACTTCCAATCCGCTGCACTTCCGATTCCTGCAATACCCGCAAAAGTTTTGCCTGCAATTGAAGCGGCATCTCTCCAATTTCGTCCAAAAAAATTGTACCGCCCGATGCAGTTTCAAATAATCCCGCTTTCCCACCTTTAATGGCACCTGTAAAAGCACCTGCTTCATAACCAAAAAGCTCCGATTCCAACAAAGATTCCGGAATTGCACTGCAGTTGATTGTGACCATTTGTTTTGTACTTCTTCGGCTGTTTAAATGAATTAGCTTTGCTGCTTCCTCTTTTCCGACACCTGATTCACCCTCAATTAAAACGGTGGAGTCCACCTCAGCAACCCGCAACATGCGTTTTAATACATTTTGCATCACCGGGGATGTTGCAATGATATTCACTTTTTTTCGTTCGAGTTCATTCAATTCTCTAATTTTTTGCTTAAACTTTTCATTTTGAATCTCGAGTTTTTTTACTTCTTCTTCCAAACTTTTCAATCGCGACATATCCCGGGTAATAATCAATACATACTGCAGTTCTCCCGCTTCATCAAAAATCGGTTTCCCTGTCACCAAAAAGCATTTATTATTCAAAAAAGATTGGAAAATAGTGACATCTTCTTTTGACTTCAACACTTTCAATGTCAGCGAGTCACTCATTGCTCCCTCAGCAATCAAATCCTTAGCGTATCGGTTGACACAATTGATGCCAACAATTTCAATATCAATGTCATTTTGAAATATAATCTTGCCATGTTTGTCGCTGATTGTAATACCATCCGAAATTGAATTTAATAATTTTATAGATAAGGGATTCAAAATATCCAAATCGGTGTACTGTTGAATTGGCATGAGGCAAAAAAGCATTCCATTTTGAGAAGGAAGCACATGCACATGAAAATCTTCCGCCGTGTAAAACTGCTTGCCTTTCTCATAATGTACAAAAATTTTTTCTATTTTCTCCATAGGAAGATTACTGGAAAACTTAATCTGATTGTCTTGTACATAAAAAAAGTGCTCTGTTTTTTGCATTTTTTGAACCGCCATAGATAATCTCCCTTCCAAAACTATTTTCTCTTAATTTTTATATGCTTATTTCTCTTAGCAAATACAAAAAATAATCTGCTCCAAAATGCAACCTTAGGATTACATTTAAAGGAGCAGGGCTTTTATCACATTAATTCGTTTCAGACACAGTTTCTTTCACTAATGTTTCTACTTCTTTTTTGGATTCCGATGGAGCGGGATTAATCTTTCTCATGACAAAAAATAATGCAATTGAAGAAACAAACACCGCAGTACTTAAATAAAACTGCGATTGTAAACTTTCAATGAATAGTTGAGAAATGTATACTGCCACAAGCAAGAATATCGTCCCATAGGTTAAATAAGGGAATAACCACATACGAATCGGCAATTTTTTTTCATTCCACTTCAAGAATTCTTTGCGGAAGCGGAGTTGTGATATCGCAATGAAAATATATACAATAATCATTAAACCGCCTACACAGTTTCCTAAAAAGTAGAAAATCACATCCGGCGAAATAAAATATAACATAGCACAAATATACGCAACGATTGTACTGCCAATAATGGAAGGAACTGGTGCGCCCCGTTTGCTATTGATTTTGGAGAAAAATTTTGGGGCATCTCCTTGTTGAGACATGGACAATAACATACGTGAGCTTGTGTATAGTGCGGAGTTTAATACTGAAACCAGTGACACGAAAATAACGATTTGCATTAATTCAGCTGCGATTGGTAAGCCTGCCATCCTCAAAATGTTTGCATATGGTGCTGCTAAATTGTCAGCATCATTCCATGGCAATATTAAAACCATCAAAGTAACTGACCCTACAAAAAACAATGCCAGCCGAAAAACAACATTCCGGATTGACCGGACAATATTTTTCGCCGGATTTTCCGATTCAGCAGCTGCGATTGCCGCTACTTCTGCTCCACAAATGGAGAAAATAACAAATACAATTGCCGTCAAAATCGGAACTAAACCTTGTGGAGCAAAACCTCCATGATTAAATAAAATACCGAATCCCTGTGGATTAAATGTCGGCCATACACCGAGCACCATTAACGTACCTACAATTAAGAACACAACAATTGCCGTTACTTTTAAGAAAGAAATCCAGTACTCAAATTCACCAAACGTTTTTACAGAATACACATTAATAATGGTCATAAGCAATGTAATGCCAATAGAACCCGCCCAAATAGGGATGACAGGAAACCAAGCATTAATCATTCCACCAATTAACGCTGCTTCCAGTCCAACAATGAATACCCAGCTTGCCCAATAAAGCCAACCAACTGTAAAACCTGCCCAATCACCAATATATTTCGAAGCATAGGAAGCAAACGAACCCATTTCCGGATCGCCGTTTCGATTCATTCCTAAAGCCAGTTCACCAGAAGCCATTTCACCAACCATTTGCATAATGAATACAATAATCAAACATGCAATTAGATAAGAAAAAATGACAGCTGGACCGGTGCTTAAAATATTTTTACCTGTTCCAACGAATAGGCCTGTACCTATTACCCCACCAATAGAAATCATTGTAATATGCCTAGTCTTCAATGAATTTTGCAGTTTTCCCATTTGATTCCCCCTTTTTATGAAATTTAAAGTAAAATCCATAGTTAACAATCAAATCAATTTTTTATATTTTCAGAAATTGATGAATGGAAAATTTTAAAAAACTACCATTATACCAAATGCATCATTAATCCCAATACGCCATTGAACGCTTGATTATCGTTTCCCTATATTGCTCTGTCGATTTAATCAATACTTGATTCGTTGTATAATCTATAATTACACCGTAACGGCGAATTACATCTAATTGATTGATTTCTCCATTTTTATACATCTTTTCTACTTCAAATGGATTTACACTGAGCCATACTTTTCTATTTTTTCGAATGTATTCTCTTTCTTTTTTAGTAGCCTCAAAGTCAATTTCAAATAGATCCAAATCTCGATTGATTTCTGTAATGACTACACCATAATCCTTTCTGGCTCTTTCGATTGATACGTACCCATCAATGACATCTTCCAAGACAGCGTTTACATCTCGTTCCAATGGATCACCTAAGCCGCCTCCACCAGCGGATGGTCTAGTAAACGAATCCCCCTTTTTCAAAGGAACATTTGAGAAAATGGTACCTAAAAATTGTTCTCTCTCCGTATCAGGATATAAAATGGCTCCTTGTGGAATCGATGGCAGACCTCCCATAATTCCCCAAGTAATCGAACGGGAACGGTCACAACAATAAGACATCACCCCGCCGAATACGTCTGTTAAAATGCCGCCTTTTTCAACTCCACATCCACCCCGATACTTTCCAGGTCCTCCTGAATCGGTGATAATTTCATGTTTTGTCGTAATAACAGGTGACAAACGCTCTTGCCCTTCACAAGGCTGTACGCTGAGCCCTACTCCAAAAACAGGTGAGGTTGCATTCGCTCCGTCGCGGTCTATGCGTCCGCCATGACCTCCCGCCATCCAGTCATACCACATAAAGTAATTGTTGGCTGCATTGCGGCGATCATATCCTCCAATTAATAAATATTCCAGATTGAATGAACACGCAATTGCACGTTTTGGCATTATTTCAGACCAAATCTCGAAACAAGCATTCATAATTTTTTCAAAAGCACCTGAACAGAAACCAGAAACAGCAACAGGTTCAGGAGCATTCACAACTGAATTTTCAGGCAAGTATGCTTTTACAACCCGGTAAAATCCGGAGTTTAGCGGTACTTCCGGGAAAAATGTTTTTGTACCTGCATATAATCCTGATAATGCTGAACCAAAACCTGCATTTAAAAAGCAGCTAATATATGGATGAGTTCCACTTAAATCATAATGGATTTCATTATTTTGAATCGTCATTTTCACTCGAATAGGAATTAACCCGTCTCCAACTTCAGGGTCCATATCAATATAGTCAACCGCTTCCCACGTGCCTTCAGGTAATGACTCGTTTTTTTTTCTCGTTAAGCGTTCAACGTAATCCTGCACTTCCTTAAATGCAGTTAACACCGTATCAATTCCATATTTATCAATCAACTCTAACAGTTGCTTTTGCCCAACTTTTGCCGCTTCCACTTGTGAACGCAAATCGCCTAAGCGCTCTTTAGACACTCGCATATTCGAAATCAAAAGATTGACGACATCTGATAAGTATTCGCCTTTTCTGTAAATACGGACTGGTGGAATACGGATCCCCTCTCCAAAATGGTATCTGGACTTCACATCAAAAGATCCTGGGTTAGAACCACCAACGTCTGCCCAATGCCCATTTGTTTGCATGAAAGCAATTAATTTGTCTTCATAAAACACCGGTAAAATTACCCTTGTATCACAGAAGTGAGTGCCACCCCTATAAGGATCGTTCACTAAAAACACATCACCTGGATGAATATCATCTTTAAAATCTTCCAAAACTGCTTTTGCCGTTAAATGCAATGTCCCTACATGAACCGAAATATCATGTGTTCCTTGCATCACTGTATTTCCATCTGCGTCACACAAGGCACAGCTGAAATCACGGTTGTAAATGACAAATGAGTAACATGTTCTTAACATCTGTTCTGCCATTTGGTCAACCAAATTCACAAAACCATTTTTTAACACTTCAAAAGTAACCGGATCTAAAGTTGACTCCTGTTTAGGAATCGTTTTTTGTGAAGAACTCATAAATCATTCCACCTTTCCAAAATTATTCTTGATTTACAGAAATAATAATGTTTTTGTACTGATCAACCTTTGCTGTAAATTCCGGTGGGATTACTGTTGTTGTATCCAATTGTTCAATAATTGCTGGCCCTACAATTTCAGCTTGCACTGGAATTTTGTCCCTATCATAAATTTTTGTCGTTACAAATTTGCCATCGAAGTAAACTTTTCTTGTCCCTTTAAGGGCATCTTCAATTTTTCCTGCCGAGTTATACTTTGGAAATTCAGGTTTTGGCACAGTACCGATTGCTGTAACGCGAAGCCCATAAATTTCAACTTTTTGTTCCCTGTCAGAATATGCAAACTCACGCTCATGTTCTTTATGGAATAATTCTAAAATCTCTTCGATTGATGAATTACTTTCGCTTACTGGTACCGATAACGAACGCCATTGACCTTGATATCTTAAGTCAATGAAATTCATTAAAGTGGAATGTTCTTCAGGAATTCCTTCCTCAACAAGCAACGCTTTTGCCTCAGCTTTCATGTTTTCGAATTCCAGCTGTAAATCATCTAGTGTTATTTCCGAAGCTTGCTTTAAATATGTTTTTGAAATATCGTGCCGTACATCTACTAATAAACATCCCATCGCTGCTGCTACACCTGGATAAGGCGGAATGATGACTGTAGGGATATTTAATTCTTTCGCTAAATGAGCACCATGCAATGGACCTGCTCCGCCAAAGGCTACTAAAGCAAAGTCTCTTGGGTCATACCCTCTGCGAACAGAAATGAGTCTTACTGCATCGCTCATATTAGCATTGGCCACTTCGATGATTGCATTTGCCGCTTCTTCGATTGAATAGCCGAATTCATCTGCAATTTTTTGTACAGCTTCTCTCGCTTTCTCTAAATTCAATTTCATCGTACCGCCTAATAATTCTTCATTTAAACGTCCCAACACCAGATTTGCATCCGAATTCGTCGGTTCAGTACCACCGTGGCTATAACATGCTGGACCTGGTGAAGCGCCTGCACTTTGCGGACCATTTCGCAATGAACCGCCCTCATCAATCCAGGCTAAACTTCCACCGCCTGCACCAATAGTTAAAATTTCGATACTTGGGAAACCAATCGGATAACCATATTCAATTGCCCAATCTTTTGTAATCCGAATGTTACCGTCATACATTAATGAAATATCCGTACTTGTTCCACCCATATCTAAACCAATCGCATTACTATAACCGCATAATTTTGCAATATGTTTGCTTGCAATGGCACCTGCTGCAATTCCTGAGCTTGCAAGTCTGGCAGCATAACGAGGGACTGTACTGGATGTCATCACACCGCCGCCGGAATGTAAAACCAAAATATCGTCTTTATAACCGCGCTCATGCATTTCTTCTTCCAACTTATTAATGTACGAAGTCATAATCGGTCCTAATACAGCGTTAATAATCGTCGTACTCATTCGTTCATGTTCAAAGATTTCAGGTAATACTTCACTGGAGATACACACATATACCCCTGGTAATTCCTCTTGAAGAATTTCCTTCACCCTTGCTTCATTTTCTCCATTCACATATGAATTAATGAAACATACTGCTACCGATTCTGTTCCACGTTTTTTCAGTTTTCTTGCTAATTCACGAACCTCATTTTCATCTACAGGGATCAAAACATTTCCTTTATAGTCTGTCCGCTCTGTCACTTCAAATCGATCGCGCCTTTTAATATATGGTCTTGCTTTATCCTTATAAGTATCCCAAATATCTTCTTTTGTACCTCGTCCTATTTCAATTACATCCCTGAAGCCTTTTGTTGTAATCAGTGCTGTTTTGGGCAGTTTTCTTTCAATGAGTGCATTCGTACCTACTGTCGTTCCATGGGAAAAGACTTTAATATCCTCTCCATTAATTTTCGCCTTTGCAATTCCCTCTAATATTCCTTTCTCAGGATTGGATGGTGTTGACGATGTTTTCGTAACAAAAATTTCACCGGTTTCCTCGTTGAATACAAAAACATCAGTAAAAGTACCCCCGACATCAATAGCTAAACGTTTTTTGGCAGTAATCATGACATCCCCTTCTTTCTATAAAATTATCTGTAAATTACTAGAACACAATAGCTTCTGGTATGACCGCTGTTCTTAAATGCGTGAACTAATCACAATGCAGTTACAAAATTTAAAGCAAAAAATATGCCAACTTTCCCGTCATATCCTCAATCATTTTTTTCATAAAATATTAAAAATGCATAAAAAAACTATTTTTTTAAAATTGACTTCAAAAAAAGCCATATTCAGCAAGTAATTAAAATTAGTATGAATAGAACTTGTTAACTGTTTCATAATTTATTTATGGCTAGTATTTTTTTATATTCCGATAAATGAATGTTAATTCAAGAATTATTTAACAAAATTAATAGGTCTTTAACCTGATAATTCTTTCAATGGTTTTGATTTAACCAAAAAACCATCTTTGTATGCAGAAATTCAATTGTTATGCATTATTGCATCGGTTATTGTAATTTGAAATTATTTATAATGCCCTGTTAAATGAGCTAGCAATATTCATTTCTATTCGATACTTTGCCACTGTTCGTCTGGAAATACTTATTCCCTCATTATTGAGTTGGATTGCTAATTGTTCATCGGTTAAAGGTTTTCTTTTATTCTCTTGTTCTATTAATTCCTTTATCCGTTTTTTAATAAATATAATTGAATCTGATTTTCCTGATGAACTTATAATTCCTTTTGAAAATAATGACTGAAAACTATAAATGCCATGGGGAGTCTGCAGATATTTTCCTTTAACCATTCGACTAATCGTAGAAATATGGACTTTTAGATGATCTGCTATATCTTTTAATCTCATAGGTTTTAATCCTACTATTCCTTGTTCAAAGAAGTCAGGTTGAATCTCTAATAGCAACCGAACAAATTCATAGATTGTTTTATTACGCTTTTCGATTCCTAATAAAATTGCTTTTGCATCTTTCAAATAACGTTTTAAAAATTGCTTGTTTTCTGTTTGTTGTTTTAACAATTCCACATATTCTTCATTGATTTGAACCGCAGGCAAATTCTTTTGAATCACTTGAATAGCCCATTCTCCACCTGCACGGTATACTTCAATATCCGGAACAATATAATGAATGGCTGTTTCTTTAAAACCAGCAGGAATTGGTTTTAGATTTTTTATAAATGCAACAGCTTGCTGAATTTCTGATAAAGATTCGCTGTATTTTTTCGCTACCTGTTTAAGTTTATTTTCCGCAACTAAGTGCAAATCATTTTTTATAATCTCTTTTATGAATGGGGGCACATTGGGAAATCGGTTCGTTTGAATCAATAAATACTCAATGTAATTACGTGCTCCAACTCCGACAGGCTCAAGCGACTGAAGCAATTGGATGATCTCTTCAACATGAGCTGAAGTCGTATGAAATTTTTCAGCTACTTCAGCTAATTCAACATCTAAAAATAAACGGTCATCTAAAGAACAAATTAAAAATTTTAATATTTTTACATCCAAATCACTTAGAGGAACCGCTAGTGGAATTTGCTCAATAAAAAATTGTTCAAAATTCTCTTGAACTCTTGCGCTGCGCTCAATAAAATCCCAATGATTTTCTTCGCTCGAAAAGGATGGAGACATTTTTTCTTTGATATAAGAGGTTTCCAAGAGCTTCTGAAAACTATTATTTTCACTATCTAAAGTAAGCAATGGGTTCTCATTTGCTTTTTCAATTAAATATTGTTCCAACTCCAAACTGGACATTTGCAAGATTTCCAAACTTTGAATTTGATCTAATCGCAGAGTTTTCATTAATCTATTTTCCAATTTTACTTGCATTTGCATTGTGTTCCCCCCATTTTTTAATCCCCATTTAATTTTTCCCTATAAAATTATTTATCTACATGAAAGAGAAAAAATAACAAAATTGTTAGAATTTTTTATATTTTTATTGACACCTTAAAAAACTATGATTATATTTGTAATACGATAATGATTACCGTAATACGGTAAAATAAGGAGGATGATGTCATGTTTCGATTGCCAACAGTACAATTTACGCAGGAACAAGAAACGTTTCGTTTAGAAGTCCGCAAATTCCTGCAAGAGCATGTTAAAAAAGGAACCTTTACCCCAAAATGCGATTCCTGGTTGAGCGGTGTCGATCCTTCATTCTCAAAACTCATCGGTGAACAGGGCTGGATTGGCATGACGTGGCCAAAAAAATATGGAGGTCAGGAGAGGAGCACTATTGATCGCTATATTTTAACGGAAGAGTTTTTAGCAAGTGGAGCACCTGTTGCAGCCCATTGGTTTGCGGATCGTCAAACGGGGCCATTGCTACTTCGTTACGGTACAGAAGAACAAAGGCAATTTTTCCTGCCAAAAATCGCCCGAGGGGAATGCTACTTTGCCATTGGTTTAAGTGAACCAAACAGTGGTTCGGATTTGGCTTCGGTTCGTACACGGGCAGAAAAGGTAGAGGGTGGTTGGATTGTGAACGGTCAGAAAATTTGGACAAGCAACGCCCACGTATGTCATTACATGGTGACTCTTGTACGCACAAGTCCATTTGATGGAAAAAACAAACATGCGGGATTGAGCCAACTGATTATCGATTTACATGCAGAAGGAGTATCAATAGTTCCGATTAAATTTTTAACAGGTGAACATCATTTCAACGAAGTATTTTTCGATAATGTGTTTGTTCCAGACAATATGGTTGTAGGCCAGATTGGAAATGGATGGGAGCAAGGCTTGGCAGAACTTGCATTTGAGCGAAGTGGTCCGGAACGTATTTTAAGTACGTATCTCCTAATAGACGAATTGATTCAAGAATTAAAGCTTCAGGACAATAAAGAAGGATTAAAACAAGCAACAAAACTTCTTTCCCGTTTATGGAGCCTGAGGAATTTATCCATTGGAGTTGCAAAATTATTGGAATCCGGCGATGGAAAAAACGTTGCCATACCTGCATCTTTAGTAAAGGCAATCGGTACTAAGTTTGAACAAAGCGTTCCTGAGGTTGCACGACTGCTCGTTGAAACCTATCCAAAACTGGATGCAGAGAGAAAATTTGACCGCTATATGGCTCAGTCCATTTTACATTCACCCGGTTTTACAATCCGCGGTGGTACAACAGAAATTCTCTACGGTATGTTGGCGAAAGGGGTTGTGGCGAAATGAGCGAAATGAAAGAGATGATTTTAGATGTTGCGGAACGCATGTTGGAAGATCGTGTTACAAAAGACGTAGTGGATGTGCTTGAAAAAGGTGATTGGTCAAAAGATACTTGGACATTATTTGTAGAAAACGGTATGGTCTCCGTTGCCCTTTCAGAAGAACATGGCGGTGCTGGAGGAGACTTAGAGGACCTTCTAAATCTTGTACGTTTAACAGGTAAATATGCTGCACCCATTCCTTTTGCAGAAACAACATTTGCCAACTTCATACTTGAAACCAGCAATCTGGCAGTAGTTGATAAAATTGCGACTTACTCCCTTCAAGATGGATTTATTTCTCAGAATAATCAAATTAATGGTGTATTGCACAACGTTCCTTGGGCAAGACATGCCAAATATCTAGTAGCCCTTGTACAAAGCAATCAAGGGGTGCATGTTGCACTAATCGATTTGGCTAATGCTACGATACAGCCAAGCACTAACTTGGCAAGCGAGCCACGGGATACAGTCATATTGAATAATGCGCAAGCACACTCTTCAGCCGTTTTATCGGATGAACAAATTTTCTATTTCAAAACAATCGAAACTGCATTTAAAATCGCTTTAATGACGGGGGCCATTGAAAAAATCAATGAGTTATCTGTCCAATATTCAAAAGAACGGGAACAATTTGGACGCCCAATTCACCGCTTCCAGTTGGTGCAATACCAAATCGCACAATTAGCTGGGGAAACCGCCATTGCAATTGCTGCATTCAATAACGTTTGTGCCGCTATTCAATCACAAAAATTATTGCATGAAGTTGCATTTGCGCGCATCCGTTTTGAAGACGCAATTTCAACAGTTGCTTCCGTTTCCCATCAATTGCATGCTGCAATTGGTACGACACATGAACATGCATTACACCAATACACTCGACGTTTATGGGCTTGGCGGGATGAAGGAACAAATGCGGATTTTTGGAGTGAACATATTGCCGACTATTTATTGAATCGTGATGCTGAATTGTGGGCTTATCTCACAAAAACAGCTCAAACAGTTGTAAAAAAATAATATTTCTCAATTGAGTAAATTTAAGAAAAGCCGTGCTTTCGGGACGTTTTACTGCACTTTCCTCCAGTGTTTCACTGGAAAGATATCAGTAAACATCCCGTATCACCTTCCCCTTTCACCTTTTGAAATTTTTTGACTCAGATATTTTTTTAATAACGAAACTTAGCAGAAAGATAGAAGAAGAATTTTAAAGGAGAGATTTTTTATGGCTGATTTAATTTTTGAAGTAGAAAATCATATTGCTACGATTACATTAAATCGTCCTGAAAGCTATAACGCTTTTAGCGAAGAAATGATTGCCAATTGGATAAAAGCACTGGAAACAGTAAGAGATGATGATTCGATACGAGTGGTCATTGTAAAAGGAAACGGAAAAGCGTTTTGTGCTGGGGGCGATGTGAAAGCCATGCAAGCCGGAGAAGGTTTTTTCAAAAGCAAGGAGGACATCTCTTCCACCGGATTGGCACGTAAAAATTCACTATGGAAGAAAATTCAACGAATTCCTTTGCTTTTGGAAGAAATCGATAAACCTGTGATTGCACAAATACACGGCTTTGCAATGGGAGCTGGACTGGATATGGCATTAATGTGTGACATTCGAATTGCTGCAGTCTCAACAAAGTTATCGGAAAGCTATATAAACGTTGCCATTGTGCCAGGAGATGGTGGTGCATATTATTTACCGAAACTTGTTGGCATCGACAAAGCATTGGATATGTTTTGGACCGCAAGGATTTTTACAGCTGAGGAAGCAAAAGAATTGGGATTCGTAACCTTTGTTGTAGATGATAATGAACTTGAACAATTTACCCGCTCGTATGCAGAAAAGCTTGCAAATGGACCGCAAACAGCCATTCGTTTTATTAAACGGGCAGTTTATCAAAGCCAAAAAATGGATTTACGCTCAGCGCTTGACTACATTTCATCTCAAATGGCCATTGTGACAGAACTTGATGACTTTAAAGAAGGCGTAGATGCAGTAGTCAATAAGCGTAAACCTTTTTATAAATAAGACAACTATTCGGGTGCAATATAGATGTAGTAATGAAAAAAGAAGCCGAATGATATATAACTTCATCAAGTATAGGGAAACATGCAGTACGTAAATTCTCTGGAAAGTAAATTTAGAGAGGAGAATTGAATATGCAACAGCCTCTACAAAATATAAAAGTCATAGATTTATCCCGAGTTTATGCTGCACCAGCAGGCTCTATGATTTTAGGCGATTTAGGTGCAGAAGTCATCCGCATCGAGCATCCAAAAGGCATGGACAGCATGCGTGATTGGGGTCCATTCATAAATGGACAAAGCACCTACTACCTTTGTGCCAACCGCAATAAACTCTCCATCACGCTTGATTTAAAAACGGATGAAGGGAAAGAACAATTAAAAAACTTAATTAAAGATGCAGATATTTTATTAGAAAACTTCAAAACTGGCGATATGCAGCGGATGGGGCTTCATTACGAAGAACTAAAAAAAATCAATCCCCGCCTCATCCATTGTGCAGTAACAGGATTCGGCCAAACTGGTCCTCTCGCACATATGCCTGGATTCGATCCAGTCATTCAAGCAATGAGCGGTTTAATGGACGTTACAGGGCAACCGGATGGCGAGCCGACAAAAGTCGGGGTGCCTATTGCCGATATTTTAACTTCTCTATATGTTGTCATTGGCGTATTATCAGCATTGCGCATGCGTGACATGACTGGAGAAGGACAATTTATCGATCTTTCCCTGCTTGATGTGCAAATTAGCAGCCTTGCAAATGTTGCAAGTGCCTATATTAATGCCGGCTTCATTTCTAAACGTTTAGGCAACCTTCATAATAATGTCGCTCCATATCAAGTTTTCAATTGTGCAGATGGTCCATTGATGATTTGTGCAGGTACAAATGACCAGTTCCGTAAACTATGTAAAATGCTTGGCCACGAAGAATGGGTGGAAGATGAACGTTTCTTAACGAATTCCCTGCGCAAAAAACATGAATCGATTCTTAGCCAAATGATATCTGAAATTACGCTTACTAAAACACGGGATGAATGGATTCTCTTATTACATCAATATAAAATCCCTTGTGGAAAAGTGCATACCATTGCTGAAGCTCTTGAGCAGCCTCAAGTAAAAGCTCGCAACTTAATTGGAGAACTCGAACATCCTCAATATGGCAAAGTCAAATTCATTAAAAATCCATTGCAATTTTCGGGCTTAAATATCCAATATAAACTTGCACCTCCATTGCTTGGCGAACATTCCGATAAGTATTTGGAACAACCAATAAATTTTAAACAGTCATAAAACACTTTCGTTAATATGAAACAACTTAAATATTCTTATATAATAATGGAATAGCAAAAGAACTCATTTTGCATTTTCTCTTTAATGAAGTAGGTTTCCCGGACAAGTGTTAAACTAAAAAACTGCGTGAAGTAGGTGTAAGAATTGGATAAAGTAACATATGAAAAAAACTATACAATTACATCGCTGCACAAAGCCATTCGAGTATTAAAAGCATTCTCAAATGATGAACCGAGTCTTTCCTTAACAGAACTCAGCAAAAAAACTGGAATAACCATCTCCAGTTTGCAACGCATTGTTTCTACCTTCGTTGTTGAAGGATTTTTGCATAAAAATGAGCAAACAAAGCGTTATCAACTCGGCCACTCATTATTATATTTAGGAAACTTAGTGAAACAAGAGTCGAGCTTAATTCTTGTAGCAGAACCCATTTTAAAACGTTTAAACGAAGAAACAAAAGAAAGTCTTTCACTTAATATCATCGATGGTTATGAACGAAGATGCATTTTAAATTTTGATTCATCATATCCACTTTCAACAAAAATGCTAGTAGGTGACACTTCCCCACTTTACGCAGGAGCATCATCAAAAACGCTGCTTGCATTTATGCCTAATTATAAGGATTATGTAAATAATGTTCAATTAGATAAGATTACTGAACATACCGTAAAAACAAAGGAACAGCTCCTGAAACAATTGGAACAAATTCGTGAGCAAGGCTATTGCATCAGCAACGGTGAAAGAGTTCGCGGAGCATGGTCCATATCTGTTCCCATTTTAAATGCAGCACAGGAATCCATTGCATCAATCAGCATAGTCATTCCAGTAATTCGATATACGGATTACAATGAAACAGAACTCATACAAAAAATGCAACAAGCCGCAAAAGAAATTGAAAATCAATTGTATTAGGTGCCAGGCACTTTTTGTACCTAGCACCTATTCATTCAACAAGAACCGTACATTTTCCTCATGGCACTTCTTTAAACTTCTTTTGTAACGATATGAATCAACTAAATGTTCATGTTCTGCATTGGACTGAATCACTTGTTTAAGATTATTAATATATTTAAGGCTATCCTGTTTTCTTATTAGAATTTCTTCTGTGCTGCGAGCAACATGGCCATGCCCTGTAATTAAGAATTTAATTCGGTGATTCGATAAAATCGCTTCCGTTTTTTCTAATGTTTTCATATAGTCGGTTGAACTTGAATAAATAAATGGGAATTCTATATCGGATAAATAATCGCCTGCAATCCAAATCCCGAGAGGCTCAACAATTGCAAAGATGCCATCATCCGTATGTCCCTTCGCTTCATAAAAAGTGAGCGTGGTATTGCCGATTTTCAGTTGCTCGCCGTCTTTCTTCACAACAATATCCACATTGGGATAAACTACCGGAGTTTTTCGATCGATATAATACTCATCATCAAACGCCTTTACTTGTTCCAGAATCTCATTTGGATTTTTCAACTGAAAGGCTTCGCTAGCAATAACAATTGCTTCTGGAAATGCTCCAGCCCCCACGATGTGGTCCCAATCGGAATGAGTGATAATCAAATAAACAGGTCGGTTTCCTTTCATGCTTACTACATGCTCACGAATTTCATCCACTTCAGAAGGAAGCAGACATGGATCGACGACAATCACACAATCTTCAGTTTGAATAACAGTGGACGTAGTTTTATAAAGTTGGCTTTCGAATACGGTGAGGTGTTTGTCTTGATATTGAATCATATTGATCTCCTCTTTGTATTAATTTGTCACTATCGTAAATCCTCAATATTACCAATTTGAATCTCTTTCAATGATTGCTCTAAACAATATTCTAAGTCATTACGAGTACGTAATAAACGTTGAAAAGTACGCCCTTAGCTATCTTAAAAAGGAACCGTATTTACTTTTCACGTTACTCTATATACTGTTTTGTTTAATGGTGGTTAGTTTTTTAATCAAGAATTTGTCGGGAGATTTTGATATGTTGTTTTTTGATTAACTCATTTCATTTTTGTCTTTTATAACAAGCTTGCTTAACTTATTGATTTCTTGTAATTCTGTAAAGATAAAAATTTTATTCCATTCTTTGATAATTATTATGGGAATTTGAATTTTAGAAAGTAAAAAAACTGTGGGATTGAACCCACAGTTAATTTTTTAATATTTCAATGAAATAATTTAGTTTGTCTATTGAAGTGATATTTTCATTACATTTCTGACTATCTTTACAAATATAATTTCCTCTATTCGTATACGATTCTTTTCCACTTTTTACATTCGCCATAAACAAACCAATTTCTTCATACCTGTTACATAAAGAACATATCCCTTTGTTTGTTACCTTAAATGTTCCTTCAATACCCATTAATTTGCCTTTATATTCTACAATAAGAAACTTTCTTCCTAACCCAATATCGTTCCAACCAAAATATGAAATTTGCTTAAGATCTAATTCCTCAAGGGAAGGAACTCTTAATTTTTTAATTTTAGGAAAGAGTTTTCTTATAGTTTTATCTGTTAAATTCGTAAACGGAATAACAAATTGTTTTAATACCTCAAGAAAATGCTTAGCTTGAGCTTCCTCTTCTATTTCAATAATATAATTAAAGTATTCTATTTGTTCATTACTTAACTCAGGAAACAAGTTTAGAATCTTATCTAGGGAATTCAATTTTAAAGCATTAAGCGTTTCCTTATCTTTAATAGACGAATATGCTGAAATAATATTCTTTAGTTCGTATTTAATAAAATTATATTGGTCATTTCTAATAAAAGGTTCAAAATTTGTTACATTATAATTTTCCATTCCTGACAGCTCCTTAATTAATTTAATAAAGAAATTAACGTTATATGCAAAGCTGTTTCAGAAACGGGATAGACCATAGGCGATTTAATTACAATCCACCCATGCAAAGTATCGCCATTTCAGTAACAGACTTTGCATGGGAAGCTCCAATTTCTGGCTGATAATTTATTTTATCTGCCATTAAATATCACCTCCAAACAATAATTGTATTATACAATATTTCGATGCTTCTATCGAATAAGAAGAAATAGAGAAATATCCACCACTTGAGATGTAAGATTTCTTTCTTTTATATATTGTGTAAAAAGTAGGATTGAAGGAGTAAATATAAAGTTGTAAGAGATAAAAATCTACTTTTAAATGCGTTTTGACATTTAATTTTTAACACCTACTTTCTTAGAATCACGATGAATGATGATCAAAAAATCCTTATCGGAGTGACCCAATAAGGATTTTTCTAATTTACAATCACCGTATTTTTAACCATCCAAGATTGTCAAAACCAATAGATGTCATACACTTATACCACTTCATCAAAATATAAAACTGTTTTCATTGAATCTCCTAATTTTCGAAGCTTCCACGTATCTTCTAAATAGATTTCAGCTAGTTTTTCATATTTTTCACCGTACTGGCTTCCCCATTCAACAGCTACTATGCTTTCATACATCCATGCCAATTTCTGTGTGATGCCTTTCGCTTCAAATGTTTGCAGTGCATCATCTAAAGCAACAAACGTTTCTAATTCTTCCGCTAATTCTTCTAGTTTTTCCATAACAATTTGTTTTAAGTTGGATTCTTTCACTTTCTTCAAACGATTGTTTATTTCTTCTATAAATAACTCATGTGCGTTATATTTCTTAAATAATCGTATTACTTCTAGGGCTAATATATTTGCCGTTCCTTCCCAAACAGTTAACACTTGAGCATCACGTAATAATCTTGGCGTGACAAAATCTTCAATATAACCATTTCCGCCATGAAGTTCAATCGCTTCTTGGGCGAAACGAACAGCTTGTTCAGCAGTTTCTTTCTTCATTATTGCAATGTTCAATCGATTTAAAATAGTATCTCGCTCAGTTCCTTTACCGTTCGTTACCAAATCATATAATTGAATCAAGTCAAAGGTCGTTGCTACTTCAACATGAAGTTTTGCAGCCATTTTTGATAAAGAATCTTGAATCATTGGATAATTTATTAATCTTTGACCAAAAGCTTCGCGATTTGATAGATAATATTTTGATTCTAGAAACGCTCTTCTCATGATTCCGACAGAAGCGACCGCATTACAAATTCTTGATAAATTTAATGCCTCAAGCATATAATAGATCCCTTTTTTCGGATCCCCGACCACATAAGCTATGGATCCGTCAAATTCTACTTCACCTGAAGGCACAGCGCGCACTCCCAATTTATCTTTCAACCTACGGATGCGCAGATTATTGATTGAACCGTCTTCATTCCTCCAAGGAACAGCAAATAAAGTTAGACCTTTTGTACCTTTTGGAGCACCTGGCATGCGAGCCAATACCATTGCCACTCCACACATCCCCGCATTGGATGCAAAATATTTCTCTCCATATAATCGATAATGAGTACCGTCAAATCTTGCTTCAACCATATTTGCTCCAACATCTGATCCACCTTGTCGCTCCGTTAAAAAAGTTGCCCCTTCAAATAACTCTACTTCCCCAGTTGAACAAACGTGTGGTAAAAATTTTGCCTTCAACTCTTCATCTGCATAATGGTCTAACAAATAAGCAGTCGCTAATGTCAACGTCACAGGACAATAAAATCCTGGCTCCGCATGGGATAAAAGATACCCTTGGGCAAAACTATAAACATAGTTCCCTTTTCTTCCGAGTTGTGGAATCTCTTTATGCACGTAACCTACAATTCCTGTATTGTAAGTTTGTTCAACTGTTTTTCTATATCCTTCATTGACCCAAATTTCAGATACTTCTTCTCCATATTTATCGTAACGGATGAGACGAGGTTCTCCTTCTCGATCCGTATGTTTAGCACGCTTATCAATTTCACCGCATACAAGTGACCCAAAATCTGTTAGTTCTCGCATTGCATAATCATAGAAGTCTTTATCAAGCATTTGCTTTAGTATTTTTTGTAGAGTTTCATCACTTGTAAAAAAGTTTGTCTCCTTCTCAGTAACCAAGTTTTGTAATACTTTCATTCCGTAATCGCCTGCACTTTCAATTGTTGTTTCAAGATTTTTCCTGAGGCATTTCGAGGGAGAGCTTCTACTTGTTCATAAATACGTGGGACTTTGTATTTCGCCAAATGACTAGATAAATACGCCTTTAATTCTTCGATATCAATTGATTTTTTCGCCGCAAACACAGCTTTCACCGTTTCTCCCCATTCTGGGTGTGGCACACCGATGACAGCCACTTCATGAATTCCCTCAAATTGTAAAATTCGATCTTCAATTTCTTTTGGATAAATATTAACGCCACCTGAAATAATCACATCTTTTTTCCGGTCAACAATCCAAATATAGCCATCTTCATCTACACGTGCTAAATCGCCAGATCTTAACCATTCACCGATAAAGGCTTGTTTTGTTGCTTCTTCATCGCGATAGTAGCCGACCATATTTCCTTCTCCAAACAATACGATTTCTCCAATTTCACCAGCAAGGACGTCTTCTCCCATGTCATTCACTATCCGAATTTCTGTTCCAAATGCTGCTCGCTTCCCAATACTACCTGCTTTTTCTTTATGTTCATGGCCGAATAACAACGTTCCGCTTGGCCCCGCCTCTGTTAGACCATATACGCAAGTTAAGTTGTCTGTTCTAAATGCTTTTTGTAAATAACGCACCTCTTTTTCAGATAATGGTGCACCACCATAAACCCACCATTTCATTGATGATAAGTCTGCCGTTTGTAATCTCGGATGAGAAGCTGTAACTAAATAGGCAACAGGTGCTCCAAAAAAGTGAGTTGTTTTTTCTTTTTCGATTGTGTCGATGAATAAATCTGGCGTGAAAGTTGGAGTGAGTACATTTGTTGCTCCAACAAGTACTGCTGACATTAGGAATAAATGTAGTGGTGCTGAATGGGTTAGTGGCATCATTAACAACATACGACTTTCTGGTTTGACTTCCATTTCAATTGCAATCATGTGGGCAACCGCTAAAATGTTTCGATAGCTAAATAAAACTCCTTTAGGTTTTCCCGTAGTTCCCGATGTATAGAGGATAGTTGAATAATCATCTTCATTTAAAAGACATTGTATTGGGGTATTGGTAGCGTTTTCAATTAATTCGTCAAAATCATGCCAACCTTCTTTTTTGGTCCCTGATTTAATTTTTAGATTGATATTTTCTATGTTTTCAACTGCTGCAAAGATCGCTTCATGGGCAATAATGGCTTTTGCTTGAGCATGTTCCGCTACGTATTCTACTTCCGATAAAGTGAATCTTGCATTGACTGGAACAACAATTGCTCCAATTCGTTGGATAGCAAAATAACTAACGACAAATTCCAATACATTTGGCATAAAGATAATGACTTTATCTTCTTGTTTAATACCAAGATTGAGCAAAGCATGGCTAAAACGAGTAACGAGTTCGTCCAATTCTTTATAAGTCACCCGTCGGCCTTGACAAATCACCGCTTCGTTCATTGGATATTTACGGGCATTTCTTGCTAATAACATGGAACTATTCATTTTTAGCATTTTCCCCCTTTAATTTCGCTAATTTTTCGCTAAATGTCGCATGCAACTCCACTAACTCTCTTTTCAATTGGGTCAACTCTTGAATCTTTTCTTCAATTTCTTTGATTTTCTGTTCACCATACTCTACAGTTCTTTCTAGCTGCTGAATACCAGTACGGTCGCGATCAAAGAGCATAATCATCTCCTTTATTTCGTCAAGTGAAAAGCCATATCTTTTGCCCCTCATGATCAATTTTAATTTTGCAATTTCTTTTTTCGAAAAGGTGCGCAATTTTGAATGAGAACGGGTCGGCGAAAGCAATCCAATTTCTTCATAATATCTGAGTGTCCTAGGCGTAACATTGAATAGCTTTGCAACTTCTCGTATTGTTTTCATTCCACTCACCTCTTCGAATTTGTCTTATTATAACATTGACGTTAACGTAAACTTCAATAAGATATATGAATTTTTTGAATATTTTATAATCTATTATAGCTACTAGATTGGCAACAATCGAGTTGAAAATTGATAGACTGTTTCTCCTTATCGGAATTGATTCGCCTTTCAACACGTTAAACTAAATAAATTGGCGGTAGCATATAGCCACCGCCACAAAATCGTAATCCATCCATTTTACTAAAAAAATCCTTCAAGAATTTATTGCTTGTACATTTTGATGTTTCACGGTATGTAATGGCACCGTTTAGATATGTCCTTTTTTGCAACCATTCACGTTAAATCGCACCTAAAGTATTTTAATTCCTGCAATTTCCCTAAATAAAAACCACTCTATTTTCAAAGTGGTTAAAACACCATATGTTTTGAACGAATCGAGTAGGAGGGAGCGATTAACTCCCGTCCTCTCACACCACCGTACGTACGGTTCCGTATACGGCGGTTCAATTAAGATAATTGACGCAAGTCTTTATAACTTCCGTGAATAGCTGTTCTCTTTATGCCAGTGGTCACTCCACCCTCCAAGAGGTCTCCCACGGGATTCACCGCTTCCTTCCTCAAGTGAGGTACTACGTTTTCTGTTTTCATCATGACTCACTGAATGCCAAGGGCTATTCTCTCTTAATTGTTCGGTCCTTCTTAGTTGTTCTAGACCAACTAATACTATGACCTCTGCTGACTTCTGACGGTTCAGCTACTTATCACTAAGTAGGTTATGAAGCGTACTTCACCTATCCGCCAGACCTCCCCGGGTAAGTACATGCACTTTCACACCATCTATCCGCCTCATCTACTCGATATGACCTTCGACAGAAAGAGCTTTGTTTTGTTTTGCAAACTCACTCAATCATACCTAGCCTTATATGAGGTTCGTGTTCCTCGGACCGGTGTTTTGCCTCCAGCTTCCTTCAGATTCCGCGTCACCACGGACACCCTTGCTCTTGGCTAACCTCTACTTCTGTCTTCGGGGTTCGGGACTTACACCCTATAGTTCATGTACATGCCGGGCGCACAAAAAAACCCTTCAGCATTATTACTGAAGGGTTTGATGATATAAGGTTTCCTTGAATCCTAATGCCGATGGTGGGAGTCGAACCCACACTCCTTTTGGGAACACGATTTTGAGTCGTGCGCGTCTGCCAATTCCGCCACATCGGCATAATAAAAAAGAGAAAAAAATAAATCGGTTAAACCGATATTTATTTTTTTGGAGGCGGCTACCGGATTCGAACCGGTGATAAGGGTGTTGCAGACCCGTGCCTTACCGCTTGGCTAAGCCGCCAAATTACTGGAGCGGAAGACGGGGTTCGAACCCGCGACCCCCACCTTGGCAAGGTGGTGTTCTACCACTGAACTACTTCCGCATGAATGGCTGGGGTACCAGGATTCGAACCTGGGCATGACGGAATCAAAATCCGTTGCCTTACCACTTGGCTATACCCCAATAATATTATATAAACAACTTATATTCTATTTTATGGGGCGGCTGATGGGAATCGAACCCACGTATGTCGGATCCACAATCCGATGCGTTAACCACTTCGCCACAGCCGCCAAAAGCAGGCATATTAAAATATGTATGGGGCGACTGATGGGAATCGAACCCACGTATGTCGGATCCACAATCCGATGCGTTAACCACTTCGCCACAGTCGCCAAAATATCTTGATGAAAATTAAAAATGGCAGGGGCAGTAGGAATCGAACCCACACCAAAGGTTTTGGAGACCTCTATTCTACCGTTAAACTATGCCCCTGTAATGGTGGAGGGGGGCGGATTCGAACCGCCGAACCCAAAGGGAACGGATTTACAGTCCGTCGCGTTTAGCCACTTCGCTACCCCTCCGGAAAGTATGGTGCCGGCGAAAGGAATCGAACCCTCAACCTACTGATTACAAGTCAGTTGCTCTGCCAATTGAGCTACACCGGCATATTTATGGTGGGTCGGGACGGAATCGAACCGCCGACACTTTGATCTTCAGTCAAATGCTCTACCAACTGAGCTACCGACCCACTTTTTATGGCGGTCCCGACGGGACTCGAACCCGCGATCTCCTGCGTGACAGGCAGGCATGTTAACCGCTACACCACGGGACCACTTTGGTTGCGGGGACAGGATTTGAACCTGCGACCTCCGGGTTATGAGCCCGACGAGCTACCAGACTGCTCTACCCCGCGATAATGTTAATTGTTTTTTATGGTGGAGGATGACGGGATCGAACCGCCGACCCCCTGCTTGTAAGGCAGGTGCTCTCCCAGCTGAGCTAATCCTCCGAATTGGTGACCCCTACGGGATTCGAACCCGTGTTACCGCCGTGAAAGGGCGGTGTCTTAACCACTTGACCAAGGGGCCAATCTCTTAATTATGGCGGAGAGTAAGGGATTTGAACCCTTGAGACAGGTTATCCCCGTCTACACGATTTCCAATCGTGCTCCTTCAGCCTCTCGGACAACTCTCCAAGAAGAATGGCTCCGAAGGTAGGATTCGAACCTACGACCAACCGGTTAACAGCCGGTTGCTCTACCACTGAGCTACTTCGGAATGATTTTATATAAGCCTAGCAACGTCCTACTCTCACAGGGGGAAGCCCCCTACTACCATCGGCGCTAAAGAGCTTAACTTCCGTGTTCGGTATGGGAACGGGTGTGACCTCTTTGCTATCGCCACTAGGCTTTATTCCTTACCGAAAGACAAGTATTATTATATCATATTCTATACTTTTTTCAAGTATTTTTTATATTTTTTAATAACGAGAGGTTGTTCTCTCAAAACTGGATAACGACATTGAAATGATTGGTTAAGTCCTCGATCGATTAGTATCCGTCAGCTCCACACGTCACCGTGCTTCCACCTCGGACCTATCTACCTCATCGTCTTTGAGGGATCTTACTTGCTTATGCAATGGGAAATCTCATCTTGAGGGGGGCTTCATGCTTAGATGCTTTCAGCACTTATCCCGTCCACACATAGCTACCCAGCGGTGCCTTTGGCAAGACAACTGGTACACCAGCGGTGTGTCCATCCCGGTCCTCTCGTACTAAGGACAGCTCCTCTCAAATTTCCTACGCCCACGACGGATAGGGACCGAACTGTCTCACGACGTTCTGAACCCAGCTCGCGTACCGCTTTAATGGGCGAACAGCCCAACCCTTGGGACCGACTACAGCCCCAGGATGCGATGAGCCGACATCGAGGTGCCAAACCTCCCCGTCGATGTGGACTCTTGGGGGAGATAAGCCTGTTATCCCCGGGGTAGCTTTTATCCGTTGAGCGATGGCCCTTCCATGCGGAACCACCGGATCACTAAGCCCGTCTTTCGACCCTGCTCGACTTGTAGGTCTCGCAGTCAAGCTCCCTTATGCCTTTACACTCTGCGAATGATTTCCAACCATTCTGAGGGAACCTTTGGGCGCCTCCGTTACCTTTTAGGAGGCGACCGCCCCAGTCAAACTGTCCACCTGACACTGTCTCCCAAGCCGATCAGGCTTGCGGGTTAGAATTTCAGTACAACCAGGGTAGTATCCCAAGGGCGCCTCCAGGGAAGCTGGCGCTCCCCCTTCTACGGCTCCTACCTATCCTGTACAAGTTGCACCGAAATTCAATATCAGGTTACAGTAAAGCTCCACGGGGTCTTTCCGTCCTGTCGCGGGTAACCTGCATCTTCACAGGTACTATAATTTCACCGAGTCTCTCGTTGAGACAGTGCCCAGATCGTTACGCCTTTCGTGCGGGTCGGAACTTACCCGACAAGGAATTTCGCTACCTTAGGACCGTTATAGTTACGGCCGCCGTTTACTGGGGCTTCAATTCGGAGCTTCGCTTGCGCTAACTCCTCCTCTTAACCTTCCAGCACCGGGCAGGCGTCAGCCCCTATACTTCACCTTACGGTTTTGCAGAGACCTGTGTTTTTGCTAAACAGTCGCCTGGGCCTATTCACTGCGGCTCATCAGGGCTTGCACCCCAATGAGCACCCCTTCTCCCGAAGTTACGGGGTCATTTTGCCGAGTTCCTTAACGAGAGTTCTCTCGCTCACCTTAGGATTCTCTCCTCGACTACCTGTGTCGGTTTGCGGTACGGGCACCTCCCGCCTCGCTAGAGGCTTTTCTTGGCAGTGTGAAATCAGGAACTTCGCGCGTAACGCGCTCCCCATCACAGCTCAGCGTATTAGGAAGCGGATTTGCCTACTTCCACGCCTTGCTGCTTGGACACGCTCGACCAACGGCGTGCATTCCCTATCCTCCTGCGTCCCCCCATCACTCAAACGGCGGGGAGGTGGTACAGGAATATCAACCTGTTGTCCATCGTCTACGCCTTTCGGCCTCGACTTAGGTCCCGACTAACCCTGAGCGGACGAGCCTTCCTCAGGAAACCTTAGTCATTCGGTGGATGGGATTCTCACCCATCTTTCGCTACTCATACCGGCATTCTCACTTCTAAGCGCTCCACCAGTCCTTCCGGTCTGACTTCGACGCACTTAGAACGCTCTCCTACCACTCGTGCAACGCACGAATCCACAGCTTCGGTGAATCGTTTAGCCCCGTTACATTTTCGGCGCAGCGTCACTCGACCAGTGAGCTATTACGCACTCTTTAAATGATGGCTGCTTCTAAGCCAACATCCTGGTTGTCTAAGCAACGCCACATCCTTTTCCACTTAACGATTACTTTGGGACCTTAGCTGGTGGTCTGGGCTGTTTCCCTTTTGACCACGGATCTTATCACTCGTAGTCTGACTCCCGTGTATAAATAGCTGGCATTCGGAGTTTGTCTGAATTCGGTAACCCGAGGTGGGCCCCTAGTCCAAACAGTGCTCTACCTCCAGTATTCTTCACACGAGGCTAGCCCTAAAGCTATTTCGGAGAGAACCAGCTATCTCCAAGTTCGATTGGAATTTCTCCGCTACCCACACCTCATCCCCGCACTTTTCAACGTGCGTGGGTTCGGGCCTCCAGTGAGTGTTACCTCACCTTCACCCTGGACATGGGTAGATCACCTGGTTTCGGGTCTACGACCACGTACTCAAAACGCCCTATTCAGACTCGCTTTCGCTGCGGCTCCGCATTTTCTGCTTAACCTTGCACGTAATCGTAACTCGCCGGTTCATTCTACAAAAGGCACGCCATCACCCGTTAACGGGCTCTGACTACTTGTAGGCACACGGTTTCAGGTTCTCTTTCACTCCCCTCCCGGGGTGCTTTTCACCTTTCCCTCACGGTACTGGTTCACTATCGGTCACTAGGGAGTATTTAGCCTTGGGAGATGGTCCTCCCGGATTCCGACGGAATTTCACGT